>JAUYJO010000018.1 GCA_030700315.1 Gallionella sp.
GGGAGTGGTAAGCCATAAATCCTATGAACAATAGGATGATGTGCGATAGCCACCGTAACTACTCAGGTCGAAATTACGATGCTCATGAAAACGCTACAACACCAGTCCCTTCCCCCTGGAAGGGGGAAGGAGAAAAGCGGCTGTACCTGAGTAGTCACACATTTCGAAAAATTGTTCGCGTTTTACCCCAAACCCCAAACCCCAAACCCCACACCCCAACCCCCCAACCCCAAACCCCCTCCAGCTCCCCCTCGTCAGGGGGAGAGCCTAGACTCCTCCCCTGATAAGCCTGTCCTGAGCTTGTCGAAGTGGGGGCGGCTGGGAGGGGTTTGGGTTGTTTCACGTTAAGTCGGACGAACTGGAACCGAAAAAGTAGCGGTTTGTGTAGGTCGGATGAGCGCAGCGTTATCCGACCTACAACGCTTGAGAATCAACTATTTGAATACTTTATATAAGACATGGCGTCCCGTCCTCACCTTGCCATGTTGCAAAAAAACCACACCCCACGCATAAACCTTTGACAGTTTATCCCCTTAATCTATACAGTCCGCGTTAGTGGTAGCAGGGGGGTTTTTGCAATCACTTTGAGTTATGCACATTAAACCAATTTCTAAGAGGAAATACACAATGAAGAAAATCGTTCTCTCTCTGGCAAGCGTGTTGGCAGCAACCGCATTTGCCCCAGAAGCGGCCGCCATACCGGCGTATGCACGCCAAACCGGCATGGCATGCACCGCTTGCCACGCGCAACATTTCCCGATCCTGAACGGCTTTGGTCGCGCATTCAAGGCTGGCGGTTACACCATGATGGGTTCGCAAGGCAAGGTGGAAGGCGAACACCTGTCGATTCCAGACACACTGAACATGTCCATGATCGTCAAGCTGCGCTACCAGGACAACAACCAAGCCAGCAACGATGGTGCTCTCGGTAAAGCCGCCACATCGCAAAATAAAGGCGAAGGTCAATGGCAATTTTTCGACGAATTCGCTCTGTTGATCGGCGGCCGTATCGCTGACAACGTCGGCCTTTTCTTTGAAGGCCAGATGCTTGCAACAGCGCCTCTTCTGGGCATCGCGCGTATGCCGTTCGTGTTTGACATGGGTGGTGCCAAGCTCTCCTTAGTGCCCTTCTTAAATGATGGCGGCAGCGCGATGGTTGGATACGAACTGTCCAGCGGCGGCGTTCTGCGCGCCAATCGCTGGTCCGAGCACCGCGACCATACTTCCGCTATCCAGTACAACAGGAATGTAGAAGCGGCAACCGGTTTCGCCTTTGCAGCACAGAACGACATGGGTTTCATCAACCTCACCAAGTGGGCCGCAAACTTTGGTCCTGATGGCGCGGCGGCTTTGTCCAGTAACTATGTCCGTATTGCCGCGACCCCGACTGTGGGTAGTTGGTCGATGGTG
Organism: Gallionella sp.; assembly: GCA_030700315.1. Taxonomy (GTDB): domain Bacteria; phylum Pseudomonadota; class Gammaproteobacteria; order Burkholderiales; family Gallionellaceae; genus Gallionella. Next base: position 1,411 of record JAUYJO010000018.1, read on the forward strand.
GTGGGCGGCGGCAAGATGAGCGGAAGTTCATATAACGCTGCCTTGGGTGCTGAAGTCGTGACCGATCAAACCTTCTTCGACCTCCAGGCACAGGGTGAAGTGGGCGGCAATGAGCTGGGCGTGTATGCGCAGCACTCCAAAGCGCCTTCTGATCCGGTCGGCAGAACATCCGCCTACAATTCTAAGAATGTAACTGACAGGAAAGCATGGACGCTCGGTGTCGATTACACCGTGATCCCGCATGCGTTGAGTATCGGTGCCGCCTACCGCAGCGCCGATAACGGTGCCGCCTCCAACGTCAATGGCGACGATGCATGGACGGTGCAGGCCATATATGACCTGTATCAGAACGTTGCGCTGCATGCGGTCTACAGCAAGTCGAGTGGCTCTGCACACACTGCCACTACGGAAAACGAACTGTTGACATTGATGCTGGAAATGGCTTGGTAAGGCTGTCCTGCATGGTTAGTTTAAGTAGCAAGAATCTATTGGGTATGCTTGATCGATACCTGAAAGTTCAGTAAGTTGATGCAAGAAACAGGGGAGACTTCGGTCTCCCCTGTTTTTTGAACCGGATTTTTAGCTGTTTTATCGAGGTAGTCTGATGAACAACACGGCAAAGTTGGCCCAAATAGACAAGCTTTTGAGCGGACTGCCCACCTTCAAATGCAAGGAGGGCTGTTTTGATTGCTGCGGGCCGGTCAAATTGACGCGGCTTGAATATATGCGCTGCCTCAAGGCATCCGGGCGTACAGCAGAAGATGTCAGACAACAGATGCAGAGCAACCTGAAGCAGGGGATATACACCTGTCCGCTGCTCGACGCCGAAACCAAAAAATGTTCCGTTTACGAAGTACGCCCAGCCATTTGCCGCCTTTTCGGCGTGGTCAAGGGCGAACTCCTCTGCCCGCACGGACACGCACCAGATCCATCTGTCTTGCTGAGCGACGAGCAGTCGCGCAAGATTCTCAGGAAAGTGGATGCGCTGGGGAAATAAATTAAAGTGAACCCTTGAGTTGGCGTAGGTCGGGTTAGCGGCTTCATCGCGTAACCCGACAAACAACAGCAATTGCATCATCAACAGGGGAGACTTCGATCCCACCTGTTTTTTTGCACCAGTGGCACGCAAAGTTCGTTACACTGGCGAAACTCGAAGCTGCCGAATTTTTAAGGAACGCGAAAAATGAGTGCTGCTATTTTTGATACGCACGCCTACATCAAAAAAATGAAGGCAGTGGGCTTTACTGAAGAGCAAGCCGAGGTTCAAGCAGAAGCGGTTGCCGATCTGATTAACGAGCGGCTGGTGACCAAGGATGATCTGGACTTGCGTATTGCCGAGCTTAAAACCGAGCTGGTGAAGTGGATGCTTGGTATAGCGGCAGGCCAGATTGCGTTGCTGGTGGCTTTGTTAAAGATGCTTGGCTGAAGCTCGCGCGGGATAGGCTGAGCCCTTCGACAGGCTCGGGACGATACCCATAAAACAACAGCAAAGCAGTTGATGTAACGAACAGGGGAGACTTCGGTCTCCCCTGTTTTTTGTATACAGCCAGCGAAAGTTTGCTACACTGCGCGCATCGCATAGCTCCATTAAGAAGGATGCACTATGGAAATTCAACTTTATAAAGCGTTGCTCGAAGCTGGCATCGGAACCGACACGGCACAACGGGTTGTCGAATCTGTAGGCAAGGAGATTAATGACAAAATCAATGAACGGGCAAGTACGCTTGCAACCAAGGCGGACTTGTCAGAGCTAAAAGCAGAATTGATAAAGTGGAACGTGGGAACTCTGATTGCCGTGGCGGGGATTGTATTGACGATTGCAAAATTTGTCCTGGCCGGGAATGGTTAGCTCGCGTAGATGGGTTGAGCCCTTCGGCAAGCTCAGGACAGGCTCCGCCGATACCCATCAAACAACAGCAAAGCAGTTGATGTAACGAACAGGGGAGACTTCGGTCCCCCCTGTTTTTTGCGCTTGCAACAATCACGTCTATCCGCAACAATGCCCACATTTGTCGTTATCAGAGGAGTGAGCCATGCAAATCACATTGGAGCAAATAGCCGAGGGCGCGCTCGCTTTGCCGAGCGAGGCGCGTGCGCTGTTGGCGGATCGTTTGGTGGAAAGTCTTGATCCGGCAGAGGATGGTTACATTCGGCAGTTATGGGTTAAGGAAGCGCAGCGGCGCATTGCTCAGGTGCGTAGTGGGGCGGTGGCAACGATACCCGGTGAGGTTGCTTTTTTCCAAGTGCGTGCGGCAATCGTAAAGTGAATTACGAGTTTCATCCTGAAGCATCGTCTGAGTTTCAGGAATCTGCAGTTTTCTATGAGTCTCAGCAAATCGGTTTAACGTGAAACTCGCGTAGCGATCGTTTGCCTCCTCGCCCGCTTGCGGGAGAGGATTGAGGAGAGGGGAACGGGCATGGCAGTTTCATTATCAGGGGTGGCTACTGCCATGCCCGTTGGGTGCGCGCTTTATCGCGGCAGTGCAGTCTGCTGTTGATCATATCGTGGTAGCCCCCCAAGCCTGCCGAGTGATGGAAGAGGATGTTCGCCGATTTCTGACCAAGGTTTTCCCTTATGCCGTGCTGTATACGATTGAGAGAGATTACATTCTGATTGTGGCAGTGATGCACTGCCATCGTGAGCCGGGTTATTGGCATCACCGGATTCAGCCCGCGTAGCGAGGGTGCATGAATAATGATGCACCAAATAATAGTGGAGCACGGTTTTCTTGGTATTTGAAACGTAACGGTAAACAAAACATGGTGAGGCTTCGCCCCCTGTTTCTTTGCGCTTGAATACTTTCTTTTTGCTACAATCCACACAGCTAACAGAGGAGGCAGATCATGAGTGCCGTTACATTCGATACCTTGAAATTCGTCAAAACGCTGGAGGCAAGCGGCATAGACAAAAAGCAGGCTGAAGCTATTGCGTTTGCTTACAGAGATGCCTCAACGGATCAAGAAAATTGGTAACGAAAGTAGATTTGCAGTTGGAATTGGGGCCCATCAAGTCGGAGTTGCATATGATGAAGTGGATGATTGGGCTTATCCTAGGCGGGGTTGTGGCATTGGTGTTGAAGTCATTTTTCTGATAGCGACACGTAAAAGGGGGCAAGCAAAAATGGATAGCAGAGGCAGCGATGCTTCGGCAGATCAGGAACTGGTAACAAAAAAAGATTTGCAGGTAGAGCTGGCTCCAATCAAGGTGTTGCTGGGTGTTGTGATGGGCGGGATTATCGCCCTCATCATGAAGGCTTTTTTCTGAAAATTACCGAGGTACTAAAGTGCATGGCAAGGCTTTTCCCGAGGCGGTCGGCGACAAAACAGGACTTGGTAGAACTGAAGCTGGATATGATCAAGTGGATGGTTGGTTTGGGGCTGGCGCAAATTGCATTGTTGGTCGGTATTTTGGCGAAAATAAATTAACCAGGCAATGAAAATAATAAGCACGCACCATGGTGCGCACAGCGCGCCCTACGCACAATAATTCAGGATTCGCGTAGGTTCTCATGGGCATCTCTAAAAATTCAAATTTCGTCATTCCGGCCCTTCGGCAGGCTCTCAAGAAACAGCTTTTTATACCCATAATTTCAATTGGTTGCAAAGCATAGGAAATGGCCAAACAGCAACCACCAAGAGCAAACCCCTGGTGAAACAACTAGCCATTCGACTATGCCATCAAAAGGCGATGGCCAAGTCGCTGGTTATCCCAGCCTCCCCTTGTGCGACATCCGTTGCGCGGATTGCCTGCTTACCCCACTTCAGGGGAGGAGCTGCACTGGCTCTCCCCCTGACAAGGGGGAGCTGGAGGTGGTTTGGGTCTTGGGTGCAATTGTTTCCTGTTCACGCCTTGCCTCGCGTATGCGGGGCTTACTTGGCTCATGGTCAAACGGTACGCTTGAGATTTTTTTCTCCCTTGCCAAATTGGCAATGAAGTGTGGCGCATTACTGCAACGCAAACCGCAGGAGGAAATGAGGTTATGGTGAGCAATGAATCCGGGAAGAAATGATCCGTGTCCTTGTGGCAGCGGAAAAAAATACAAAAAATGCTGCACGGGTAAGTTGGATTCCAGCCAGTCTTTGCCGCTCAGGCAGCGAGGCCCGGTTGCGGGCGCGAGAAAGTCGGGTCCGTCGCCAGATGAACTTCACCAGCTTGTCGCAATGTTCGGAGCCGGCCATCACGCGGAACTGGAAAGCCGGGCGCGCATGCTGCTTGAGCGCTATCCGGAGGCAGGGTTTGTCTGGAAGGTGCTGGGTGTCATGCTGCAGATGCAGGGCAGGGATAGTCTGCTTGCTTTGCGCAAGGCGGCGGAGCTTCTGCCGGGAGATCATGAGACGCATTACAATTTGGGCAACACCCTGTTGTTGCTCAATCGCCTGAACGAAGCTGAGGCGAGTTATCGGCAGGCTCTGCACATCAGGCCGGACGATGCCGACGCTTGTTTTAACCTGGGCAACGCCTTGTGGAAACAGGGGCGTCTCGACGAGGCGGCTGCCAGCTATCTGAAGGCGCTGAAAATCAGGCCAGACCACGCCGAAGTGTATGGCAATCTCGGCAACATTCTTCAGGAACTCGGCAAGCTTGACGAGGCCGAGGCCAGCTATCGGCGGGCGCTGCAACTCAAGCCGGGCTATGCTGCGGCACATTACAATTTAGGCAATCTCCTGCATGACCGAAACCGGCTTGGCGAGGCCGAGGCGAGTTACCGGCAGGCTCTCAAGATTAGCCCGGACAATGTGGATGCGCATACCAATCTCGGCAATCTCCTTCAAGAGCTGGATCGTTTGGAGGAGGCCGAAGCCAGCTTTCGGCAGGCGCTACAGATTAAACCTGACTACGCCGAAGCGCATGGCAACCTTGGGAAGCTGCTTCTGGACAGGGGGCGCATCGACGAGGCTGAAGCCAGCTTCTGGCAAGCGCTTCAGGTCAGGCCGGATGATCTGGTGGTGCGCTTGAGCCTTGCTTTGGCGAGAAAGGTGAAGGCTGGCGACGAAAACATGGCGGCGCTGATCGCGACCGAGCAGGCCACCCGGAACAGCGCAACGCCGTTGCCGGTTGACGGGGCGATGTGCCTGCATTTCGCGCTGGGCAAGTGCTATGACGATACCGGTGTTCACGAAAAAGCCTTCCCGCATTTTCTCGAAGGCAACCGGTTGAAATGTGCCACGTCAGGCTTCAATCCGGATCAGGCCGCGCAGTACTTCGCCTCGATCATGCAAAACTTCGACACGGAGGCGCTAGGCAGGCTGCGTGGCGGCGGGGATTCTTCGCCTTTGCCGATTTTCATACTGGGCATGCCGCGCTCCGGCACCACGCTGGTCGAGCAAATCGTTTCCAGTTATCCCGGCATTCATGGTGCTGGAGAATTGCCGGATATGAAGGTGATTATGCGGCGAAATATGGCGGGCTCTGCCTTTCACGATAACTTGAGCTCTCTGGATCAGGCGCAGCTTGCTAGTTGGGGAGCGGAGTATGTTGCCGGGCTGCAATCCCGCGCACCGTCGGCTTTGCGCGTCACCGACAAAATGCCGGCAAATTTTCTTGTTGTCGGCCTGATACATCTGATGTTGCCCAACGCAAAAATAATTCATGTCAAGCGCAATCCGGCGGATACCTGTCTTTCCTGCTTTACTCAACTGTTCAAGGATGGCCAGGAATTCAGCTACGATCTTGCTGAACTCGGGCGCTACTATGCCGGCTATGCGCGCCTTATGGCGCATTGGCGCAACGTGTTGCCGGAAGGCGCTTTTCTCGATGTGCGGTATGAGGATGTCGTGGCGGATCAGGAGGCGCAGTCGCGGCGCATCATCGACTATTGCGGATTGGAGTGGAACGATGCCTGCCTGGATTTTCACCGCAATGAACGCGCGGTCAAAACTGCCAGCATGGCGCAGGTACGCCGACCGATTTACCAGTCCTCCGTGGAGCGCTGGAGGTCGTATGAGAAATTCCTGGAGCCGCTTTTCGATGCGCTTGGCGACCTTGCTCCCGAGCGATAGCAGGAGCCGCAAGCGTCTTTTTGTTGCATTTCTTGCATGCACGCACGGAAGTGGCCTCTACAAAACGTTGCGTTGCACGCTGCCTGCAAGACGCAATCTGGCAGCACCTATAACGCTGGCGGCACACAAGGCGGCGCAGCAGTGGCCAAGGACGTGATCGTTCCGATGCTGGAAGCGGCTTGGTAATAACCAGCGACTTACCCGGTGTTTTTTGCCGGGTTAGTTGGATGGCTGGCTGTTTTATTAGGGATGCAGAAATTGTAAAAGTACCTTTTATGAATCGGGGGCGGGTTTCGTAGGTCGGGATTCATCCCGACAGAGCGCCGCATAACCCAACCCCGTCGGGATGAATCCCGACCTACATCATCGTGAGGTTCATGACCAAACGGTACGTTTGTAATTTCTGTATCCCTTAGTTGAAGCTCGTGTAGTTGAGTTTGTCAGCCCACCAAACACCAGCTAAAGCAGTGTAACCAACAGGGGGAGACTTCGATCTCCCCTGTTTTCTTATGTTGTGCTTGCATCGGTAGTTGCTATCAGCAACAATGCGGATCGTAATCCGATACTGAAACGCCGAGAGGTAAATATCATGAGCGCGTTAACATTCGACACGCATAAATTTATTAAGCGCCTGACGGAGGCTGGAATGCCGCTCGGCCAGGCAGAGGTGTTGGCTGAAGAGCAGACAAATCTGATTGATGAACGGCTTGCCACAAAAGATGACCTGAAAATGATGGAACTGAGACTGACTATGAAGATGGGGGCGTTAATTACGGCGGGTATCGGGATTGTTGCAACGGTAACGAAGCTGTTGAATTAGCGCGCATGGATGGGTTGAGGTTTAACAGCACGCCGAACAACAGAAAAAGCAGTTGCAACACCAAGCAGGGGAGACTTCGGTCTCCCCTGTTTTTTTTCGGTAATTATTGACAATTTACTTTTATGTATTGACAATATTGCATGGATATCGAGTTTGAGTGGAATGAGAGCAAAAATCGCCTTAATCAGCAAAAGCATGGCATCTGTTTTGAGGATGCGTTGTATGTGTTTGCCGATCTGTCGAGATGGGATGCGCAGGATGCGCGCAAAGATTATGGCGAGGAGCGGCGCATTACGATTGGTTTGATGGGCGTGCGAGTGTGCGTGGTCAGCTACACGATGCGCGGAGAAGTGGTTCGGTTGATTTCAGCGAGGAGGGCAAATGAGCGGGAGCAAAAAAAATATCGTGCGGCGCAAGGTTGACTTGGGTCGTCCGCATCAGTTGAGCGAGGAGGCTGTCGCACGCCTTGATGCGATTAAGGACGGGGATATTGATTACTCGGATATTCCACCGTTGACGGATGAATTTTTGAAGACTATGGCGCGCAGCCCGCTATATCGCCCGACCAAGCAGGCGACCACATTGCGTTTGGATACAGACGTGTTGACGTGGTTGAAGTCCATGGGCAAGGGGTATCAAACTCGCATTAATAAAATTTTGCGTGAGGCGATGCTGCACGAAATAAAGCGGTAAGGGAGCGGGAAATTATGGTTTCAGCGGGGGTGCGATTTAAACTGAGGTAGTCAATGGGAGCCGGCCACGGCTTTCCTAGGGGAAACCTCTGGGACACCCTCTGTTTTTCCTTGGTTTGAGAAAGCTCTAGCGATCTTTTCGCGTGCGCCAGAGTCGCAGCACATAGATTGTGGAAAGCTGAATTTCGTAGCGCATTTCTTAACGCACCACCAACGCATGCTGTCGGATTTTGGCTTCATTGCGTTCAGCGCCAACCTGCCAGCAAAGCGCCCCGCGTCAAGCCACAGAGTGCTTTGTTTTAGCCAGGATTGTTGCGAGCGTGCTTATCGGGTTGTCTCCCAAACACACTACAGGTAGTGTGCCGTGAGAACCAGTCATGAGAAGGCCTGCCGGCTCATATGGCTGCGACGCCCCGTGCCACATGGCTTACAGGCTGTCCATGAAAGGGTCGTTGACCCACTACATCTAGTAGGCTTGGGTGCTAACCCGATAAGCACGGTTGCGAGTTTGCGAATTGTCACATCAAAGGTATCGGGCATATTTTTGGGGTAAAATCGCACAAAATCGTGGAGCAATCCGATGGATGTCGCAGAAAGCCCAATACTGGCCCGCATGAAAATCGCCAACCGCCTGCCCGCGCCGAAGGGGGTGGCGCTGGAGGTGATCAACCTGACGCAGCGCGAGGAAGTGTCCAATCAGGATATCGTCCGGCTGATCGGCGTCGATCCGGCGCTGAGCATGCGGGTCATCAAGGCGGCCAATGTGCTGCTCACCAATCCTTCCCGGCCAATTGCGACCATCGCCGATTCTGTCACGGTGCTGGGAGTGCATGCGCTGCGCCAACTGGTGCTGGGCATCGCGCTCATCGTGGATTATCGCCACGGACCCTGCAAGCAGTTTAACTACCCGCATTTCTGGGCGCATTCGCTGTTGACCGGTATCGCCGCGAAACATCTGGCGGCACGCACACGGCTGGCTGTTTCGGAGGAAATTTTTGTGCTGGGGTTGCTGGGCAACATCGGGCAGCTTGCCTTGGCCACGGCGTATCCCGCAGAGTATGGCGAGATGCTCGAACAGGTGCGGGGCAAGACGCTGGAAGAACTGCGCCAGATGGAGCGCGATAAATTTGAGTGCGACCAGGCGGAGTTGAGCGAGGCGATACTCGCAGATATGCGTTTCCCCAAAATCTTTCAGACGCTGGCGCATGATTTTCGCCAGCCCGATTCCAGCAAAATGGCCGAGGGCTCGCGCGAGTGGCGGCTGCTGCATATATTGCATGTCGCCTCGCTGTTGGCGGACGCGTGCCTGGCGAGCCCTGCGGAGCGCGGCGGATTGGTGGCGAAGCTGAGGCTGTACGCCGCGCGCGTGGCGATCGAGAAGGATCACCTGGTCGAGATAGGTGATGCCTGTGTGCATGACTGGCTGGAATGGCTGGAATTGTTGAATATGAAGATGGTGCATATCCCGCCGTTTGCGGAGCTGTTGAGCCAGTCGGAGACGGCGGATTCGTCGGCTGAGTTGTCGCAATGCGCCTATGCCAATCAGACAGATTACAAAATGCGCGTGCTGGTGGTTGAGGACGACCGCGCCATGCTGGTGTTGCTGGAAGCCATGCTGAAGGCGGCCGGCCATGAGGTGTTGACGGCGCGCAACGGCGTGGATGCGCTGGGGATTGTCGAGCGGCAGCGTCCGCAGCTGGTCATTACCGGATGGACGTTGCCGGAGATGGATGGCATTGCGCTGTGCCGCAAATTGCGCGAAAGCCCGGAACGGCGCGATGTGTACGTGATCATTCTCACCGCGCAGGAAAACGTGGATATGCTGGTCGAGGCGTTCGATGCGGGCGCGGACGATTATCTGGTCAAGCCGGTCGCGCAGAAGATTTTTTTCGCGCGCCTGCGCGCCGCGCAGCGGGTGGTGCGCTTGCAGGAGGAGCTGGCCTTCGACCGCGAGCAGTTGCTGCGTTTTTCCAAAGACCTGGCGGCATCCAACGAGCGTTTGCAGCGGCTGGCCTTGACCGATGCGCTGACCGAATTGCCCAACCGCCGCTTGGCGATGGAGCGTATCGAGCAGGAGTGGGCAATGTCCAAGCGCGGCGACCGGACCTTGTCATGTTTGATGGTGGACGTCGATCACTTCAAGCCGATCAATGACAAATTCGGCCATCAGATAGGCGACGAAGTGCTGAAGATCATCGCCGACACCTTGCGCAAGTCGGCGCGCGCGCAGGATGTGGTATGCCGCTATGGCGGGGAAGAGTTTGTCGTGATTTGCCCGGATTCCGCCATCGATGCGGCGTATCAATGCGCCGAGAGGCTGCGCCTGAGCGTGGCGGCGCTGAAATTCAAAAATCAGGGGGTGGGTATCGGCCTGACGATCAGCGTCGGCGTGGCGCAGAAGAAAGAGGGCATCGCGTCGATAGATGAATTGCTGAACCGCGCTGATGAATGTTTGTATGCGGCAAAACAGGGCGGGCGAAACCGGACGGTTTGCGCAAAATAATCCGCCGAAAATCGCAATCACGATACTGAAAAGCTGCTGGCCCCAACCGACCCTCCGCACTTATTCCAAGGCGGAGGGTTTGTTTTTGTAAGAGTAAATCTTACATGCACCATGTTGGAGTGCTTACAAAAAATACGGCAGGTTTCCAATTTTTTCCTTGTGCGTTGCCCGTGATAATGCGACTGCTGAAATTCGATGGTCATGCATGATTATCGGATGCGCAGCCGGTCAAGAACGTTACCCGAGCCGTATATTGGCACGCTACATTGGCACAAGGAGGCTATATGAGCACTATGCAATTGCAAGAAGGCATCCGCGACATCAATCTGACTTATTTGATGCTGGCGCAGCAAATGATCAAAGAGGATAAGCCGGCCGCAATTTTTCGTCTGGGCATCAGCCAGGACTTGGTGGATATCATTGCCGGTCTGACCCCCGCGCAGATTATCAAGATGGCGGCGTCCAACATGCTGTTGTGCCGTTTTCGCTTCGATGAAAATCTGTTGATCAGTATGGTGACCGGTTACAGCAAGGATCGCATGATGTCGCAGGCGCATGCGGCGATCCTGATGTCGGCGCAACCCGTTGAAGAGCTGGTATAGCAAGGTGGTTGGCGTGACCGCCAGAACCGTAGCCGGCGAAGCCCAGCAGGTCCAGGTGGCAATTGACCTGATCGGGCTGGGCGCGCGTTTGCAGTTGTTGCAGGAAGAAACCTCGTTGAGTCGCGAGCGTTTGCTCCGGCTTTACAAGGAGGTCAAAGGCGAGTCGCCGTCCAAGGGGATGTTGCCCTATTCGACCGACTGGTTCATGAGCTGGCAGCCGAATATTCACTCGTCGCTGTTCATGGATATTTACCGGTTTCTGGTGGTCAACGCCGGAATCGACGGCGTGCAGGCGCTGATTACCGCCTACCGTTTATACCTCGACCAGGTGCAGGGTATCGAAGACTCCGAGCCGGTGTTGAGCGTTACCCGCGCCTGGTTTCTGGTGCGCTTTTTCAAGGCGGGGATGATGCAGCTTTCCCCGTGCGGGGAGTGCGGCGGCTATTTCGTCGCCCATGCGAACGAGCTGTACGATAACTATGTGTGCGGCATCTGTCACCCTCCCGCGCGCGCCGGCAAAACCAAGGCGGCCAAACAGGCCTCGATAGCCGCCGCGTTAGCCGTTTGCTGATCGGGTCATGGCCGTGAAAAGCTGGCCCGGTTCTGCGCCACGCTTGTGATCCCCGCCAAATAATTGCGCAAATGCGCATTCAACTGCTTCCAATCCTGCCGATTTAATCTAGAATGTATGCATGGCTTGGCTGGCGCATGCTTGCTGGGGCAATCCTTCAGCCCTGAAGCCGGATAAACCGGAAAGATGGGCAGGTCGGACAGAATGTGAATTATTCCAATTCTCCATCATATAGAGCATTATCGTAGGGCGGGTTCTACCCGCCGGATAAAGATGTCGGGCGGAGCCCGACCTACGAATTATTTTCCTATTGAAGGGAAAATGGAATGACGCAAATCTTCCTTGCCAATGCGAGCAATGGATTCAAGGCGAACAATGGATTCTCTGGATAAACAACAACAGGAAACGCGGGCATGTTGGTAATCATCGGTTATGTGGTGGTGTGTTTCTCGGTGTTCGGCGGCTTTGCCATGGCCGGTGGTCATCTTGGTGCGCTATTACAGCCGATCGAGTTGTTGATGATCGGTGGGGCCGCAGTGGGCGCTTTTGTGGTCGGCAATACCAGCAAGGTGACCCGGGCGACGCTCAAGAGTTTGCCTAAAATCCTGAAAGGGCAAAAATACAACAAGGCGGACTACATGGAGTTGATGGCCTTGCTGTATGAGCTGCTGAACAAGGTGCGCAAGGAAGGCTTGATGTCCATCGAAGGCGATGTGGAAGTGCCGGCAGAAAGCGCGCTTTTCGCCAAATACCCCAAAGTGGCCAACGATCATCATGTGGTCGAGTTCATGACCGACTATTTGCGCATCATGGTCAGCGGCAACCTGAACGCGATGGAAATCGAAAATCTGATGGATATCGAAATTGATACCCATCACCATGAAGAAATGGTGCCTTCCCATGTGATCGCTAAGCTGGCAGATGCGATGCCGGCTTTTGGTATTGTTGCGGCGGTGATGGGGGTGGTGCATACCATGGAGTCGGTCGGCATCCCGCCTGCCGAGCTGGGGATATTGATCGCCCACGCGCTGGTGGGCACCTTTCTGGGCATCCTGCTGGGTTACGGGTTTATTGGCCCGCTGGCCACGCTACTCGAACAAAAATCCATGGAAGGCACCAAGATATTCAATGTTATCAAGGTGACGCTGCTGGCCAACCTTAACGGCTACGCGCCGGCAATGGCGGTCGAATTCGGCCGCAAGGTGCTGGATTCCACCGAGCGTCCGGGTTTTGCCGAGCTGGAAGAGCATGTCAAACAAAAGCGCTGATCAGAAGACAGAAAACAGGGGACAGAAGACAGATTGTCGTGTGCCGCTGCGCGGCACACTATATCTGAGAACGCGGCGCTGCCGCGACAACACCTCTGTCCTCGGTCTTCTGTCTTCTGTCCTCTGAATCATGTCCGACGACAAAAATAAAAAACCGATTGTCGTAAAGCGTGTCAAGAAGATCGCGGGCATGGCTCACGGCGGCGCGTGGAAAATTGCCTATGCCGACTTCGTCACGGCAATGATGGCGTTCTTCCTGCTGATGTGGCTGCTCGGTTCGACCGCAAAGGGTGATCTGGAGGGGATTGCCGAGTATTTCAAAACGCCGCTTGCGGTGGCGTTGTCCGGTGGCACGACGGCGGGCGATACCACCAGCATCCTCAAGGGCGGCGGCCAGGATCTCACCCGGGCGGAAGGGCAAGTCAAGCGGGGTGAAACTCCGCCCGAAAGAAAAATCATCACCCTCAAAGATGCCAAGCAGGCGCTTGAGCGCATCCAGCGCAAGGAGGAAATTGCGAAGCTCAAGCAACTGAAAGCCAGCATCGAGAAAGCCATCGAGAGCAGCCCCAAGTTGCAGCAATTCAAGAAGCAGATCCTGCTGGACATCACCAGCGAAGGGTTGCGCATTCAGATCGTGGACGAAAAGAACCGCCCGATGTTCCAGATCGGCAGCGCGGAACTTGAGCCTTACACCCGGGAAATCCTGCATGAAATCGGCAAAATGTTGAACGAAGTGCCCAACAAAGTGAGCATTTCCGGCCACACCGATGCGGCTCTTTATGGCGGGGGGGCGGCGGGGTACAGCAATTGGGAGTTGTCGGCAGACCGTGCCAATGCTTCGCGCCGCGAATTGATTGTGGGCGGCATGGCGGAAGAGAAAATTGTCCGCGTGGTGGGTTTGTCTTCAGCCGTGTTATTCAAGAAAGAGGAACCGCTCAATCCGGTCAATCGCCGCATCAGCATGATCGTGATGAACAAGAAGGCGGAGGAGGCGGCCAGTCGTGATGGCGGTACGGTCGGCGAGGAGCCCGCCGAGGACGATGCGGAATCCAACGGAACTGGCACGCAAGAGGGGCAGGCGGGGGCGCAACAAGACATCAGCCCGCAAAATGCGGATGCGGCGTCTGCACCACCGGCAACGCCTCGGCCTTAATCCCGCGAATTGGCGGGTGTTTATTTCGCTGTTCGATCCAAGAAATCGATGCTGTCCATTTAAAATGCATGCTGTCGCATGGCTGCATTCTTGATAATTTGAAAGTAGGGGCGCTTCAATCTGTGGGCAGCGGTCTGGTGTTTTGCTGGCGGGAGCATCTTGGACGGCTGGGCGTTATCCGATGGGCATTGAGCTGGTATCCTGTGCGCTGGCTTTTGTTGAGGCGGGCCGGAATGACCTGACAGGGAGAATAAAAATGAAAAACTGGTGGAGCAGGCTCTCGTTAAAAAGCAAGTTTCAGATACCCATCCAGCTTACCTTGCTGATTGTTCTTGTGTTGGCGCAACGCGCCGCATTGGACGAGTTCAAGGAGCGCACACTGGAAGAGGCGCGGCAAAAAGCGGTTGTTTCTGCTGATGGTGTGCTGAACGGGTTGAACATGCTGATGCTCAACGGCATCATCGGCGATTCCGCGCAGCGCGAGCTGTATGTCAAGAAAATGGGCGCATCGGACAGGATGCTCAATTTGCGCGTCATTCGCGGCAAGCCGGTGGCGGATCAATACGGGCAAGGAGTGCCGTCCGAGCAGGCGGCAGATGAAATGGATCGCGCGGCGCTTGCGTCCGCCAAAGAACAGAGCCAGTTGTCCGAACAGAACGGCGTGCCATCTCTGCGCGTCGTCGTGCCGTTCATTGCCAAAAAAGATTTTCGCGGCACCGATTGTCTGATGTGCCACACCGTGCCGGAAGGCGCTGTGGCCGGTGCGGTCAGTATCACGCTGGATGTCTCCGATGAATTCGAGTTGATGCACAACGCGAATTGGGTCATGTGGGGTGTGCAGGGCGTCATTCAGGTTTTTCTGTTTTTCGTGATTGGCTGGCTGATCAGCTTCGTTATCAGGCCGACACGCGAGCTGCAGCAGGCAATGCTGATGATGCAGGCCGACGGCGATTTGACGAGGCGCGTGACGGTGCGCAGCGAAGACGAAATCGGTCAAACCGCCGCCGCTTTCAATAAACTGATCGACGGTTTTGCCAACATCATCCGCCAGGTGCTCGTCCATGCCGGTACGGTGTCAAGCACCGCCGAACAATTGCACGTCTCATCCTCGCAAATCGCGCAAAGCTCGCAGGTGCAGAGCGAGGCGGCTTCTTCCACGGCGGCGGCGGTGGAGCAGATCACGGCGAGCATCAGTTCGGTCGCCGCCAGCACCGGGGAGGTGCGCAAGTTGTCCGAAAAAAGTTTGAGCCAGACGCAACAGGGCAACCAGAATGTGACTGAAATGATCAGCGAAATCCATAGTGTGCAAGAGGCGGTCAATCAAATCGCCGGTTCGGTGAAGGAATTTGTCGACAGCACCCGTGCCATTGCCGGCATGACCCAGCAGGTGAAGGAAATCGCCGAGCAGACCAACCTGCTGGCCTTGAATGCGGCGATCGAGGCGGCGCGTGCCGGGGAGCAGGGGCGCGGTTTTGCGGTGGTGGCGGACGAAGTGCGCAAGCTGGCGGAAAAGTCTGCGCAGTCGGCCAATGAAATCGACCGGGTGACCAATTCGCTGAACCAGAAATCCACGCATGTCGAAGAAACTGTGCTAGCGGGCTTGCGCTCGCTACAGATGACGCAGGAGCATATCGAGCGGGTCTCGGTCGTGCTGACCGAGGCGGGCGAGTCGGTTACAAAAGCCAGCCACGGCGTGAGCGACATCGCCACTTCGGTGGGCGAGCAGAGCCTGGCAAGTGCCGAGATCGCGGCTCATGTGGAGCAAATCGCACATATGTCGGAAGAGAATCATGCGGCGGTGGAATCGAATACCCGGGACATCGTGCGCCTGGAGCAGTTGGCCCATGAATTGCAGGCTGCGGTGAGCCGGTTCAAGGTGTAGGGGCGCGATTTAACCAGGCACTTACCTATCGTTTTTTGATGGGTTAGTGGAATGGCTATGCAAAGCTATCGCGCCATTTTTTGGTACGCAAATAGATTTAGGTGCGATAACTTGTGCCCCTGCAAATTGCAGGTTAAAGAATTTTCGGGAGAAAACCGGTCATGCAAAACAAAAATGCCTATGTTTCACAAAAAGAAAAGCCATTTCCGGCGAATGGCGTGCTTGTCTCGAAAACCGACATCAAGGGTATCATCACCTACGCGAACGATGCGTTCGTGGAAATTTCCGGCTATTCGCGCGAAGAGCTGGTCGGCAAGAGCCACAACATCGTGCGCCACCCGGACATGCCGCCGTCGGCCTTCAAATGGTTGTGGGATACGCTGAAAGATGAGCGCCCATGGCGCGGCGTAGTCAAGAACCGCTGCAAAAATGGCGACTACTACTGGGTGCGAGCCACCGTCGCGCCGATTGTCGAAAACAGCAAAATTACCGGTTACGTATCGGTACGCAAAGCCCCGACCCGCAACCAGATTGCCGAGGCGGACGCGCTGTATAAGGAGTTGAACCAGTCCGGCGCGCAGGTCGTGTCGAAATACGAGCGTTTCAAGTTCCAGAACTGGTCGCTGAAGGCCAAATTGCAGTTCATGATTCAAGCCACGCTCATCGTGGTTCTGGCTACCGCACAATTTTTTGTTTCCGCAGACCTCCGGGAAGAGCCGAAAAAACTGGCGATTGAAAAAGGCAAGCAGCTTGCCAATGAAATCATCGATGGCGCCAATATGCTGATGGTGGTCGGGCAATACAGCGAGGCGGGCAACCGCAAGCTGTTAATGCACAAGGCCAGTTCATCGGCCGGAGTCAAGTCCGCACAGTTGGTCCGCACCAAGACCGTGGCGGACTTGTATGGCCCAGGCCTGCCGGAAGAGCAGATCAAGGACGACGCGCAACGGCAGGTGATCGAGAGCAAGAAACAAAGTGTCACGTTCATGAGCGACGAGAGTGGTGCGACAGTTTTGCGGGTAATCACCCCCTATCTGGCGAGCAAGGATTTCCACGGCACCGACTGCACGGGATGCCATGCGACGCAGGAAGGCACGGTGCTCGGCGCTTCGGATGTGGTGATCAACATGACATCGGATAGCGCCAGAGTTGAGCGCATGGAAATGATGATGCTGGGCGGGCAGCTCGGGCTGCAAGTGTTCCTGTTCTTCTTTATCGGCTACTGTGTCGACAGGTATGTGCGCCGCCCGGTTCGTGCCGTAAGGAACGAGTTCAGAAATATCATGGAAGGCAATCTCGATACCGAGCTGGATATTTCTATTCAAGATGAAATGGGGTCGCTGCTGTGCGAAATCCAGACCATGCAATGCTATTTGCGCACCATGGTGGACGAGATCGCCACGCCGGTGGGGCTGATGCAGCAACGCATCGTGGATATGGATGCCAGGGTGTCCAGCGTGGCGGACAATGCGGCGGGCGAGCAGGATCACATCCAGCAGATTGCCAGTACCATGGAGGAATTCAGCCAGTCTATCGCCGAGGTGGCGAGCATGGCGGCGGATTCGCTCAGCGATGCGCGGGCGATGCAGGAAATCATCAATACCAACGCCGACCGGATGCAAGGCCAGATCAATCCCGCCATGGGCAAGGCCATGGATACGTTGCAGTCTTCCAGCACGACGATTGCCGATCTCAGTTCTGCCATCCAGAAAATCGGCGTGATTGCGAACGCCATCAAGGATATCGCCGAGCAGACCAACCTGCTGGCGTTGAATGCGGCGATCGAAGCGGCGCGCGCTGGCGAGCAGGGGCGCGGTTTTGCGGTGGTGGCGGATGAAGTGCGCAAACTGGCGGAGCGCACCGCGACCAGCACCAAGGATATTGCCGGCACCATCGGCGAAATTAACGCCATCTCGGACGCTGCCGTAAGGTCCATGCAAGGCGCGATAACCGATGTCGAAGCCGGGGTTACGCTGGTTCACCTGAACAGCGAAGGGCTTAAAAAAATCCGGGGCGCAATGGTCAAAGTGGACGAGCGCATGGAGCACATTGCCACCGCATCGAGAGAGCAATCTGCGGCGAGCGAGAGCGTGGCCAACAGCCTGGAGCATGTCACCAGCCTGGTGGATCACAATACGCAATCCGCCAGGGATGCCAAGCTGGCTGCGGAAGAATTGGCCAGGTCGGCCAGTGATTTGAAAAAAGCCGGTTATCCGCTGACTAAATGCGCGATGGGGTAAGTAGAGGGCAGGGGGTGAGTGTGGTTGGTTTGTTGCGTGAGGGTAGCCGCGCATAACAAGGTATCGCGAAAGGATGAAAGGCAAATGCAAGGGCAGTCTTTGAAAATACCCGGGAAAATAACGGGGAAAATAACCGGGCAGGAATGGCAATGAAAAGATTGATTACGCCGACTTCTGTTGAACGGGTGATGCGCGAAGACGATTTCATCGTTTCCATGACAGACCCGAAAGGCCGTATCAGCTATGGCAACCGGACTTTTATCGAATTTTCCGGCTACAGCGAGGCCGAGTTGCTTGGCTCACAGCACAACATCATTCGCCATCCTGATATGCCCCGAGCCGTGTTCAAGTTGCTGTGGGACAAGATCCAGAACAAAGAGGAATGTTTTGCCTATGTGAAAAATATGTCCAAGGATGGCGGATTTTATTGGGTGTTTACCAATGTCACGCCGAATCTGGACGTGAGCGGAAATATAACGGGTTATTTTTCGGTGCGGCGCAAGCCAAAGTTGAGCGGCATTCAGGCTGTTACCGGACTGTATGCCGCCATGCTGGCAGCGGAGAAAAAAGCCGGGTCGGCCAATGCCATAGCCGCTGCCACCGCGGTGCTGGTGGATTTGTTGAAAGAAAAAGGACTCAGCTATGACGAACTCGTCCTTGCAATTTAAGTTTTCTGCGCTGCTCTGGTCGTTTTCTTTCGGGATGCTGACCATCATCCTGACCAGTTTCTGGTTGCATGGGGTGGATTTTTTTATGTTGGGCTTTCTGGTGGTCGGCGTGGCCGTGTCGGCATGGGGGCAATGGCTGGCAAGGTGCTGGCTGGCGCCGCTGGGCAAGTTGAAGTTTGCCGTTGACCATGTTGCGCAGGGAAAATTTAACAGCCGGGTGACCGGCATAGCCGAATCCCATGACGAGATCAGCATGTTGTGCTGGAGCGTGAACGATATGCTGGATCAGCTAAGTGTCATGTTTCGCGAGCAGGAATCGAGCTTCAGCGCCAACCTGAAAGGCAACTTTTACCGCACAGCGCTAAGCGGCGGAATGCACGGCGAACTCAAGAAAAACCTGGATAACCTGAATGTGTTGTTGAAGGAAATGGAAAAGCAGAAAATTGGCGCCATGCGCACCCAATTGCTGTCGCGCGCGCACTCGCTCAATACCGATAATCTGCTGAAAAACCTGACCTCGAACCAGCAGGACATGAAGGTGATCTCGGACAACATGGACCAGTTGGCAAGCCTGTCCAGGCGCACCCGGGAAGATGCGGAGGAAAGCCGCGAATCGGTCAAGGAGGTGGTGCAAAAACTGACCGGCATCGTCGAGCGGGTGAACCACGCCAACGCTGCCATTGAGAATTTGAACGCGCGCAGCTCGGAAATCAACAAGGCGGTCGGACTGATTAACTCGATCGCCGACCAGACCAATCTGTTGGCCTTGAATGCGGCGATTGAAGCGGCGCGTGCAGGCGAGGCCGGGCGCGGCTTTGCGGTGGTGGCGGATGAAGTGCGCAAGCTGGCCGAGAACACCAAAAAAGCCTCGGAATCTATCGGCAGCGTCATGAAGATGCTGCAAAGCGAGGCGGCTAAAATGCTCGATGATTCGCAAGAGATGCATGCGATAACCCATTCTTCGCAGGGGGTCATCGGGCAGCTAGAGCAGAAATTCGGACAGTTTTACGAGTCTGCCGTGACCACCCTGTCGGGGGCGCGTTGTGCGAAAGACCTTAGCTTTGCCTCGCTGGTCAAAGTGGATCACATTATTTACAAGCAGCGTGCCTATGCGTTGATTAACGACCCCGGCAACGGCGAGTTCAAGAACGCCGTGGACGTCGATCACCACGGTTGCCGCCTGGGCCATTGGTATGAGGGCGAAGGTAAAGAAGTGTTCGGCAATTCGCCTTCATTCCGCTCTTTGCTGTCACCGCACAGCAAGGTTCATGAAAGTATGCAGATCATGGTCAGGCAGTTGGACCAGGGCTGGGAGCGCAATCCCGCAGTGCAGGACAGTATCTGCGACGCGCTGGATGATGCCGAAAAAGCCAGTTTGGACTTGATGTGCATGATGGATCAAATTGTTGCGGACAAACATCCGCAAATGGGTAAGGCAGCATAATTGCGCGATATTTTAGTGTGGCAGGATTTTCATGCACGGGAATATTTCGCGTAAGATGCGCGGATGCGCTGATTTTGCAAGGTTTTTGATGTTTTGTACCGCAAGCACGATTCGGAGGCTTCCTTCCCTGAAGAGCGGAGGGAGTTAACAAGGAGAAAAAATGTCGGACCTACTGAGAAATATCGATGCCCGCACCAAACTGGCGGGAACCAACAAGCTGGAGATACTGATGTTCTCGCTTGGCCTGGATAACCGCACCGGGCGCGAGGAAACCTTCGGCATCAACGTGTTCAAGGTGCGAGAAGTGATGCGCATCCCGAAAATCACCCGCGCGCCGGAAATGCCAGCGTCGGTGGAAGGCATGGTGAGTTTGCGCGGGGCATTGGTTCCGGTGGTTGATCTGGCCAAATACACCGGGATTCAAACCGATGAGAAGGCGGAGATCATGATAGTCACCGAGTACAATGGCCATACTCAGGGCTTCCTGGTCAAGGCGGTGGACAATATCCTGCGCCTGGATTGGGCGGCGATGCGCGTCCCCCCGGCGATGCTGGTAGCCGAATTGGGCGGGTTGGTCACGGCGATTACCGAATTGAAGGATGGCCGTCTGGTGATGATGCTGGATGTGGAGAAGGTGCTTTCAGAAACCGGCCATTTCGATACGAACGAACTTATTTTCAAGGGCGTCAAGCCGCTGGGCAAGGATCGCACGGTGTTTTTTGCCGACGACTCTTCGGTGGCGCGCAACCAGATTAGCCGTACACTCGATGCGATGCAGGTCAAGCATATCTCGGCAATTAACGGTCGTCAGGCATGGGACGAGTTGTCGAAGATGGCGGATTATGCCGATGCCTCGCATACGCCGCTCAAGGATATCGTGCAGGTGATACTGACCGACGTGGAAATGCCCGAGATGGATGGTTATATGCTGACGCGCAAGATCAAGTCGGACAAGCGTTTTGCCGGCATTCCGGTGCTGATGCATTCGTCGTTGAGCAGCACATCCAACCAGCAGCTCGGCAAGACGGTTGGAGTGGACGAGTATGTGCCGAAATTTGAACCGCAGAAGTTGTCGCAGACCTTGGCGCGGTTGTTGGCTTAACAGAGGACAGGGGACAGAAGACAGAAGACAGAGGTGTTGTCGCGGCTGCGCCGCGTTCTCAGGTATAGCGTGCCGCGCAGCGGCACACGACATCTGTCCTCTGTCTTCTGTCCTCTGTCATCTGATTAAGGAGGAAGATAATGACATACACGGAAGACATGCTGGGCAACGAACAGGACGGCTTGCTGAATCATGTCGATGCGCGCACCAGTCTGGCGGGTACCAACAAGATGGAAATCTTGTTGTTCAGCCTGGGCAGCAACGAGAAATTCGGCATCAATGTGTTCAAGGTCAAGGAGGTTTGCCAGGCTGGCAAGATCACGCGCACACCGAACATGCCGGCCGGAGTGGACGGCATCGTGTCGTTGCGCGGGCATGTGATGCCGGTGCTGAATATGGCAAATTTCATGGGCATCTACCCGGCTGAAAAATACCACACCATGATGGTGGCGGAATACAGCAATCACATCCTGGGCTTTCTGGTGAAAGATGTGGATCGCATCATCCGCGTGGACTGGGACAAAGTGCGCGCGACGGAAGGGATGCTTTCCGACAAGGGCGCGCTGATCACCGCGATTACCGAGTTGCCTGACGGTACGCTGATTTCGATCCTGGATGTGGAGCAGATCCTGGCGAACGCGTTTGGCGATGACATCGTCGGGAATGTCGAGCGCGTGCAGTCGGAACATGATTTGTGTATTTTCTTTGCCGACGACTCGATGGTGGCGCGCAGAAAAATTGCCGAAGTGCTGGATAAAATGGGCATCAAGCATATTCAGGCAGCCAACGGGCTGGAGGCATGGGACAGGCTCAAGGCGATGGCGGATACGGCGCAGAGCACCGGGGCAAACCTGCACGACCAGATTCAGGTGATCCTGACCGATGCGGAAATGCCGGAGATGGATGGCTATGTGCTGACACAAAATATCAAGTCAGACCGCCGCTTCGACAGCATACCTGTGGTGATGCATTCTTCGCTTTCCTCCGATGCGAACCGCGCGATGGGGCGCCGCGTCGGGGTGGATCATTATGTGCCAAAATTTGATTCGATAGTGTTGTCGTCAACACTGCGGCCGTTGTTGACATAACAGAAGTTGAAGAGGGAAGTGAGAAGGGTGAAGGGTGAAGGGTTAAACCCTTGAGCACCGCAGGTGCGCTCCCTCATCCCTTGAGCGCCAGAGGCGCGAACCCTTCACGGGTTATTTAGGAGCTTGATATGGGAATAGAAGGTACAAGATTTCTGGTGGTGGATGATTTTTCCACAATGCGGCGCATCGTGCGCAACCTGCTCAAGGAGCTCGGCTTTACGAATGTCCAGGAAGCGGAAGACGGGGTGGAAGCCTTGGCCAAATTGCGCGCGGATACATTTGATTTCGTGGTGTCCGACTGGAACATGCCCAACATGACAGGTATCGAGTTGCTGCGTACGATCCGTGCGGATGAGAAACTCAAGCACCTGCCGGTGCTGATGGTGACGGCTGAGGCGAAGAAGGAAAACATCATCATGGCGGCACAAGCGGGCGCGAGCGGCTATGTGGTGAAGCCGTTCACGGCCGCTACGCTGGATGAAAAATTGAAGAAAATCTTTCAAAACTTCCCAAATTTACAAAAGTGAGTGATGCCATGACAAGTAATACTGCAAGCGGGGATTCCGATGATCTCGAAGCATTGTTCGACAGCATCGTGGCCGCCAATGCCAACGAAGCAGACCCCAATTGCGCGGTTGCCGGCAATAGCCCCGAGACGGGCAAAGTGATCAACCAGATCGGGCATATGGCGCGCAAGCTGCATGACACCTTGCGCGAGCTGGGGCTGAACAAGGAAATCGAAAAGGCGGCCGCGTCGATTCCGGATGCGCGCGACCGCCTGAATTATGTCGCGACCCTGACGCAGCAGGCTGCGGAGAAGGTGCTGAATGCGACCGATGCGGCGCAGCCGATTCTGGAAAAAGTGGAAGTCGAATCGCATCGCCTGGCGGGGCAATGGCACTTGCTGTTCGAGAAAAAGCTGGACGTGGCGCAGTTCAAGGAACTCGTCATGCAAACCCAGGCTTTCCTTCATGAAGTGCCCAAGCAGACCAAGGCGACCAATGCCCATCTGATGGACATCATGATGGCGCAAGACTTCCAGGATCTGACCGGGCAAGTCATCAAGAAGATTATCGAAGTGACGAAACACATGGAACAGCAACTGGTGTCGCTGTTGCTGGAAAATGCGCCGCCTTCGGTCAAGGCAGAATTCGATGCGGGGCTGTTGAACGGCCCGGTCATCAATGCGGCGGGGCGATCTGATGTGGTGACCAACCAGGATCAGGTGGACGACTTGCTGGAAAGTTTAGGTTTCTGAGCATGAGGATTATCTACAACAGCAGCCTAGCCCTTCCTCCCGCACCGGACGGCTCCGCCGCACCGTGTCGGAATGGCGACTTGCTGAAAAGTTTGGGGTTCTGAAGAATAGCGTAGGTCGGGCTTCGGCCCGACACGGCACCAGCGTCGGGCTGAAGCCCGACCTACTTGGGAGAATGAAATGAACGATTTTGCTGGCATGGAAGAGTTGTTGAGCGATTTTTTGCTGGAGGCGGGCGACATGTTGTCCGAAGTGGACAGCAAGCTGATGGATCTGGAAAAACGTCCCAATGACAGCAACCTGCTCAATGAAATATTTCGCGGCTTTCACACTATCAAGGGCGGCGCGGGGTTTCTCAACGCAACGGAACTGGTGACGCTGTGCCATCTCACCGAAAACCTGTTCGACAAATTGCGCAACCGCGAATTGACCCTGAGCGCCGAGCTCATGGACGTGATTTTTGCGGCAACTGCCGAGGTGCGCAGGATGTTTAGCTCGCTGCAACAAAACTATCAGCCCAGTGCGGCTCCAGCGGATATTCTGGATAATCTGAAGGCGGCGTTGAGCGGACAGGCGGTTGCGGTCAAGGCGAAAAACCAGCCCGCCAGCCCGGCTCCGAGCGCTGCGGCCAAAGGTGCCCAGATGGCAGCAGGTGCTCAAACGTTGGGCGTGCAGGGGGCGGATGGCGTGGACTGGGATGCCTTGTACAAGGCGCTGACCGGTGGCACCGATATCGTGGAAACGGTGGGCGCGACGCGCGATCCGGAAAAAATTGCCGATGCAATATCCGAAGAAGAATCCACCAAAAAGGCATTTGGCCGACGTACCAGCGATGCGCCGGGCGCCACGGTCGGTCGGCGCGATGGCGACGTCCCGGCCAAAGAGGCCAAGGAATCAACGATCCGCGTCGACACTGATCGTCTCGATCAGGTGCTCAATCTTTCCGGCGAAATCGGCCTGACCAAAAACCGCCTGACGCATTTGCGTTCCGACATTTTGCAGGGGCGCAACGATGCGGACGTTTTGCGCGATCTCGATCAATCTGTCACGCAACTGGATATGCTGGTGGTGAATTTGCAGAACGCGGTGATGAAGACGCGCATGCAGCCGATCGGGCGTCTGTTCAAAAAATACCCGCGCCTGGCGCGCGATCTGGCGCGGCAACTGGGCAAGGATGTGGAGCTGGTGCTGATCGGTGAAGAGACCGAAATGGACAAAACCATGATCGAGGATTTGAACGATCCTCTGGTGCATCTGGTGCGCAACGCGGTGGATCACGGCGTGGAAACCATCGAAGCGCGCATCGCCGCCGGCAAGCCGGAAAAAAGCCTCGTGGAGTTGAGCGCACGCCAGGAAGGCGACCATATCCTGATTACCATCGCCGACGACGGACGCGGCATGCGCCCCGAAGTGATCCGCAACAAGGCGATCGAAAAGGGGCTGATCACCAACGAGATGGCGAACACGCTGGATGAAAACCAGTGCCTGGAACTGATTTTCCTGCCGGGCTTTTCCACCAAGGACGAAATCTCCAGTGTCTCCGGGCGCGGCGTCGGCATGGACGTGGTGAAAACCAATATCCAGAAACTGAATGGTGTTGTCGACATCCACTCAGAACCGGGCAAGGGGACCGTGCTGACCATTTCCTTGCCGCTCACGCTGGCGATTCTGCCGGTGCTGATTTTGCGCCTCGGCGATCAATCCTTTGCCGTGCCGCTGTCGATGGTGCGGGAAATTCTGTCCATTACCCCCGATCAGTTGCAGCAAGTCTCCGGCAGGGCGACCATGGTGGTGCGCGGCGAAGTGCTGCCGGTGTTGTCGCTGGCGCAGTTGATCGGCTGGGAGCAGAGCGTCAATCCGGAAGTGGGCGTGCTGATGCAGTTCGGCAACAACAGTTTCATCCTGTCGGCAGACGGCTTTGCCGGGCACGACGATGTGGTGATCAAGTCGCTGGATACCTTCCGCCCCAAAGGCGTGGCGGGTGTGACCATGTCCAGCGAAGGCGACATTGTGCTGATTCTCGACATCAAAGAGCTGCTCAGCGACGTGCGCGGGCATTGATAAATGCAATGATAAATGCAAGGCAGTCGGCACTACTCAGGTCGAAGCAGTATGCTCGAAAATAGCCACAACGCCGATCCCTTCCCCCTGGAAGGGGGAAGGTTAGGATGGGGGTGGGAGGGTGGAATGATCGCAAAGTGTCTTTATACCCCACCTTTCTACCCCCATCCCAGCCTTCCCCCTGCAAGGGGGAAGGAGAAAAGCGGCAGTACCTGAGTAGTTACGGCAGTCGCTAAATTATAGGCTGGTGGTGAGCAAAGCGAACACCGGCATGTTTGGCATCACCAAACGCTGGGGTTCGTTACTCACCCCAGCCTACGAAACTACGGACGCAAAATTCAGGAGAAATCATGTTTGGCGGAAAACTAAGGCAGGAAAATATTGCATTGCAAGACAGATTGACCCAGACCGAACGGGAAATCTCCGCATTGCGCGGCGATTTGTCCAGGCTGGAGAGCGAGCGCGACACGGTGCGCGCCGAGCTTGAAGGGGTTCAAACCGGGCAGCAGACATCGGTGCGACTGTTTGCCAATATGCAGGGGTTTGGCGATTCTTTTATCGAGTTGCAAAAATCCCAGGTTGCGGCGGCGCAATCGTTGCGCGAAGAAAAAGATCACGCCAGCGAAGCGGCCACTGTTTCGGCGAGCAACCGCGAAGCCGTGTTGCAGATTGCGCAGAGCCTGGAAGCGTTGTCCGGCGACACGATACAGACCTCGCAGAACGTGCAAAGCCTGACCGAACGTGCGGCGCAGATCGGCAGCATCGTTCAGTTGATCAAGGAAATTGCCGACCAGACCAACCTGCTGGCGCTCAACGCGGCAATCGAGGCCGCGCGCGCCGGCGAACAGGGGCGGGGCTTTGCGGTGGTCGCGGACGAAGTGCGCAAGCTGGCCGAGCGCACCGCCAAGGCGACCAACGAAATCTCGACAATCGTGGTCGCCATCCAGGGCGAAACCGACCGCACACGCGTGCAGATGGAAGGTTGGGCGGCGAAGTCGCAGGTGTTCAGCAAAGATGTTGCGGGCGTGATGGACAACATGAAGCACTTGCTGGAACTGTCGCACCAGATGGAAGGCACGATTTCTGCGGCGGCGCTGCGCAGCTTTGTCGAAGTCGCCAAGATCGATCACATCATTTACAAATTTGAAATATACAAGGTGTTCATGGGCATTTCGGATCGCGATGCGGACAGCTTCGCGCCGCATACCCAGTGCCGCCTGGGCAAGTGGTACTTCGATGGCGAGGGCAAAGATTGCTATTCCAAACTCGACGGCTATGCCGCGATGGCGAACCCGCATCAGGCATTCCACCAGCATGGCCGCGAGGCCGTCACGGCATTCCGCTCCGGCGACCCGTTGCGCGGCATCGAACTGGTCGGGCAGATGGAAGCGGACAGCATGGAAGTGCTGGCCGCGCTGGAACGGGTTGCGGTGGCCGGGGAAGGAGACAGTAGCCTGATGTGTCGTTCGCCGGCTTAGGGGTACGCGGCGCATCGTGATGCTTTGGAACATGGAAAGAACCGGCAAAATATGACAAATCCCTCCCGACTGGCTTTAACCGGCGCATTAATTAGCGGCATCTTGCTGGGCGGTCACGCGCTGTATTTTGGCGGAGTGGCCGCTGCTCTGGCGGATGCGCTGCTGTTCCTGGTCATCGTGTCCGTCTGGGGTTATCTGCTCAAGCGGGCCGCCGGCGGCGACGGGCAGGCGGAACGTGCCGGGCTGTCAGCGCAGGGCGATACGCCCATCATTCACGAAAGCAACTTGTTCCATGTGCAATTGGGCAAGGAACTCGCCAATCAGCTCACCTCGGCGCATACCGAACTTGGCAACACCCAGGCCATACTCAGCGATGCTATTTCGACACTGATCGACACTTTTACCACCATGGCGGAAGAGGTGCGCGCGCAGCAGGCCTTGACGTTGTTCATCACGGAGGGCGGCGAGGCTAACGAAGGCCAGAGCGCCAAACAAAAGTTCGAGCATTTCGTCCAGTCCACCTCCGATGCGATGAATGAATTTGTCGATTCCACCGTGCAGAACAGCAAGCGCGCGATGGAGCTGGTGGAAAAAATGGATGCCATCACCGGGCAGGTTTCCGGCATTCTCGGCATCCTCAACGAAGTGGAGAGCATCGCCAAGCAAACCAACCTGCTGGCGCTCAATGCGGCGATCGAAGCGGCGCGTGCGGGCGAAGCCGGGCGCGGGTTTGCCGTGGTGGCGGATGAGGTGCGCAACCTTTCGGAAAATACCAACAAATTCAGCAAACAGATACGTGCGCTGGTGGGCGATGTCAACAAATCTCTGGTCTCTGCGGAGCAATCCATCAATAGCTTGGCGGCAACCGACATGACTTTTGTGATGGAATCGAAACAGCGTGTCGAAACCATGATGGGTGACTTGACCGAGCTGAATACCACTATTGCCAGCAATGCCGTGGAGTTGAACCAGATCAATGCCAAGGTCGAGCACAACGTGGCCGTGGCGGTTTCCACTTTGCAATTCCAGGATATGAGCTCGCAGTTGCTCGCGCATGCCCAGATGCGCCTGGCCGCCTTGCAGGAAGTTGCCAGCGAGATGTGCAAGGGCGCGGACAGCCTCAGTCGTGGCGAATACCTCGAGCAAATCGCTGCCTACAACCGCTTGCTGCATGAACATGTCGTATTGCTGGACGCGAAAAAATCCAACCCTGTCGCACAGGATAATTTTGCTACCGGCGACATCGAGTTGTTTTAATTCCAGATAATCCATTTGGGCGTAGGTCGGGCTTCAGCCCGACATGTCGGGTTAAAACCCGACCTACAACCCATTGATTTTCAATACCCCAATAGCTAATGAACTATCTGGGTTAATTACGGGGTGCAAGCTTCGTGCCTTTCGCCCTTGGAACCGGATACTCCATGAAGTAATATGTCAACCCGCATCATTATTTCCACGCTGTATTTTTCAAGCATATGGTGTAACCTAGTAGCGTATTTTCAATAACCTGACGAGTGAAATCAAATGGCCAAGACCGTATTAACTGTTGACGATTCCGCCTCCATCCGTCAGATGGTGGCTTTTACCCTTAAATCCGCAGGCTATGCCGTCATCGAGGCGGTCGATGGGCAGGAGGGGTTGGACAAGGCCAAGGCCAATGCGGTCAACCTGGTGCTGACCGACCAGAACATGCCCAAAATGGATGGCCTGACCTTGATTAAAACGCTGCGCGGCTTGCCGCAATACAAGGCCACGCCGATCCTGATGTTGACCACCGAATCCAGTGACGCCATGAAGGCGCAAGGCAAGGCATCGGGCGCGACCGGTTGGCTGGTCAAGCCGTTCGACCCGCAAAAGTTGCTGGAGGTCGTTAAAAAAGTGATCGGCTAGAACGTGGCCGGGCTGTGCCCACCCCGCCGGGTTCAGACCGATCCGCATAGAGTTTTAGCCGGAATTTTTTACACATCACACTAGGGAAAAGCCAATGTCCATCGACATGAGCCAGTTTTATCAGGTGTTCTTTGAGGAGTCCGGCGAACACCTCGCGAACATGGAAAGCCTGCTGCTCGCGCTCGACCTCGATGCGCCCGACGCGGATCAGTTAAACGCTATTTTCCGCGCGGCTCACTCCATCAAGGGCGGCAGCGGCACCTTCGGTTTTAACGACATGACCGAAGTGACGCATATCCTGGAAACCCTGCTGGATGGCATACGCAAGAACGAAATCAAGATCACCGCCGACATGGTCGATGCCTTCCTGCAGGCGGGCGATGTGCTCAAAGGCTTGCTGGAGGCGCATCAGAACGGAACCATCGCCGACCCCGAGCCTTCGATTGAAATCCGCGCCAGACTGGCGCAATTGACCGCAGAAGGCGGCCATGCCCCGCAAGCCGCAGCGGCACCCGCTACCGGCGCTGTTCAGGAAACGGCAGCGGCGGCGCACCCCTCGGTGCAGCATATTTATCAGGTCAAATTCGACAAATCTCCCGCCATTTTTCCCGGTGAAGCCGAGCTCAATAACCTGTTGGAAGAGCTGGGCAATATCGGCAAAATTGAAAAACAGGAAATCGCCGAGCAATCGGTCACGTTATCGCTGACCACTTTTGCCACCGAGGAAGATCTGCGTGAAACCTTCTCGTATTTTCTGCAGCCGGAGCAATTGACCATCACCTTGCTTGGCGATGCTGTGGCGGAGGCCGCCAGCACTTCTGAAGACGATCTGGGTTACGGTTTTTTTGTCGAGCCGGAACAGCTTCAGGCGGCTGCCGAAGAGGCTCAGGGTTATGGCTTTTTCGTGGAGCCGGAGGCGCTCAAATCGGAAGTCGAGAATGCGCAGGGCTATGGTTTCTTCGTCGATGTGGAAAACAAGACCGAATCGCCAGCATCCGGTGCAACGGCGGGTCAGCCGGCTGAAGAGCCGCACCGCCGCGCCACCGACAAGGTGCCAACGGCTGCGGTCGCCGCAGCCGAAACCTCGATCCGCGTCAGTGTGGAAAAAGTCGACCAGATGATCAACCTGGTCGGCGAGCTGGTCATCACCCAGTCCATGCTGGCGGAGATGGCTTCCCATCTTGATCCGGTGACGCACGAAAATCTGGTCAACGGCTTGGCGCAGCTCGAACGCAACTCGCGCGAATTGCAGGAATCCGTCATGTCGGTGCGCATGATGCCGATCAATTTTGTGTTCAGCCGCTTCCCCCGCCTGGTGCGAGATCTGGCCAGCAAACTCGACAAAAAAGTGCAGCTCAAAATGGTCGGCGAAGGCACCGAGCTGGACAAGGGGCTGATCGAAAAAATCAGCGATCCGATGACGCACCTGGTGCGCAACAGCTTGGATCACGGCATCGAAATGCCGAACGATCGTATCGCCAAGGGCAAAGACCCGCAGGGCACCATCACCCTGCGCGCCGCGCACCAGGGCGGCAACATCGTCATCCAGGTGTCCGACGACGGCGCGGGGTTGAGCCGCGAGCGGATACTCGCCAAAGCCAAGGAAAAAGGCATACCCTTCAACGAAAATATCAGCGATGCCGATGTCTGGCTGATGATATTCGCCCCCGGATTTTCCACCGCAGCCGTGGTCACGGATGTATCCGGGCGCGGTGTCGGCATGGACGTGGTGAAGAAGAATATCGAGGGCATCGGCGGTCGCGTCGAAATCTCCTCCAAGCTGGGGGAAGGCAGCACCGTTACCATCCGTTTGCCGCTGACCCTCGCGATACTGGATGGCCTGTCCATCGCGGTGGGCGACCAGCTTTACATCATCCCGCTCAGCTTCATCATCGAGTCGCTGCAGCCCCAACCGGAAGACATCAAGGAAATCAGCGGGCAGGGGCAGGTGTTGCATGTGCGAGGCGAATATCTGCCGGTCATTGCGTTGCACCAGGTGTTCAATATCCAGCCCAGAGTCACCGACCCGGCAAAAGGTATCCTGGTGCTGCTGGAAGCGGAAGGCAAAAAAGTCGCGCTGTTTGTCGACGACCTGGTCAGCCAGCATCAAGTGGTGATCAAGAGCCTGGAAACCAATTATCGAAAAGTGGTGGGCGTATCGGGCGCCACGATCATGGGCGACGGGCGCGTGGCGATGATCATGGACGTGGGCGCGCTGGTCAAGTTTGCGCAGGCGTAGGTGATGCACAGGCGTAGGTGATTCGCAGGAGTGCGGTTACATGAGAACGATTAAATTTACTTACTGGCAAGACGGTGATTTTTTATCGGTTTCCTTAATGAATACCCCGACTATCAGACTCAGGGCATTACCAAGAGAAGAGCTTGCCGAAAACCTTAAAGATTTATTAAGCGATTTTGAATCGGGCAAAGTGCCCCATGTCCGTAAAACCGAAGAATTATTGGTTGCTTGAATCTGAATGAAAAGGCGGGGTTTAATTAATCTGCTAGAACAAATGGATCAAGCTGCTAGAACAAATGGGATGTATTTTGGCACGCGATGGCGGGCGGCACGACTGGTACACCAATTCTGAAACAAAGCAATCTCAACCCGTGCCACGGCATAACGAAATTAACGAAAATCTGGCGAAGTCGATAATCAAAAAGCTGGGTAATGCATGAAGCGGACGAACTGGAGATAAATGTAGGTCGGGTTTTAACCCGACATGTCGGGCTGAAGCCCGACCTACGCTAAAATAATAATTGTTAGAGCAAAAGGGAGGGCACCATGCAAGCAAACGAAGCACAGGCGGCAGGTGGCAATAGCCGCGAGCTGTTAACTTTTACGCTGGGCAAAGAAGAATACGGCATCGACATCCTCAAGGTCCAGGAGATACGCGGCTATGACGCGGTGACCACCATCGCCAACTCCCCGGAGTTCATCAAGGGCGTGATCAACCTGCGCGGGATCATCGTGCCGATCATCGACATGCGCATCAAA
>JAUYJO010000020.1 GCA_030700315.1 Gallionella sp.
TAACCAAGTACGCCGATATGCAGTTGTGAAGCCGGGTGTCGAAAGGTACCTTTGCAGAGGCTTGAGCCGGATGAGGGGAAACTCTCAAGTCCGGTTCTTAGGGGGCTGGGCGCGGGTAACCGCGCTTGGCTACCCGACAAATTGTAGGTCGGGCTATGCCCGACATGGTGGGCGTAGCCCACCCTACGGGCGGCGTGTTTACTTTGATGCTTGCGTCGTTATTTATTTGATGGAAAATGTCGTATGAAAAAACCGTGGTCTGTCCCCGTTTTTGTTGAGCCTTTAAGGTCACAATTTGTGACCTTAAAGACCGGACGCGGACAGCACAGGAAATATCTACCCTACGTCTTTACCGAACATGGCGCGATCATGGCGGCGACAATTCTGAACTCGCCAAAGGCTGTCGAGATGAGTGTGTTCATCGTGCGCGCTTTTGTCCAGTTGCGTGAAATGCTTTCATCCAACGCGGAACTGGCGGCGAAACTGCTGGAACTGCAAAATCAATGGAGTCTGACCCCATTGATTTTATTTTACCGCGAATATCGAAGGGGATGGGAAATGAACGGCATTCTGAACTGGGGAAAGCGTGGTTTTTTCCCTGTTCACAAATCAATGGAGTCTGACCCCATTGATTTCGGTTCTGTAGTGCGGCCAGATGTGCTGGTGATCTGCTATCAACCGGAAGGCGAGCGGCTGACACGAGCTCCCTCACTTATATTCGAAGTTGTTTCGCCCAAGTCCGCACGGCGTGACGAAGTCATCAAATTTGACCTTTATCGCACAGAGGGCGTCATGCATTACGTGCTTATCTATACGGATTCAAAGAAGGCCAAGGCCTATCGGCTGATCGAAGGCGAATACCGCAAGGTCGGAGATTTTCATGATGAGCAACATTGCTTCGAACTTCCCGGATGCGCCATTGATTTTGATTTTTCGCGCATCTGGAAGAGAAAAGGTGTTGCGGCATGAAAGCGCAAAATCGATGGCGTCTGACCCCATTGATTGGTGTTGTGGTAGCGCTGGCGCTAGGCCTCGCTACCCAGTCGTCGTTTGCCGCCGTCGCATTCCGCGCTGCAACTTTGGCCAAGGCCGCCAGCGGTACGGTGACAGCTATTACCACCACTTTGGGCACTTATGTAGAACGAGCCAACTGTGGCAACCTGACCCCCTCTATTCCCGCCGGAAGTGTCGGTGACTTGTTGGTGACGCAGGTCGTGGCGCGGCGCAACGCTGCGACGATTACCATGCCGGGCTGGAATACCATGTTCTCCGATAACGTCGCCGGCGAGAATTATCAGGCGATCCTGTTCTGGCGCAGTGCGACCAATACGGCAGCCGACACCAACACCGTCACGCAGGCGGGCACCTGCAACCAGTTTATGGCGCGCATCACGCGTTTCGGCAATGTGGACACCGCACAGCCGCTCGAAACGCAACCGCTACCGGCCGGCAACTGGGTGTACTCCAACGCCAACAATGTAGACACCGGCACCCAGGACATCACGGTCGCCAACTCGATGCTGGTAATGGCGACCTTCACCAATGACAACGGCAAAGTAACCCAGGATGCCAGTTTCACTCAATTGTACGATATCGCCGACGGCAGCGGCGCCGATGCCGGGTTTTCGCTCAATACCCGCATCGATCTGACGAACGGAACCAAGGGACCATTCCTCAACATGGCGTTGTCGTCGGGGGCTGACCCTAACCACGGCGTGCTGTTTGCCGTTCGTCCCGGGCCCGGCGTCAGCAACACGACTTTGACCATCAACCGGCCTGCTGGCGGCACGACCACTGGCGATGTGCTGATGGCGACGCTTGCCGTGACCACCAGCACGGTCACCATCACGCCACCCTCGGGCTGGACCGAAATTCTGAACAGCGCGCAGACCCAGGGCGGGACGGAGCGCTTGGTGACCTATTGGAAGGCAATCGCCGACATCGGCAGCGAATCTGCCAGTTACACCTGGACATTCTCCGCAACTCACGCGGGTGCGGTCGGTGGCATTGCCGCTTTCTCCGGGGCGGATACCGCCAACCCGGTCATCGCTTCCGGCGCACGGTTAGAAAACGGCAATGCGGCCACCGCGCATACCGCGCCCAGCGTTACCGCCAGCGCCGGCGACATGCTGGTCACCGCCCACTCCTACACCAGTTCCGGCATCTGGACTCCGCCAGGCAGCATGGCGGAAGCGGTGGATATCTTTTCGGCCGCTGCCGCCGGTGCCGGTGGCGTGTCGCTGGAAATGAATTACGAACTTCTGGCCGCCGCCGGGGCAACGGGAACGCGGGTTGCCACCGCCTTGGGCAACGGCGACGAGGGTGTGTCGCATGCGCTGGCGCTGCAGCCGATACAGCCCGTCAGTTGTTTTACCGTCGCCAGCGGCGACTGGGACAACCCGGCGGTATGGGACGATAGCTGCCACGGTAGCAACGGCATTCCCGTCGACGGCGACACCGTCACTATCAACAACGGCCACACGGTGACGCTGAATGTCAGCAGCCCCAGGGTGGCCGGCATGACGGTCAACAACGGTGGCGCGCTCGGCAATACGGCGGGCAACACGCTCAATCTTGGCGCCAGCGTTTCCAATCCCTTGGCTGGCAATGGCGTACTGACCAATAACGGCACACTGTCGCTTGGCACCTCCGGCTCGGTGACGCTGTCTACCGATTTCCAATTCACCGGGAGCGCATCAGGCACCTGGACATTGAACCAGCTTGATTTGGCAACGCGGAATCTCACCTTCGGCGCTGCGGACAGCTACACCCTCGGTTTCGCCAGTGCCACGCCGATCCTGAACGTGGGCAGCCTCAATACCACCGGTATCAACAGCACCATCACCTTCCAGTTCGGCGGCGCGGCACAAGCGTTGCCGGTGGCCAACGTGATTTACCCGAATGTGGTGCTGGCAGGTTCCGGTGCCAAAACGCTTTCCGGTGCGGGCACTTTCGACGTGCGCGGAAACTTTACATTAAATAGCGGGCCGACCTTTGCCGCAGGCGCTTCCAATGTTGATCTTTACGGTGACTTCAGCAACAACGGCGGCGCAAATTTCAATCCTGTCGCTGCGGACAGCGGCATTTGGACGTTTCGCGGCACGGCGCTGCAGAACGTCGACAGCACGGGCATCCTCACCACCTTCCCAAGTCTGGCGCTGAACAACAACTTGGGCATCGCCCTCAACGCCAGCACCACGGTCAAGACGCTGCTGACGCTGACCAATGGCTATATTTCAACCGGCATCAACATCCTGACTTTGTCGGCGAATTGCAATGCGCCGAGCTGGTCGCGCACCAACGGTTTTGTCGCCGGTAATGTGCAGTTGACCTTTCCCGCAGGCGCGACTACCTGCCGCTTCCCCGTGGGCAGCGGCTCGGTGTATGCGCCGATCGACCTGACCACGCTGGCCGGATCGGCAGGCGGGACGATGACCGGCAGCACCACCGGCAACGAGCACCCGAACGTCGCGAGTTCGTCTATCGATTCCAGCAAGGACGTCAACCGTTTTTGGACGCTGTCCGGCGACACCATCAATGCAGGCTCCTATGTGGCGACCTTCAACTTCGTCACCGGCGACGTGGATGTTGGCGCGAGCCCGCTCGGTTTTGTGCTGGGCCGCTACGACGGAGCGTGGACCGAGCCGGCAGCACCGACGCCCTCCGCGCTTGCCATCACGGCCAGCCTGGCAGGCCCCATTGTCGGCGTCACCGACTTCGTCGCCGGGGAAGCCGGTTTCGTGTGCTCGGTGCCGTCGGGGAGCCCGGTCGGCACGACCTGTGTGTGCGACAACTTCAACCGCGTCAGCCTCAACCCGTCGACGATTTACGGGGGCAGTTGGGGGGTGAGCACCAACAGCGGCAGTTTCGGCGCACCACGCATTATCAATAACAGGCTTCGCCTGACCGATAACACGCCCAGTGTTTCCACCGCAGCGACCAGCCCGGGGACTTTTCCCGCCAGAGGCAACTGGATCAGCGTCGAGTTCAAGCACTATGCCTACGGCTCGAATACCGCGCGCACCGGAACGATCAGCACGACATCCGGCGCGACGGCGGTCACCGGTAGCGGAACACAATTCACGACCGCACTGGCGAACGGCCAGCACCTTTACACGGCGGCGGGTGTGTATATTGGCACCGTCTCATCGATAACCAGCAATACTGCACTGACGCTGACAGCGGGAGCGGTCGCGACCTATTCCAACATTGCCTACGGGAGCACGGGTGCCGGCGCTGACGGCATTGCGCTGACGCTATCCGATTCGGCTGTCACGGCGGTGCCGGGCGCGTTTGGCGGCTCACTCGGTTACGCGCAGAAATGCCAGAACGGTGTCGCCGGTTGTGTCAATGACTGCAATGTCGCGGGGGGGTGCCCGGGGTTTACCGCCGGATGGGTCGGCATCGGGCTTGACGAATATGGCAACTTCTCGAACAACACCGAGGGCCGCGTCGGTGTCGCCACACCGCCTCCCACCGCGCCCGGTCTGACTCTCGATTCGGTGGGCGTGCGCGGCTCCGGTTCCGGCCAGATCGGCTATCCCTATCTTGGCGGAACGGCCACATTGGCCCCGGGGATCGACAGCGCCACCTCTGCCGCAGCGGCTCCCGGCGATGCCTATCGCCTGATGGTGGATGCGCGCGGCTACACCTATCACCCGACGCTCAACCCCGGTGGTGTCAGGAGCGCGTTGGTTACCGTCGAACGTGATACCTCCGGCACCGGAACCAGCTATACGCCGCTGTTCGCATCATTCGATGCCTATGTGGCTAACCCTTCCCAGGCCGATGTGCCGGAGAACTGGCAGCTCTCTTTTACCGGCTCGACCGGCGGCGCGAACAATATCCATGAAATGCTCGGCCTGAAGATCTGTGCGCAGACCTATGTGCCGCCGGCCGGTTACCGCATTCAGGTAGACAATATCACGCCGACCACCTGCCCCAGCGATCCCCAGCCGACGGTGACGATCAGCCCGCTTAACACCAACGGTCAAGTGATTACCACCTACACCAATACCGTGACTCTTTTGGCGACACTTTCGGGGGGCGGAGCATCCAGCGCCACCTGGGTTTCGCAGGGGACCAACCAGGGAACCTGGGACAGCGTCAACAAGCGCTACACCTTCGCTGCGGGGGACAATGGCGTGGCGAAGTTCTATCTGTCCGACCTGGTTCCGCAGGATGTGTATATCACCGTAACCGAATACACCGCGCCGGGCACGCTGACCTCGTCCCTGGGGACGCCGGTGCAGTTCAGCAGCGGTGCCGCCTCCTTTGTCGTCAGCACTCCGGCCCCGGATACGCTGGGCGACGGCGTGGTCGCCGGACGCCCCCATCTGATGCGCATCACTCGCAACAAAGCCACTTGCGGCGGGGGCACCGACACCACGGGGTATGAGGGAGCAAGAGCGCTCGACGGCTGGTATAACCCGGCTGCGGGCGACCATCCCAGCGGCGCGCTTGCGCCACAGATATGCGCACCGGTTGCGGGGGCCTGCCTGCCTGCTTATGGAAGCTGCCAGACACTGTCCATCGCGCCGCCCGTGGTGGACAGCGGCAACCACAATCTCAGCCTGACATTTCTCAATGGCGTCGCCGACTTCTGTCTGATCACCAGCGATGTGGGCAAATATTCCCTCGGCCTGCGCGACGATACGGTGGCTACCGGCACACCTGCCGTCACCGGCACTTCGACGACTCTCACGGCGCGACCGTTCGCGGTGGTTGCATCGAATATTACCGGTGGCGCGATCACTCTGAACAATCCGGCCAATGGCGGGGCGGGTGGGGCGATCTTTACTCAGGCGGGCGCCGCCTTTCAGGCATCTGTTGGCGCCTATCAGTGGAGCGGTACGGCTGATGTTGATTGGAATGGCATCCCGGATTCGGGGGCTACTCTGTCACAGGTTACCGGGACGGGTTCGACGCCCAGTTACTGGTGGCAGACGGCACTTGCTGCGGCGCTGAATTCGCCCTCCGGTGGCACGCTGGGAACGTTCGGCGGTTCGTTGGTATTGGGCATCACATCCAATACCAACCCTGCCCCTGTCACGATTCCTCCTCCTTGTACCACGCCCTATTTCTTCAGTGGCATTGCGTGCCTGAGCGATCTGACTTATGGCGAGGTCGGCAGTATGAATCTGAATATTCTACCGACGCAAAATTTTCTGAATACGTCGGGGCTGAATCTCACTGCCGCAAACGGAACCGTGCTCGTGTTCGATCATTCGGGTGCGCAGAACGCGGTGGTGGGGCGCTTCATCCCGCATCATTTCAGCCTCGCCGGCTCGGTGGTGACACGCAGCGACTTGCAAACGACGGAAGGGCAGGCAACGCCATTCACCTACATGGACGAGCCGATGAAGCTGACGCTCACGGTTATCGCTGAAAAACTGGGTGGGGGCACAACAGAAAATTATTCCGATGCTTTTGCGGGCTATTCAAAACTGGATGCAACGACGCTGGGAACCGGCGCCAACTGGTTTAATACTGGCTGCGCAGGCAGCACGCAATGTATGGGGCTGGGCGCTGTCGATGGCGCGACGGGGCTCACTGATCGGCTTACTATCGTCGGGGCAGGCATCTATCCCCTTGTTGTGGATCCGACGATTTCCTGGGTCTTGGGGGTCGGCACTGTCTCGGCTCACCTCAAACTTGCGCGTAGCGCATTACCGGACGGGCCTTTCGAGACATTGCAACTCGGAGCCATGCCGCGCGATGCGGACGGTGTGACTGTGCTGACGCCCGACCTCGATGCGGCGACGGGCAATTCGGCCCCCTTCGGCAATCCCAATTCGAGCCCTGAACGTCGCTTTATTGCCAATACCAAGGTTCGTTTCGGCAGGCTCTGGCTGGGCAATGCCTGCGGCTCCGACAAGCGTGATTTGACCATTCCGTTCCGCGCGGAATACAGGAACGGAAACAACGTATTCATCTCCAATTCGGATGACAGCCTGACGAGTATTGCTCAAGCCAATATCGGGCTGGGGAAT
Organism: Gallionella sp.; assembly: GCA_030700315.1. Classification (GTDB taxonomy): domain Bacteria; phylum Pseudomonadota; class Gammaproteobacteria; order Burkholderiales; family Gallionellaceae; genus Gallionella. The sequence continues at coordinate 6,993 of JAUYJO010000020.1, forward strand.
CATCAGCCAGTGGGATTTAATGGTAGTGTCGATCTAACGCATATTCCCGCAGGCCCATTTTCCGTCGCCAGCGGGCTGGGTTCGTTTTCCCTGATCAAGCCAACAGGGTTGCCAGCGGCGGGGAGCGTCGATATCGTTTTTGCTCTAGGGCTGAATACGGCGACCAATGCCAGTTTTGATTTTTCAACAGCGCAGCCGCCTACGGTTGGTGCGAACATGCCCTATTTGCGCGGCAAGTGGTATGGTGCAAATTATGACCGCGATCCTGTCGCCAGAGCCGCATTCGGCATCTTCTGTGGCGGCAGTGGCAGCAGGGGGCCAATTTATATCCGGGAGAGCTACTAGTGATGCGACGCGAGCATGCGCCTTTTGATGCCGGGCATTGTTGCGATGGGTGTCGTCGCCGCACTGCGGCCGGGTTCACCTTGGTCGAATTGGTCATGACGATGATCGTCGTCGGCATTCTGGCGGTAGCGGTGTTGCCGCGGTTTGCGGATGTGGGTGTTTTCGAAGCGCGCGGGCTTAGGGACGAGACCTTGTCGCTGCTGCGCTATGCGCAAAAGTCGGCGGTCGCGCAACGGCGGACTGTGTGTGTGGCGGTTAATCCAACCGGGATATCCTTGACTATCGACACGGCCACGATGCCGGATGGTAGCTGCGACGGGCCGTTGACCTTGCCGGTAACGCCGCGCGGCGGTAGCGGGTTGGGGTCAACGCATGCTACGTTTAATTTTCTGGCGTCCGGTGCAGCGAGCGACAACGTCACACTGACAATAACAGAGGCGGCCGATATCAAAGTCGATGCGGCGACCGGCTATGTACGTTAACCCCAACCGGCACGACCAGCGCGGCCTGACCCTGATCGAACTGATCATGTTTATCGTCATCGTCAGCGTTGGTTTGGCCGGCATTCTCCTGGTTATCAATACCGTGGTGAAATCGAGCGCCGATCCGGTGGTGCGCAAGCAGTCGATTGCCATGGCCGATGCGATTCTCGAAGAGGTCTTGCTGAAGGCCTACCAGAATCCGGCGGGGGGATTTATTCCAACAAACTGTGCCGTTGAACGGGCGCTCTTCGACGATGCCAGCGACTACACCTGCTTCGATGGCAGCACAGCCGCAAAGAAAATTCTGGGCGACCAGATGATTGCCAGTTCGACAACGGTCTTGCCCGACACCTTCTGGGCCAAAGTCGAAGTGACGGCAGTGACAGTGAGCGGCGCGAGCATGAAAAAAGTCACAGTTACCGTAACCGACCCGAGCAACGCTGTCTACGCGCTGAGCGGCTACCGGGGGAATTACTGACCATGCGGCCAAATACTTCCATAAGGCCACGCCATTGCGCCGGGTTCACGCTGGTCGAAGCGATTATCGTCATTGTCATCACGGGAATTCTCGCGGGCATCGTGGCGGTGTTCATCAAGGGCGCGGTCGATGCCTACATCGATTCCGCCCGCCGTGCCGAGCTGACCGATGTGGCCGACACGGCCGTGCGCCGCATCGCGCGGGACATTCATCTCGCGCTGCCCAATAGCGTGCGCAACCCGAGCAATGACTCGGATCAGTGCGTCGAATTCATACCGACCAAAATCGGCGCGCGCTACCGGATGGCGAAAGACAGTTCGGGGAGTGGGGATGAGCTTGATTTTTCAGGAGTAGATAGCTCGTTCGACATGCTGTGGTTGAACTCTGCCTTGCCGGCGACCATGCAAATTGCTGCGGGCGACGTGGTCGCCATCTACAACGACGGTAGCGGAAACAGCGACTGTAGCGGCAGCGTTGGCGTGGGCACCGCCGGCGGCAATGCGTATTGCGGTTACAACGCCATTCAGGTTGCGAGCGTGGCGCCAGTGGACGCGACCACCTCGTCTGTCACTTTTGTGGGCACCGGCACTGCCGCGCCATTCAACAGAAAGCAGCTCCCCGGGGAGTCTCCCTATTATCGCTTTCAGGTCATTACCAGTAACGAGCACGTTGTCGCCTACGTCTGTAACGCGAACGCGCTCTATCGTTACAGTCGCACGTTGTCGGCAGTAAGACCCGTGCCCGCCGACTGTTCCGCGATGGCTGCAGGCGCTACCGCCGCCATTCTTGCGGAAAACGTGGATTCATGCAGCCTCAAGTATGAGCCGCCCGGCAGCAGTACCGGTTTTTCGATGAACGGTATCCTTCAAATTTCGCTGATGGTGACCCAGTTGGGCGAAAGTGTGAAGCTCTATCACCAGGTTCATGTGGACAATACCCCATGAAACGCGTGCGTGGATTTACTCTCGTGTCGGCCATTTTTTTGCTGGTCATACTGGCCATGCTTGGCGCTTTCATGACGACTTTTTCTACTACCCAGCATATCGATTCGGCAAATGATCTTCAGGGTTCACGTGGCTATCGCGCGGCCAGAATGGGGAGCGAGTGGGCCGTGGCCATGATCTGCAACGGCGCCGGTTGCGCCAGCCCGCTCACCGCTTGCCCGGCGAGCCCGAGCGTGATGGATATCATGCCTGATGGTTTCACCGTAACGGTAACCTGCGCCATGAACAGCTATTCCGAGGGGGTGGTGACCCGCTACGTTTTCTGGATAACGTCCACAGCAACCTCTGGAGGCTCCCCGGGTAGTCTGGGCTACATTGAGAGGAGCGTTAATGCATTTATCGAATTCCCGTAAAAGGAGAATAACCGTGGCTTTAACACAAGAGAAGATGGCGTTCGGTGCGCAGGAATATCTGGTTTGGGAAGCCGAGCAGATCGACAAGCGCGAGTACGTGGCGGGAGAGGCTTACGCCATGGTGGGCGCACGACGGGTGCATGTGATTGTTACGGGGAATTTGGGCAGTGCATTGCGCGAGCATTTGCGCGGCACCTCATGTCACTCTTTGATTGCCAGCATGAAGCTGAACATCCAGGCGATGGACGCTTTTTCTACCCTGATGTGATGGTGACCTGCAATGACGCGGACAAAGTGGCCGAACTTTACATCGAGCATCCCAAGCTCATTATCGAGGCGCTTTCCGATGCCACCTCGGCTTACGACCGGGGCGCCAAGTTCGCCGCTTACCGCAAGATCGAGAGCCTTGAGGAATATGTTTTGGTGGATATTGATCGTAAAGGGGTCGAGGGTTTCCGCCGGCAGCCTGACGGGCTCTGGCTGTTGCGCGATTTTACGGGTGTGGAAAGCTGCGTTTTTGAGTCGGTGGCGTTGACGATGCCCATGGCGCGTGTTTTTGAAGATGCTTGAAACTTGCGCAGGGTGTAGTGAGCAACTTACCTGAGCCGGTGTGGCTGAGTGTGGGTTGCCTCTGTATTCGCCATACACTTGAGCGGTTAAATCAATTGACAACAACAAGCTGTTAAATTAACTTCGTGTCAATTATGCAAATCCCGCTTATTTCTTCGTTGTTTGGGTCGTTGTTTGGATCAAAAATCCTTGGCGGTGGCCGGCTTGCCATCGGTTTGGGTGCGCATGGTTTTTACCTGGCGGAGGTCAAGTTTTCCGGGGCGATGCCGCATGTGAAGCGCTGCGAATATCACGAGGCCGGCGCGGTGTCGGCGGCTGCTTTGGAGAAATTATGCCGCGACGCGAATCTTGGCGGCCATCATTTCAACACGCTGTTGCTGCCGGGCGAATATCAGCTATTGCTGGTCGAGGCGCCGAATGTGCCCGCCGAGGAATTGAAGACGGCAATTCGCTGGAAAATCAAAGATAGTTTGAGTTACCACGTCGACAATGCCACGGTGGACGTGCTGCAGATTCCCGCTGACCAATCCGGCCCCGCACGCGTTCAATCCCTGTTTGCAGTCGCTGCGGCCAACGATATTATCCAGAAGCGCATGGCGCTATTCGAGCAGGCGAAGCTCAAGCTGGATGTGATCGATATTCCAGAAATGGCGCAGCGCAATATTGCCGCGCTGTTCGAGCAGGAAGGCCGCGCGTTGGCGCTGCTGGCTTTCGACGATAACGGCGGCTTGCTGACGTTTACTTCGGGCTGCGAGTTATATATGTCGCGGCGTACCGAAATCAGCGTGGGGCAGTTGCGCGATGCCAACGAAAATTTGCGCGAGCAATCCCGCGATCGCGTCGAACTGGAATTACAGCGTTCGCTGGATTATTTCGATCGCCAGTTTCACTATCTGCCGCTAGATCGCGTCCTGGTGAGCGTTCCAGATGACACCGGGCTGGTGGAGTTTATGGCGACGATGATAAGCGTGAAAGTGGAAAAGCTGGACTTGTCTCAAGCTCTGGACATCAGCGCAGTTCCGGCGCTGGCGGAGAGCGAATTCGCCACATTTGCATTGCCGGTGCTGGGCGCGGCGTTGCGCCGGGAAGGGTGAGCGCGATGAGCCAGCAGATCAATCTGTTCAACCCGGTTTTTGTCAAACAGCGCAAACATTTTTCGCTGCTGGCGATGTTGCAGGCGTTGGGGCTGCTTGTGGCCGGTTCGCTGGTTTTTTACGGCTACGCGCTTCAGCAGGTCGAGCTGCTCGGCAAGCAGTCCGAGGAAAGCACCAAGCGTTTCAACGCCGAGCAGGTGCGGCTGGCGCGCTATGCCGCAGAATTCTCCCCGCAACAGGCCAACCAGGCATTGCAGGACGAGGTGCGTCGCCTGGAAAAACAGCTTGCCGATCAGGCCGAGTTAATCGAACTCATGAAGTCTGGCGCGGTGGGCAATACCACCGGCTATTCGGAATATATGCGCGCTTTCTCGCGCCAGGTGGTGCAAGGGTTGTGGCTGACCGGCTTCAGGGTGAGCGGCGACGCGGCGCAAATCAGCCTGAACGGCGCGGTGTTAGCCCCTGAGTTGCTTCCCGCCTATATCCAGCGTTTGAGCCGGGAAAACATCATGCGCGGCAGGACTTTTGCCACGTTGCAAATGCGCCAGCCCAAGGTTGTTGCGAGCCCTGTGGGTAACGCAACCCAGGGGGGTGACGCAAGCCAGGGAACCCTTCCGCGCTATGTTGAATTTACCTTGCACTCCAGCGCGGACGGAGAGGTTAAAAAATGAAGCGCTATTGGGAATTGGCGCGCAACAAGATCGACGGCCTGTCGCTGCGCGAGCGTGCGATAATTTTTCTGGCTGCGGCGTTTGTGGTGGTTGCGTCGGCCAATGCGTTGCTGCTTGATCCCTTGCTGGCGAAGCAAAAAACGTTATCGGCGCAGGTGGTGCAGCAGCAGGAAAAAATGAAGGAGCTGCAGGCGCAGATTCAAAGCTTGTTGCAAGCCAGAAGCGACGATGAGCATTCGCCGCTGCGCACCCGGTTGATGCAAATCAAGCGGCAGTTGCAGGAGCAGGACGGCTATATGCAAAGCCGCCGCGAGCGGCTGGTAGAACCGGACAAAATGGCCAGTTTGCTGGAGCAGGTGCTGAATAAAAACGGCAAACTGCAACTGATCGAATTGAAAACCCTGCCGGCCAGCCCGCTGCTTGAAAAGCCCCAGGCAACCGCAGCAAATTTGCCCGCCGGGCAAACGCAGCCTGACCAGAAAAAACAAATTTTCAAGCATGGCATACAGATAACCGTGCGCGGCGGCTACCTGGACATGTTGGGCTACCTTACCGCGCTGGAAGCCATGCCGGCACAGATGTTTTGGGGAGAGGTCAGTATGCGGGTGGACAAGTATCCCGATGCGGAGCTGACCCTGATCCTGTATACCCTGAGTCTGGACAAGACATGGTTGACGGTATGATTCAGAGGACAGAGGACGGAGGACAGAGGACAGAAGCGTTGTCGCGGCGTAGTCGCGCCTTAAACAAATGTGCCGCGCAGCGGTACACAAACCTCTGTCTTCCGTCTTCTGTCTTCTGTCTTCTGATGTCTGTCCTCTGTCCTCTGGAAGCCGAAGAGCTGACCGACCCGACCCGCCCGCCCGCCTCGATCACCGCACCGGTTCCAGCGAGTGGCGTGGAAGCGGCGCCCGCTCCCGCAGGCCTGCAATCCATTATCATTTCCAAAAATCGCCGGGCGGCGATTATCGACGGGGAAACCGTCGAATTGGGCGGAAAACACGCCGATGCAAAACTGATTGAAGTGAACGAAGGCGGCGTAGTATTGCGCGGAGCGCAGGGGAGGCAAGTGATGTCGTTGTTTCCCGGTGTAAAAATGACCACGGCCAAAGTCCCCGTCGAAAATAAAGAGCAGAAATTGAAAACAACACCGCAATCGTCGAAAAGCCAGGCGCAGCCTGGAAATAAAAAGGCGAAACAGCCAGCGACCGGAGAGAAGAAATGAGAGCACTGTTTCTGATTTCTGCCTTTTGCCTCCTGTCTTCTGTCCTGGCTGGCTGTGCCGCGCCAAGTAGCAAGAATCAAACGGCGGACGCTATTCAGCGCGAAATGCATCAGGCTGCGCAGGACAATGCACAGCCGGGCAAGTCGGCCGATGCGGTGAACGATGCCTTGCTGCCGCCTCTCACGCTGGGCTTGCCCAAGGTGGACAACAGGCCGCTGGAAACCAAGTTTGATTTGACGGTGAACAATACGCCGGTCAACCAGGTGTTCATGGCCATCGTTTCCGGCACACGCTACAGCATGCTGCTGCATCCCGAGGTCGGCGGCAATATTTCGCTGAACCTGAAAGATGTGACGGTGCTCGAGGCGCTGGAGGCGATCCGCGAAATATACGGCTACGAATACAAGATGGATGGCACGCGCATTTATATCCAGCCGTTGACGTTGCAAACGCGGATTTTTCAGGTGAATTACCTGACCGGGTTGCGCGAGGGGACTTCGTCGTTGCGCGTGACCTCCGGCTCGGTTTCGGATAGCTCACCGGGCGGCACGTCAGGTACGGCTACGACTACCACGGCCACCAGCCCAGCTTCGCGTGGCTTGGACAGCAGCAAAGTAACCATGACCAGCAGCGCGGATTTCTGGGATGAGTTGAACAAATCGCTGCTGGCGATAGTGGGCACTGAAAAAGGCCGCAGCGTCGTGGTCAGCCCGATGTCGGGCGTGATCGTGGTGCGCGCGATGCCGGACGAATTGAGGAATGTCGCGGCTTATCTCAAGGCTTCGCAGATTTCCATCGAGCGCCAGGTGATCCTCGAGGCGAAAATTATCGAGGTGCAGCTCAATGACGGGTTTCAGTCCGGGGTGAATTGGGCCGGATTTGGCAACCTGAAAACCAGCCCAACCAGCCGGGGGGCATTCGGCCAAATTGGTGCCGGAACGTCACTGGCACCCACTGCGGTAGACGGGACATCGACCGCGATTTCCAATTCGGCGCTTTCGGCCTTGCCGGGCGCCACGTTGATCAGCAACGCAGCCAATGCGGGGACGATGTTCGGTCTGGCGTTTCAAACCAGCAATTTTGCCGCGCTGTTGAGCTTCCTGGAATCGCAGGGCAATGTGCACGTGCTGTCCAGCCCGCGCATCGCCACGTTGAACGGGCAGAAGGCGGTGCTCAAGGTCGGCACGGATGAATTCTTCGTGACCAATGTTTCCACCACCACGACCACCGGCACGGCCACCACTTCTACGCCGAGCGTGACGCTGCAACCGTTCTTTTCCGGCATCGCGCTGGACGTGACGCCGCGCATCGACCAGAACAACGAGATCATTCTGCATATCCATCCTTCGGTGAGCCTGGTCAGCACCGTGAACAAGACCGTGAATGTCGGCGGGGTCGGCGGGACGATGAATCTGCCGCTGGCTTCCAGTTCCGTCTCCGAAACCGACAGCATCGTGCGCGCCAGGGATGGACAGATTGTCGCCATCGGCGGGCTGATGCGATCGGCGACTTTCGATGATCGCTCCGGTTTGCCCGGATTGTCCAAGAGCACGTTGTTCGGCCAAACCAGCCAGCGCAGCGAAAAGCGCGAGCTGGTGATCCTGTTGAGACCCACGGTGGTGGACAACGACAAGGACTGGTCGCAGGACATTACGCAGAGCCGCGACCGGTTTGACAGGCTATCCAGATGACAGATGACAGAGGACAGAGGGCAGAAGTTTTGTCGCGGCTCTGCCGCGTAGTCATCAAAAACGTGCCGCGCAGAGGCACACAACCATCTGTCTTCTGTTTTCTGATGGAACTACTAGCCATTCGACTAGGCTGGCAAACTACGCCAGCCAAGTCGCTGGTTATGTCCTCTGTCTTCTGACCATGTATTTACAGCACTTTGGCCTGCGCGAACAACCTTTCAGCCTGACCCCGGACACCAGCTTCTTTTTTTCCGGCTCCAGCTATCAGGAGGCACTCAACACTTTGCTGGTGGCGGCGCGCAACGGCGAAGGCTTCGTCAAGATCGTCGGCGAAGTGGGCAATGGCAAGACGTTGCTGTGCCGCAAGTTCCTCGCCACATTGAACCAAGGGAGGCAACCCGCCACGCTGAACGGCGCACCGGAACAGGTGCCGCCCGCATCCGCCACACCCGCAAATGAAACGCAGCCCGCGCCGCGCTTCATCACCGCCTACATCCTCAATCCCTATCTCGAACCACGCAGCTTGCTGCTGGCCTTGGCGGAAGAATTTCGCGTGACGCTGGACAAGGATACCGACCAGCACCAGTTGTTGAAGGGGCTGACGCGCGCGTTGCTGGAATGTGCGCGCAACGGTCAGCGCGCTTTGGTGTGCCTGGACGAAGCGCAGGCGATGCCGCTGGAAAGCCTGGAAGTGTTGCGCCTGCTCACCAATCTCGAAACCGAGAAACGCAAGTTGTTGCAGGTGGTGCTGTTCGGCCAGCCGGAGCTGAACGAACGCTTGCGGAACCGCTCGATACGCCAGTTGCGCCAGCGCATCAGCTTCCAGCACGAACTGAAAGGGTTGCGCAGGGACGAGCTGGAACGCTATTTGCGCCATCGCCTGGCCGTGGCCAAATACCCTGGCGAAACGCTGTTCGGCAAGGGTGCGGTGGGCAAGCTGTACCGCATCACCGGCGGCACGCCGAGGCTGGTCAATATTATTGCCCACAAGGCGCTGATGCTGGCGTTTGGCGAGGGGCGGCAGCAGGTATCGACCAGGCACATCCGCGATGCGGCGGCCGACACGCCGGAAGCGCGCCGCGACTGGTTGCCCTGGGCGCTGGCCTTGACCGGCGTGGCGCTGGTTGCCTCCCTGGGACTTGCGTGGATGGCGCTGCAATGAGCGTCATCAACCAGGTGCTCAACCAGCTCGAACAGCGCGGTGAGCATACTGCGCCGGAACAAACCATGGTGCGCCCGGTGCCGCACCGCCAACCCAGCTATATCTTGCCTTTGCTGGCATTGGTGCTGGCGCTGGCAGGCGGGGTTGGCGCCTGGCAATGGATGCAGATGCGCAAGGCTACGGTGGTAGCAGCGAGTGCCAGGCCGCAGCCGGTTGCGCCAGCACCCGCCGCTCCAGTTGCGGCTGAGGCGGTTGGAGTTGCCAGCGCCGTTATTGTTGTCAGTGCTGTTGATGCAGCCAGCGCCGTTAGTGTCACCAGTGCCGTAGCTGACGCTGGCTCGGGAGACGCACCGCCGGTGGAAATACTCCCGCCCGCTTCGCGCCTTAGCTTTGAGTTGGCCGCGATACCGCTGCCTTCTTCTCTCCGGCAAGCAGCAATCTTGCATGACGCGAAAAGCCCCGCAACTCCAGACGCGGGCGAAAAACTGCCGACCCATGCAGCGCCGCCTGCGCGAGCCACCAAGCCGCAGCCCATGCAAACTCCTTCAACCAATGTATTGGCCGCATCCCGAGCATCGCCAGGCGCATCGCCGATGAAACAGGTCAGCTCCGAGCAACGCACCGATGCGGAATTCCGCCAGGCGGTCGCGGCCATGCAGCAGGGGCATATCGCCGACGCCATCGCGGGTTATCGGGCGGTGCTGCGCCTCGATACCGGCCACGACGAGGCGCGTCAGGCATTGGTGGCCTTGCTGCTGGAAAGCAAGCAAGGCGCGGAAGCCGAACGCGTGTTGCAGGAGCGGCTGAATGCCAAGCCCGGACATACCGGGTTCGCCATGCTGCTGGCGCGCTTGCAGGTGGAACATGACGCCCTCGAACAGGCGGCGGCGACGCTGGAAAAATCCTTGCCCTATGCCGATGCGCAGGCCGACTACCAGGCATTTTTCGCCGCCTTGCTGCAACGCCGCAACCGCCACAAGGAAGCGATTAGCCATTACCAGATCGCGCTGCAACTCGCCCCGGACAACGGCGTCTGGCTGATGGGCTACGGCATTTCCTTGCAGGCGGTGCAACGCAATGAAGATGCCAGAAATGCGTTCCGCCGCGCGCTCGAATCGAGAACGCTTACCCCGGAATTGCAGGCGTTTGTGCGGCAGAAAATCAAAGAGCTTTGAAGCAGGAGCGAGTAAAGCTAAACCCCCTCCAACTCCCCCTTGTCAGGGGGAGAGCAAAGCAACTGCTCCTCCCCTGATAAGGGGAGGTTGGGAGGGGTTAGCGCTTGTGCGGCAGCGTTCGCGCCACTACCCATGCGCTGATTTCAACCGCGCCGCGTTTTTGCGCCGCCTCGGCGAGCGCGTTCAGGCTGGCTCCGGTGGTCAGCACATCGTCTACCAGCGCGACGCGCCTGCCGCTCAAATCGGCATCGCAGCAGAACGCGTCGCGCACGTTTTTCTTGCGCTCCTTCCACGGCAAGGCCGATTGCGACGGGGTGTCGCGCACGCGGCGGCAGGCGTGCGGCAGCAGTTCGAGGCCAAGTTTGCGGGCGACTCTGGCGGCGAGCAATTGCGATTGGTTGAAGCCGCGTTTGCGCAATTTTGCCGGGTGCAGCGGCATCGGGATGACGCAATCCGGTCGGTGATTTTTATCGGTTCGATGCGCCAGTTTTTCCGCAAAGGCGCAAGCCAGAGCCAGCCGTTCGCCGTATTTCATCGCCTGGATCAGCTTGTCGAGCGGGAAGCTGTAGGCGAATACGGCAGTGGTGCGGGTGAAGAGGGGTGGATGTTGCAGGCATCGCCCGCATACGTCTCCGCCCGGAGTCGGCAGGGCGCAGCTCGGGCAAAGTGCCGCGTCGAGATAGGGCATGGCGCGGTCGCAGGGCGCACACCATAGCCCGTCATGGCTCATGCTGCCGCACAGCACGCAGGGCTGAGCGGGCAGGATATGCTTAATTCCTGCGCTGATGTTCAGAATAACATTGTGTAAAATTGACAAACTATCGCCCTTTCAAGGATGATGCGCCTCGCTCAAGAATGAATATGTTCTTGTGTAGGAACCCGATTCATCGGGCGATTGTGGTTACAAACTATCGCGCAATAAATTGCGCTCCTACAGCAGCAGCGCCTCAACTTTAACGGATTATCCCGAATAAATCACCTCAACGAAACACGCCAACATGAACACATTAGAGATTACCTGTAGCGCAGCACCAACCGCCCGCCCATCGCGCTGGAGCGTGCCCGACATAGAAGCACTGTTCAAACTGCCGTTCGCCGATTTGCTATACCGCGCGCAGCAAATCCACCGCGAGCATTTTGACCCGAATGCGGTGCAGCTTTCCACCCTGCTGTCGATCAAAACCGGCGGCTGCACCGAGGACTGTGGCTATTGCCCGCAATCGGCATTCAATTCCGCCGGTGTGGAAGAGCGCAAGATGCTGGCGGTGAGCGCCGTGGTGGAAGCCGCGCGCGCCGCGCAGCAGAAAGGTGCCGGGCGTTTCTGCATGGGCGCGGCGTGGCGCGAGCCGAGCGAAGAAGACATGGAGAGCGTGGTGGAAATGGTCAAGGCGGTGCGCGACCTCGGCATGGAAACCTGCGCCACGCTGGGCATGCTCAATGACGAGCAGACCGAGCAACTGCGCGCCGCCGGGCTGGATTACTACAACCACAACCTGGACACCGCGCCGGAGTTCTATGGCAACATCATCAGCACGCGCGATTATCAGGATCGGCTGGATACGCTGGAGCGGGTGCGCCGTGCGGGGATGAGCATATGCAGCGGCGGTATCGTCGGCATGGGCGAAAACCTCACGCAGCGCGCCGGGCTGATCGCGCAACTGGCCAACATGAACCCTTATCCGGAGAGCGTACCGATCAATAACCTGGTCAGGGTCGAAGGCACGCCGCTGGCCAATACTGAAGAGCTTGACCCACTGGACTTCGTGCGCACCGTCGCGGTTGCGCGCATCACCATGCCGGCGGCGCGCGTGCGCCTTTCCGCCGGGCGGCAGCAGATGTCCGACGCGGTGCAGGCCTTGTGTTTTCTTGCCGGCGCCAACTCGATTTTTTATGGCGAGCAATTGCTTACGACTGGCAACCCGGATGTGGAGAAGGATAGGGCGTTGCTCGACAAGCTGGGGATGTATCCGCTGGCGGAATCTCATTGATTCTGGCTTGCAAGTGGCTGCCACGCAAAACCTTAACCCCCCTCAGTCCCCCCTTGCCAGGGGGGAAGCTGGCTCAGACTACAGCAAAGATAGCTCCGACTCCAGCAATAAGGCGAAGCAACCGGAGTCATCGTTAAAACTTGCCACAGGCACGAACACTTCCCCTTTCGTCAGAAAAATGGCTCCAATTGCTCCTCCCCTGACAAGGGGAGGCAGGGAGGGGTTTGCTTTTCTGCCTTACGACAAAAAACTCACCGCTCTTGCAAGAGAAAACCGCAAAAATCCGACCGCTGCAGAACAAAAAATGTGGCATGAGATATTGAGCCGCCACCAATTTTCCGCCTATAAGTTTCTGCGCCAGAAACTTATCCAACATTTCATCGTCGATTTTTATTGCGCGAAACTGGGTTGGGTGATTGAAATCGACGGCGACAGTCATGCCGAGCAACGAGGATACGATGAAAATCGTACTGTTTTGCTGCAACGCCATGGATTGACCATGATCCGATATGACAATCGCGATGTGCTGAACAATATCGCTGGCGTTTACGATGATTTAGCGGGGCGGCTGGGCTGATGCTTTCCGAGCTGCAAAATGAATTGAACGAGCGCGCCGCGCAAGGCCTGTTGCGCCAGCGGCGCACGCTCGACAGCCCGCAGTCGCCGCACATCGTTGTAGATGGCAAATCCTACCTGTCGTTCTGCAGCAACGATTACCTCGGCTTAGCCAACCACCCGCAGCTCGTCATCGCCTTGCAGCAGGGCGCGCAGCAATGGGGTGTCGGCGCGGGCGCGGCGCATCTGGTGAGCGGGCATTTCGAACCGCATCACCGGCTCGAACAGGAACTTGCGGCATTTGTTCGCAAGCCCGCCGCGCTGCTGTTTTCCACCGGCTATATGGCGAACCTTGGCGCAGTGCAGGCGCTGGTCGGCAAGGGCGACACGGTGTTTGCCGACAAGCTCAACCACGCTTCATTGAACGATGCGATGCTGCTGTCACGCGCCGAGATGAAACGCTATCGCCATAACGACATCGCGCAACTGGCGGCACTGCTCGAACAAACCACAAGCCGACGCAAACTCATCATCACCGACGCGGTGTTCAGCATGGACGGCGATCTCGCGCCGCTGCCGGAACTGCTGGCGCTGTGCGAGCAATACGATGCGTGGTTGCTGGTTGATGATGCGCACGGTTTCGGCGTGCTGGGCGAACAGGGGCGCGGCTCGCTGTTCAACTTCAAATCCTCCCCGCCCCCCCTTTTGCAAAGGGGGGGGCATGTCGATGCGCATGTTGAGAACCCCCCTTTGCAAAAGCATGTCCTGAGCTTGTCGAAGTGGGGCAGGGGGGATTTACACTCGCCGCGCATCATTTACATGGCGACGCTGGGCAAGGCGGCCGGGGTGTTCGGCGCGTTTGTCGCGGCGGAGCAGGTGGTGATTGATACCCTCGTCAACCAGGCGCGCAGCTATGTCTACACCACGGCCGCGCCGCCCGCATTGGCCTGTGCGGTATCGGCGAGCCTGCAACTCATCGAACAAGGCGATGCATTGCGCGAGCATCTGCGCGGACTGATTGCACAACTGCACAACGGGCTGGCAGGTTTGCCCTGGGAACTGATGCCGTCGGATACCGCGATCCAGCCGTTGCTGGTCGGCGACAACCAGGCGGCGCTGGCATTGAGCGAGGGGCTGCGCGAGCGCGGCATCTGGGTCGCGGCGATCCGTCCGCCCACCGTGCCGCCGGGCACGGCACGCCTGCGCATTACCCTGTCTGCCGCGCACAGTGAAAACGATGTCGAGCAATTGATTGGAGCCTTGCATGAGCTTGCACAGTAACAAAAAATTCGCGCAGCGATTCGTTTGCTCGGCTTCGCCCCCCTCGCTTCGCTCTCCCCGCAAGCGGGAGAGGGTTGGGGAGATAACCAGCCACTTGGTTGCCGTTCTTTGGCAACCTAGTGGAATGGCTAGTAGTTCCATCAGGGAAATGTGCATGGCGGGATTTTCTACGAATGATGGAATTGGTTGCCATGCACGTTGACAGTTACGGCAGCGGTGCGCCGCTGCTGCTGATCCACGGCTGGGGCATGCACGGTGGCATGTGGGGCGGCGTCGCGGAGCGAATGGCGGAATATTTCAGCGTGCTCGCGGTGGATCTGCCGGGACATGGGTTTAGTGTAGGTCGGGATTTATCCCGACACAGCGGCGATGTCGGGATAAATCCCGACCTACTTATGGATAACATCGTCGACCAACTATCGGAACAATTCAGCGGGCCGCTTAGCGTATGCGGCTGGTCGCTGGGCGGGCAGGTCGCGTTGCGCTGGGCGTTGCGCTATCCGCAGCAAATAAACCGTCTGGTGCTGGTGGCGAGCACGCCGTGCTTCGTGCGCCGACCGGGCTGGGATTGTGCGATGGCGGCGGAGACGCTGGCGGAATTTGCCGCCGCGCTGCAACAGGATTACGCGCAAACTTTGCGGCGCTTCCTCGCCCTGCAAGTGCGCGGCAGCGAGCGGGAGCGCGAGTTGCTGGCATCGTTGCGCGGCGCGCTGATGAACCGTGGCGAACCGGATCTGGGCGCATTGCAAGCAGGGCTGGAAATCCTCCGCGATTGCGATTTGCGTGGCGAATTGCCGGGCATCACACAACCCGCACTGGTGGTTTGCGGCGAACGTGATACGCTCACGCCGCCGCAGGCATCGCATTACCTGGCGGGGCAACTGCTGGCTGCGCGGCTGGTGGAGATCAAGGGTGCGGCGCATGCGCCGTTCCTGTCGCACCTTGATGAATTTATGAAACACCTGGTGAGCTTCCTGCATGAATGATTTTTTGATCGATAAACGCCGGATGCGCCGCGCCTTTACCCGTGCGGCGGCAGATTACGATGCGGCGGCGGTATTGCAGCGCGAGGTATGCGCGCGCATGCTGGAGCGGCTGGAGTACATCAAGCTGCAACCGAGGCGCATCCTCGATGCGGGCAGCGGCACCGGCTGGGGATCACGACAGTTGGCGGAAAAATATCCGGCGGCGCAGATCGTTGCGCTGGATATTGCCCTCGGCATGTTGCAAGCCGCGCGCAGCCGTTCCGGCTGGTGGCGCAAACTGTTCAGCGGCGCGCAACCGGTGCAGGTATGCGGCGACATCGAAGCCCTGCCATTGGCGGCCAACAGTGTCGAGATGGTGTGGTCGAATCTGGCGGTGCAGTGGTGCAACGACCTGCCGGCGGCTTTCGTCGGGTTGCACCGCGTGCTGAAGGCCGACGGGCTGCTGATGTTCAGCACTTTCGGGCCGGATACGCTGAAGGAATTAAGGCTGGCTTTCGGCGGCGTGGACAGCCACAATCACCTGAACCGCTTTGCCGACATGCACGATATCGGCGACATGCTCATACATGCCGGCTTTGCCGAGCCGGTGATGGATATGGAATACCTGACGCTGACTTATGACGATGTGCGCGGTTTGTTGTATGACCTGAAGCGCATCGGCGCGCACAACGCCACGGCGGGGCGCGGGCAAGGCCTGATGGGAAAAAATGCCTGGGCGCGTCTGGTGGAGAATTACGAGCGGCTGCGCAGCAATGGCAAACTGCCCGCCACCTACGAGGTGGTGTACGGCCACGCCTGGAAGCCGCAGCCGCGCACGGCGCAGGATGGCGCGGCAATCATCCATACTTCATTCAAAATGAAATGAGCTACTTCATCACCGGCACCGACACGGGCGTGGGCAAGACGCTGGTCAGTTGCGCGCTGCTGCACGGCTTTGCCGCGCTGGGCAAGAGCGTGGTCGGCATGAAGCCGGTGGCGGCGGGTTGCGATGGGCGTGATCAAAACGAAGATGTCGGGCAATTGCGCGCCGCCAGCAACATACTGGCCAGCGGCGGGCAGATCAACCCGTATTGTTTCGCGCAGGCCGTTGCGCCGCACCTGGCCGCGCGGTTCACCGGCATCCGCATCAATTTCGCGCGCATCGAGGAATCATTCTCGGAATTGAACGCGCAAGCCGACGTGGTGATCGTGGAAGGTGCGGGCGGTTTTCGCGTGCCGTTGAACGACGAGCAGGATAGCGCGGATCTGGCGGTGCAGTTGGGGTTGCCCATTATTCTGGTGGTGGGAATGCGGCTGGGCTGTTTGAATCACGCGCTGCTCACGGTCGAGGCGATTGTCGCGCGCGGTTTGACGTTGGCTGGCTGGGTGGCGAATGTGCCGGAGGCGGGCATGGCGATGCTGGATGAAAACATCGCCGCGTTGCGGCAACGCATCCATGCGCCGTTGCTGGGGATCGTGCCGTATCTGGAGCAACCGGATGCGCGCGCGGTCGCATCTTTTCTGAATCTGGCATCGCTAGGGCAGATAGACTTGCATGACTGAATTCAGCATCGCTGCGGTATTCTTTGTCGGGCTGCTCGGCGGTGTGCATTGCCTCGGCATGTGCGGCAGCATCGTCGGCATGTTTGCCTCGCAGGTGCCGAAGCCCTCTCCCGCTAGCGGGAGAGGGGCCGACCGTCTCACCCCTGCCGGGGCGAGGGCCGCAAAGTTTTCCGGTGCGCGCTGGCCGTTCCACCTGGCGTATAACGGCGGGCGGCTGGCGAGTTACATGGTGGCTGGCGCACTGGTCGGCGCGCTCGGTCAGGCGGGGTTGCTGCTGCGCGATGCGGTGCCGGTGCAGCATCTGCTGTTTGCGCTGTCCAGTTTGATGTTGATCGCGCTGGGGCTGTATCTCGCCGGCATCTGGGGCGTGGTGCGCCGCATCGAACGGGTTGGCGGCGTGTTGTGGCGGCATCTTCAGCCGCTGACACGCGGTCTGCTGCCGGTCACTACGCTCGCCCGAGCCCTGCTGCTCGGCGTGCTGTGGGGCTGGCTGCCGTGCGGCTTGGTGTACAGCGTGCTGGTCACCGCTTTGGCGAGCGGCAGTGCGCAAAGCGGCGCGCTGGTGATGCTGGCGTTCGGCCTTGGCACCTTGCCGAACCTGCTGGCAATCGGGCTGTTCTGGGAGAATGCACGGCGCTGGGCGCAGTCGCCGCGCGTGCGGCTGGCCGCCGGACTGTTGGTGGCTGGATTTGGCGTGTATGGCCTGATTAAAGTCGGCTATACTTTTTACCTTTATGGATGGACGGGAAGTTGTCATGTGGCTGCGTAGTTTATTTATCTTGTTTTTGCTTGTTCTGCTGGCCGGTTGCGAAAAACCCAAACTGCCTTCACCGTTCCACGCCAGCGATATCAGCGTGATGTTCACCGAGGCGGATTTTCGCTTGACCGACCATAACGGCAAGACGCGCACGTTGGCGGATTTTCGCGGCAAGGTGGTGGCCGTGTTCTTCGGTTACACTCACTGCCCGGATGTTTGCCCCACCACGTTGGGCGACCTAGCTCGGGCAATGCACTTGCTCGGCAAAGATGCAGACAGGGTGCAGGTGCTGTTTATCACCGTCGATCCCGAGCGCGACACGCCGGAGATGCTGGTGCAATATGCGCCCGCATTTTATCCGTCGTTTCTCGGCTTGTATGGGGATGCGCAGGCCACGGCGCAGGCCGCCAAGGCATTTTATGTGGCATACGACAAGCGGCCGACCGCATCCGGCTACAATGTGGATCACAGCGTCGGCACCTTCCTGGTCGATCCGGCCGGCAAGGTGCGGTTGCGCGCGCCCCATGCGCAAAGCGCCGACCGGTTCGCCGACGATATTCGGAAACTGCTTGGCGGGGCCTGATGTGCAGGGGCCAGATGTGCAGGGGTCGGGTGCGCGGGTTGACAGGTATGATTGAAGAGCGTCATAAATATCTGGAGTGGGTATGGTAATGAAAATTTTAATGGTGGATGACCACGCGTTGTTTCGCGACGGGATGCGTTATGTGCTTCAGCAATTGCCCGAAGAAGTCGAGATCATGGAGGCGGGGAATTTTCTCGACGGCCTGAGGCTCGCCATGCAGCATCCCGAGCTGGATCTGGCGCTGCTCGACTTGAATATGCCGGGCAGTGAAGGTCCGGTGTCCATCCGCTATTTCCATCAGCATTATCCGCATATCCCGGTAGTGGTGGTGTCCGGCGAAGAAGGGCGCGGCTACATGGAAAAGGTGATGAATTATGGCGCGATGGGCTTTATCAGCAAGAGTTCGACCGCTGCCGTGATGCTGGGCGCGTTGAACCTGGTGATGTCCGGCGGCATCTATGTCCCGGCAGAAATGCTGCGCCAGTATAGCGCGATAAGCGATAACCTGATCGCCGATAATGAGTATGGGCAGGAGTCGGCAGACCGGCGCAGGCTGAACACTAACGAGTACGGTTTGACCCAGCGTCAGATGGAGGTGTTGCGGCATATCGCCGCCGGATTGTCCAACCGGCAAATTGCAGAGAAGGTTCACCTTGCCGAAGGAACCGTCAAGATCCATGTGGCGGCGGTCTACCAGACATTGCGCGTGGGCAACCGCATGGAGGCGGTGCGCGTGGCCGAGAAGCTCGGGCTGTTCGATATCCCCCATGGCTGAAGCCGATAACGCATCGCCGGGCGGGAAATTATTCGGCTTGCTGCGCGAGTCGCGCTGGCTGCTGCTGGTCGCATGCGCGTTATATTTTACCGTCGCGCTGTACGGCTACGACCGCGCCGATCCGGCGTGGTCGCATAGCGCCAGCGGCGCGCTGCCAAGCAATCCCGGCGGGGTGCTGGGCGCGTATCTTGCCGACCTGCTGCTTTTTATGTTCGGTTTTTCCGCGTGGTGGTGGGTGCTGTTCATGTTGCAGCGCGTGTGGGCGGGCTACCACAATTTGCACCCGCAAGGAGTAGGCCGGTGGGTGCCCGGAGCCTCCGGCTCCACCCTTCCGCTCCGCGCCGACAGCCTCTTCAGCAAGCGGGAACTGTGGGTTTCGGCTGCGGGGTTTGCGGTGTTGCTGCTGGCCAGCAGCGCGCTTGAGGCGATCAGAATGCACACCTTGAGTGCCGCGCTGCCGTCGGTTCCCGGCGGAATGCTCGGCACCTTGGTCGGCGACGCGCTGACGGCGTGGCTCGGTTTTACCGGCGCGACATTATTGTTGCTGGCGCTGATCGCCACCAGCTTCAGCGTGTTCAGCGGGCTGTCCTGGCTGCGCTTCATGGATAGTCTGGGGGCGTCGCTGGAAAAAACTTACCGCTGGATATTCCTGACCTGGCATGCCTGGCAGGATCGGCGTATCGGTGCGCAGGCGATGCACGAGCGTGTCGCCGTCGTCGAGGAAGAAAAGAAGCGCGTCGAAGACCATCAGCCCATCCATATCGAAATGCCGGTGATGGAGGTGGCCAGGTCGGCGCGGATTGCCGAGGAACGGCAAACCCCGCTATTTTCCGAGATGCCGGATTCGCCGCTGCCGCCGCTGCATTTGCTGGACCCGGCGACGCAGCATGTCGAAGCGGTGTCCGCCGATACGCTGGAATTCACCTCGCGCCTGATCGAGCGCAAGCTGAAAGATTTTGGTGTGGAAGTTAAAGTGGTCGCCGCCTATCCCGGGCCGGTGATCACGCGCTACGAGATCGAGCCGGCGGTCGGGGTAAAGGGCAGCCAGATCGTCAATCTGGTGAAAGACCTGGCGCGCGCCCTGTCGGTGGTGAGCATCCGCATGGTCGAAACTATTCCCGGCAAGACCTACATGGCGCTGGAGTTGCCCAACGCCAAGCGCCAGATGGTGCACCTGTCGGAAATTCTCGGCTCGCAAGTGTATGCGGATATGAGCTCCATGCTGACCATGGCGATGGGCAAAGATATTTCCGGCAAGCCGGTGGTCGCCGATCTGGCCAAAATGCCGCATGTGCTGGTGGCGGGCACCACCGGCTCCGGCAAATCGGTGGGCATCAACGCGATGATCCTGAGCATTCTTTACAAGGCCACGCCGCAGCAGGTGCGCATGCTGCTCATCGACCCGAAAATGCTGGAATTGTCAGTATACGAAGGCATCCCGCACCTGCTCTGCCCGGTGGTCACCGACATGCGTCAGGCCGCTTCGGGCCTCAACTGGTGTGTGCAGGAAATGGATAAGCGCTACCGGCTGATGTCCGCGCTGGGCGTGCGCAACATCGCCGGCTATAACCAGAAAGTGCGCGAGGCGATCAAGGCGGAACAGCCGCTGACCAACCCGTTTACGCTCACGCCGGAAAACCCCGAGGCGCTGGAAGAGCTGCCGCTGATCGTGGTGTTCATCGACGAACTTGCCGACCTGATGATGGTGGTCGGCAAGAAAATCGAGGAACTGATCGCGCGCCTGGCGCAGAAGGCGCGCGCCTCCGGTATGCATCTGGTGCTCGCCACGCAGCGCCCCTCGGTGGATGTGATCACCGGGCTGATCAAGGCCAACGTGCCGACGCGCGTGGCTTTCCAGGTGTCGAGCAAGATCGATTCCCGCACCATTCTCGACCAGATGGGCGCGGAAGCCTTGCTCGGGCAAGGCGACATGCTCTACCTGCCGCCCGGCACCGGCTATCCGCAGCGCGTACACGGCGCGTTCGTGTCCGACCAGGAAGTGCATCGCATCGCCGAATACCTGAAAGCGCTCGGCGAACCGCAATACATCGACGGCGTGCTCAATTCGCTGGAAGAAGCGGAGGAGGGCGGCGGCGAAGGCGGCGCCAGCCTGGATGCCGAAGCCGATCCGCTGTACGACCAGGCGGTGGAAATCGTCGTCAAAAACCGCCGCGCCTCAATCTCTCTGGTGCAGCGCCATCTGCGCATCGGCTACAACCGCGCCGCGCGTCTGGTCGAACAGATGGAAGCTGCGGGTATCGTGTCGGCGATGCAGAGCAACGGCAACCGGGATGTGATCGCACCGGCACGTTCGGAATGAACTGTTTTTCTCCTTCCCCATGCAGGGGGAAGGGATTAACCAGCGACTTGGCTGCGGTCTTTGGCAGCCTAGTCGAATGGCTAGTTGTTTCATCAGGGGTTCGGGGTAAAAGGTGGAGCAATCTTGCGAGGCGTTTCACCATCAGGGGTGGCTACTGCCATACCCGTTAGGAAGCAAAATGAAAAAGTTTCTCACCCTGTTGTTCTTGTTGTTGCCGCTTGCGGCCCATGCTGGCGGCATCGACAAGCTGAAGGAATTCGTTGCCTCCACACATTCCGCGCAGGCAGATTTTACGCAGGTGGTGCTCGATCAGAACGGCAAACGCCTCCAGAGCGCCTCCGGCATCATGCAGTTCCAGCGCCCCGGAAAATTTCGCTGGACCTACCAAAAACCCTACGAACAGATCATTGTCGGCGACGGCGAAAAATTCTGGCTGTATGACGTGGACCTGAACCAGGTGACGGTGAAAAAACTTGACGCCGCGCTGGGCAGCAGCCCCGCCGCGCTGCTCTCCGGCAATAACGAAATCGAGCGCGATTTTACCCTCAAGGAAAGCGGCAGCCAGGATGGGCTGGACTGGCTGCAAGCCATCTCCAAAACGCAGGACAGCGGTTTTGAAAAGATACTGATGGCGTTCAACGCGCAGGCCGAACTGGTCATCATGGAGCTGAACGACGCGTTCGGGCACAAGACCGTGCTGCG
Source organism: Gallionella sp. (assembly GCA_030700315.1). Lineage (GTDB taxonomy): Bacteria > Pseudomonadota > Gammaproteobacteria > Burkholderiales > Gallionellaceae > Gallionella. Next base: position 28,732 of record JAUYJO010000020.1, read on the forward strand.
CTTTTCCAACATGCAGCGCAACCCGAAACTTTCCGCACAACAGTTCCGGTTCACGCCGCCCAAGGGCGCGGATGTGCTGGGCGACTGACAGAAAAAACCTGATGAGGAATAAACAGCAGAAAGCGGCAGGAAAGAATTTCGGGTATCCGTAACACGGACACCCGAAAATCCAGATATTTTTAGGGACGTTGCCGAATGGTTTACGAAATTCGGTAGCTGATGGTTACATCTTGGTGATTACATCTTGGGTTCGACGCCGCCGATGTAACCACGCTGGCTGATGGCTTTCATGACCACCTCGACCAGTTTTTCCTTTTCCACCGGCTTGACGAGATACTCGACCACGCCTTCTTTCATGAATTCTACCGCGAGTTTGACGTCAGGATAGCCGGTCAGCACGATGACGGGAATGGACGGATATTCGCGCCGGAAATACGCGACGGCTTCGACGCCGTTGATGTTGGGCATCCGCACATCGCACAGGATCGCGTCCACGGTAATGACATTCTCGGCATCGAGCACTTCGATTCCCTTCTCGCCGTCCTCAGCCTCCACCACTTCCAGGCCGGTGTCTTTGAGCTGAAGCTTGATCGTATTGCGTACATCCTCTTCGTCATCCACCACTAATATTTTGTGCTGCATTTTTGTGCCTCCTCAGTTGGTTTCGATGCCCGGGAAACGGATGGTTACCGTTGTCCCTTTGTTTTCCAAGCTTTCCAAAGTAACGGTTCCATTGTACTTATTAACTATCTTTTGCACAATGTACATGCCGAGCCCCTCGCCTTCGTCAGGACCCTTGGTGGTGAAGAAAGGATCGAAAATTTTTCCGAGATGCTCCGCCCGGATTCCCGTTCCCGTGTCCTTGATGCGTATGCAGGCCTGGTTGCCCTCGCTGGAGGTTGTTATCTCCAGCACGCCCCGCCCCGCCATGGCTTGGATACCGTTCCGGATCACATTGAAGAATACCTGCTGGATTTCTTCCGGCTTGGCGGATATTCCGGGAACGGGCGCAAAGTCCTGCCGGATTGTGATCCGGTCGTCCAGCAACGAATGTTTTGCCATGTCGAGAGCTTCGGCCAGTTTTTCCCGCACATCGGTATTTTCCAGCTCGTGGCGGTCGGCGGGCCGGATGTACCCCGAAAGGTTTTTTACGATGGCAGAAATGTGCTTGGCCTGTTTGATGATATCCCGCGCATGTTCGTTGCACGCCGAAATGTCGCTTTCATCCCGTATCGCCTCTGCCTTCCCCAGAACGACGTACAGCGGGTTGTTGATTTCATGGCCGATGCCGCTGACCATTGTGCCGATTGCCGCCATTTTCTCTGCCTGGATGAGTTGCCCCATGACGCGGTCTTTTTCGGCCTGGTTCTCCCGGAGCTCCCGCGTCCGCTCCGCCACTTTCTCTTCCAGCAATTCTTCCGCCCGCTTGCGCTCGGTGATGTCGTAAAAAACTTCCAGGATCGCCGGTTTGCCCTGATACATCATCCCGGTATGCGTGATTTCGAAAATTCTTCCACCCAGCACGCCGGTGCTTTCGATGGATTTTGTGATGCCGAGCTGGATCGGTTGATGCAATGAGCAATCGTCGCACTGTTTCCGGTCATCCTTGTAAAGATTCCAGCATTTTTCGCCCAGCGCACGCTTGCCCACGGCATTTTCCATCGCACTGCTGATGTAGAGAATTTGCCCTCGCTCATCCACTATATCCATGCCGAAAGGCAGGGATTCGATCAACAGCTTGTTGAAATCGCTGGTTTCGCGCAACGCGTTTTCCGCCTGCCTGCGTTCGGCAATGTTCCGCACCAGTGGGCGGAACACCAGAAAATAAAACATCGGGAAAATCAGAACGGCCAGCAGTGTCGCGTCCATCAGTGTTGCTTCCATCCGGGACATGGGTGGGAGCATAGGCAGAAAAACCATTACCAGCGCTTCCACAAGGAACACCGCACCAACCAGTACAGCCAATAACCAGGTGGCCGATTGGTGAAATTCCTGCTCTTGGGGAACTACAGGTTTATCGGGCATGAAGGATGCTCCTGGCGACGAGGGTGGCTCGCATGTATTCTATATCGGGCGCATGCAATTGGGGTAACGGTTGCAGTCGCGAGCAATTCCGCAGAATCGTGTGGAGCCCGAATATTGCCGCAACTGCCGGAATGCGTTTATTCGGTAATGGCGTCGCTGGATTATAATTCATGCGCTTTTTTGGCAACCAACCTCGCCACCGGGAACGACACGTTCAGAAAGTCACACGCTAACCATGCCGGATTTGTTCGCACATAACACCCCCGCTGCGCCGCTGGCGGAACGCCTGCGCCCGAAAAATATCGACGAAGTCATCGGGCAATCGCACCTATTGGGTGAGGGCAGGCCGTTGCGTCTGGCATTCCAGTCCGGCAAGCTGCACTCGATGATTCTGTGGGGGCCTCCGGGCGTGGGCAAGACCACGCTGGCGCGGTTGATGGCGCAGGCCTTCGATGCCGAGTTCATGCCGCTGTCGGCGGTGCTGTCCGGCGTGAAAGACATCCGCGAGGCCATCGCGCAGGCGCAGCAGATGCTGCAACAGCGCGGCCGCCATACCATCCTGTTCGTTGACGAGGTACACCGCTTCAACAAGTCGCAGCAGGATGCGTTCCTGCCGTTCGTCGAGCAGGGGCTCGTGACATTTATCGGCGCGACCACCGAAAACCCGTCGTTTGAAGTCAACAACGCGCTGCTGTCGCGCGCCCAGGTGTATGTGCTGCACGCGCTGTCTGCCGAAGAGCTGGGCGCTTTGTTCGAACGTGCGCGGCAGGTCGCATTGGCAGATTTGCAATTCAACGACACAGCAAAGGAGCGCATCATCGGCTATGCCGACGGCGATGCGCGCCGGCTGCTGAACGCGCTGGAACAGTTGCAAACTGCCGCACAGACCGCCGGTGTGAGCAACATCGACGCCAAATTTCTCGACGACACGCTGGCGCAAAATTTGCGCCGTTTCGACAAGGGCGGCGAGGCGTTCTACGACCAGATTTCCGCGCTGCACAAGTCGGTGCGCGGCTCCAACCCAGATGCTGCGCTGTACTGGCTGGTGCGCATGCTGGACGGCGGCGCCGACCCGCGCTATATGGCGCGGCGCATCGTGCGCATGGCGTGGGAAGACATCGGCTTGGCCGACCCGCGCGCGATCCAGTTGACGCAGGATGCGGCGCTGACCTACGAGCGGCTCGGCTCGCCGGAAGGCGAACTCGCACTGGCGCAGGCGGTGCTGTATCTGGCCTGCGCGCCCAAGTCGAACGCGGGCTACGTCGCGTATAATGCCGCGCGCGCCTGGGTGGCCCAGGACGGCTCGCGCGACGTGCCCTTGCATTTGCGCAACGCGCCGACCAAGCTGATGAAGCAGCTCGATTACGGAAAAGATTACCGTTATGCGCACGACGAGGCGGGCGGCTATGCGGCGGGGGAAAATTATTTCCCCGACGACATGCCGCAAGTCAGCTTCTATCAGCCGACCGAACGCGGGCTGGAAGCGAAGATTGCCGAGAAGCTGGCGCGGCTGCGCGAGTTGGATGCGGCGAAGAAAAAAGCCAAGAGCAAGTAGGGCGGGTTCTACCCGCCATCGTCAACAACGGCGGGTAGAACCCGCCCTACAAAACCAAATTGGTTTGATTTTGAGGTTTTCATGTTAGACATACAAACATTACGTAACGACTTGGATGGCGTAGCAAAGAGGCTTGCCACGCGAGGCTATGAATTTGATACAGCTCAATTCAAGGAGCTTGAGGCGGAGAGAAAAGTAGTACAAAGCAAAAAAGAATATCTTCAGTCTCAACGAAATTTCAAATCAAAGGAAATTGGACAAGCAAAAGCGAAGGGTGATGAAAAACTTGTCGCTGAAATCATGGCTGAGGTTGCCGAATTTGGTGATGAACTAAAACAGCTTGAAGTTGCTGATGACATTGTTCAGGAGAAGTTGAGAGAGTTTCTTTCTGTTATACCAAATTTGCCCTATAAAAATCTGGCTGAACCGGGCAAGAGTGTACCTGATGGAAAATCAGAGGCCGACAACCTGGAAGTGCGCAAGGTCGGTGTGCCGCTGGAATTCGATTTTGAGGTGCAGGATCACGTCAGTCTCGGCGAAGGGCTGGGCGGGCTGGACTTCGACACCGCCGCAAAAATCAGCGGCGCGCGCTTCTCGCTGCTGAAGGGTGGGCTGGCGCGGCTGCATCGCGCATTGGCGCAGTTCATGCTCGACACGCATACCGATCAGCACGGTTACACCGAGGTGTATGTGCCCTATCTGGTGAATGCGGATTCGATGCGCGGCACCGGGCAGTTGCCGAAGTTTGAGGAAGATTTGTTTCGTGTGCCGCGCATCATGGGGGAGGGGGGCGAGACCAACTTCTACCTGATTCCTACCGCCGAAGTGCCGGTCACCAACATGGTGCGAGACGAGATCGTGCCGCTGGAAAAACTGCCGCTGAAATACGTCGCGCACACGCCGTGCTTCCGCTCCGAGGCCGGTTCTTACGGGCGCGACACGCGCGGCATGATCCGCCAGCACCAGTTCGACAAGGTGGAGCTGGTGCAAATCGTCCATCCGGAAAAATCCTACGAAGGGCTGGAAGCGTTGCTCGGCCATGCGGAAGTTATCTTGCAAAAACTTGGCCTGCCATATCGAGTGGTGAAACTGTGCTGCGGCGACATGGGTTTTTCCGCCGCGCTGACTTACGACATCGAAGTATGGCTGCCGGCACAGAATACTTACCGCGAGATTTCATCGTGCAGCAACTTCGAGGCATTCCAGGCGCGCCGCATGCAGGCGCGTTTCCGCAATGCGCAGGGCAAGACGGAATTGCTGCATACGCTGAACGGCTCCGGCCTGGCGGTCGGCCGCACGCTGGTTGCGGTGCTGGAGAATTATCAGCAGGCCGACGGCAGCGTGACAATCCCCGAAGTATTGCGCCCCTACATGGGCGGCATGGAAAAACTCTCCCTTTAACGGGCATGACAAGTTGCCATCCGTGATGAGGAAACTTGCCATGCCCGCCCCCTCTCCCCAACCCTCTGGTGGAACTACTAGCCATTCGACTAGATTGGCAAAGAGCGCCAACCAAGTCGCTGGTTATCCCGCAAGCGGGCGAGGGAGCGAACGAATCGCTGTGCGAGTTTCTCGTTAATGGACGCTATCCACCTGCTCGGCATCGCCGGTGTCGAGCCGCACGAACAGCACACCGCGCGATTATGGGCGAAGCGGCTCGAGTGGCCGATGGTGTTGATCGTGTTGTGGATTCCCTTTCAATGGTATCTGGAAGAGGTGCAGGTGCTTGCGCCGCAGCTGGCACGCATTGCCGACTGGCTGGTGTGGCTGGCGTTCCTTTTTGAAACGGTTGTGTTGTGCGCGCTGGTCAAAAATCGCCGCATCTATCTGTTCGGCAACTGGATGAATCTGGTCATCATCACGGCCGGCATGCCGTTCTTCTGGCAATTTGCACCGCTGATTGGATTGTTGCGCAGTTTCCGTCTGGCGATGGCGGTGATGTTGCTGGTGCGCCTGTCCAAACCCGCACGCAAGCTGCTTTCCCGCCATCAGCTGGGCAACACGCTGGCGGTGGCTTTTGTCACGATGGTGCTGTCCGGCGTGATCGTGTCGCGCATCGATCCCTCCATCGGCACTGTCTGGGATGGCATGTGGTGGGCATGGGTGACGATGGCTACGGTGGGTTATGGCGACGTGGTGCCGCACAGCGGGGCGGGGCGCTTGTTTGGCTCGCTGCTGATCCTGTTTGGCGTGGTGCTGCTTTCGCTGTTGACCGCCAACCTGGCCGCCTTTTTCATCGGCAGCGATGTCGAGAAAGTGGAGCGTGAGGAAAAGGAAGCCGACCGGCTGCTCCAGGATATATCCGCGCGCCTGGATCGCATCGAACGAATGCTGGAGGAACGGCCCAAGGCGTAGCGAATGGAGCCGTGACTAGTGTTGCAAATCGTAAATTACAAAACATAATTCTGAGCCTACCCGCATTCTCGTAGGGCGGATGAGCCGCAGGCGTTATCCGCCGAATGGGATTGTCATGCGGCGGAAGGCGCTGCGCCCTTCAAATCTCAGGACATACTTTTCCGCCCTACAGGTTTTGAACATGTTTCGTTAATTCTGTGACGCGATACTAGCGCAGCACATGCTGCATCGGCCCGAACAAATGATATGAAGTCTCTTCTTCGGCAGCTTCAGCCGGTGGGTCCGGCTCCAGCCGCTTGAGCATGTCATGGTAGCTGCGGATACTTTCCACCAGAATCACCGCCTCGCCGCCGCGCGCATAACCGTGCTTCAGGGTATTGTAATAACCCGGCCGGTTCAGTAGCGGCATCCATCTTTTAACATCCCCCCAGCTATCTGGATCCAGCTTGGCGCGTTCGGTCAGGATGCGCGCATCCTCCAGATGCCCATAGCCCTGGTTGTAGGCGGCCAGCGCCATCCAGGTGCGGTCCGGCTCCGGGACGCGGGCGGGCACCGTCTCCCTGAGCAAGGCCAGATACTGCGCACCGGCGAGGATGCTTTCGCGCGCGTCGAGCCGGTTTTTGACCTTCATCCGGTCGGCGGTGTCTTCGGTCAGCATCATCATGCCGCGCACGTTGGTGAAGGAGGTGGCGAGCGGATCCCATTGCGATTCCTGATAAGCCAGCGCCGCCAGCAAGCGCCAGTCGAAACCGGTCAGGGTGGCGGCCTGTTCAAAAAAATCGCGGAAATCCGGCAGCACCTTGCCGGTCTTGGTGATAAAAGAGGCGGCATGTTGCGGGTGTAACCTGCCGCTATGCCCATAGTAGCGTTCCAGCAGGCGGCTTAGCGTGCCGTCTCCTTGAATACGGTCGAAAAATACCTGTGCCTTTTGCAACAACTCCTGATCTGCGTCGCGCGGGAAAGCCCAGGCCAGATTGGAAGGAGAGCCAATATCAAATGCCGCCGCCAGGTTCGAATAATAGTTGCGTGCGTCGGCAAATTGCAGTTCGTTGGCCACCGCGCAATCTGCCGTGCCCTCGGACACCTCCTGCAGCAGGTCTTTTATGCTGAGTTTGCGGCGTGGCAGCCATTGCAGCCACGGCGATTTATCCCGCGCTTCGCGCAACGCTGTTTCCTGCGCCGAACCTGCTACCACCACCAGCTTTCTCTCCGCCAGATCGGCAAGCGTTTTGGGGAAGAATCCATCGCGGTTGCAAATGATTTGCTCGCGCACCGACTGATAGCTCGGCCCGAAGCGTAGCGCGGCATGATTCTCTTTGCGGCGCAGCGTGGCGGCGGCCAAATGCGCCCGGCGTTTGCGCAGCGCCTGGCCGATGTCTTCCGCAGAGCTGGGAATCAGCTCGACGGCGGTACGCAGATGCTCGCCGAAAAGCAGCGCCAACTCGCGCTCGAACTCTGTTTCGGCGCCCTGCGCAATATCGGGCACGATCACCAGCAGCCTGCCGTCCCGCCAAGGGGGGAGCTGCTGGCCGCAGGCAACCAGCAGCAGGGCGATGCCGATCAATGCCGTTTGCAAATGTCGTTTAGGGTTCCGCATACGAACATTCTGCACGAAATTCAAGGTTGCTGGTAAAATGCGCGCCACCATTAAGTTGTCGCATTCGGGAGAGGTGGCAGAGTGGTCGAATGTACCTGACTCGAAATCAGGCGTACGGTAACCCCGTACCGAGGGTTCGAATCCCTCCCTCTCCGCCAGGTAACAGCAGCAAACCAGTCTCTGGCTGGACGATAAACCCCGCCAAGCCCCGCGCTTGTGCGGGGTTTTTTGTTTCAGCCCAGTTTATTCTGAGCCAAGTAAACCCCGCATACGCGAGGCAAGGCGTGAGCAGGAAACAATTGCACCCAAGACCCAAACCCCCTCCAGCTCCCCCGTATCAGGGGGAGAGCCTGTGCAGCTCCTACCCTGAAGTGGGGTAAACAGGCAATCCGCGCAGCGGATGCTCGCACAAGGGGCGGCTGGGAGGGGTTTGCTCTTGGTGGTTGCCCTCATCTTGGTCTTCGATGGTGGACTCATTGGCGGCAGATGCGTTTGGTGGCGGCCTATTTCCACGACTGATCGTGCTGGCCGCTGGCAATACCAGAGAACATCACGCATGGATCACCTATCCTGCCAGCCTTTCAACCAATCTGATTCACGATCCCGGCCAAGCTTGGAACGCGCTTACGGTGGGCGCTTTCACGGAGAAAGTTGAAACGGAAGAAGCCAGCATTGAACCGGTTGCACCTTTCGGTGGCCTCAGTCCATTCACCACTACTTCGGCAGCTTGGGACAGGGCATGGCCGCTGAAACCCGATGTTGTTTTTGAAGGCGGCAATGTCGGGAAAGATGCGCTCGGTGCAGCAGGGATGCCAAGCCTCAACCTGCTGACCACTCATCCCGAGCACACCAGAAAACTTTTCACCACCACCAACGCCACCAACGCCACTAGCGCTGCATCCGCCTTGTGTGCCCGCATGGCCGCGCAACTGATGTCAGCCTATCCACAACTGCGGCCTGAAACCATCCGCGCGCTCATCGTTCATTCCGCCGATTGGACAGGTGCCATGCGAGAAATGTATTTACTTGCCGCGCCGCCCGGATCTGGGCGAGAACAAAGCCGGTTGCGGCATGGATTGGTGGCGCGCGGCTTCGGACAGAGGCGGTTGATCGGTCGGTTTTTGTGCCGGGCGCGGCTTGGCTGGTAGCGGGCTATTGCGTTGTTGCGGGTTGCGGGGTTGCGTATTACCCGGTTGCGGGTTGCCTGGTCTCCGGCTCTGGCCGTCGCGCGGGGGTTGAGTGCGGCTTCCTCCCGCCGGGGGGCGCGGTGCGCTGGCGGTGGTATGGCTATGGCGTCGTTGCCCGTGCGGCTGGCGTGGCGGGCGCGGGGCTTCGGCGGGAAGATTGGTCGGCGGCACGAAACTATCTACCGTTACTTTTGGGATATCGCGCTTGATCAGCCGCTCGATGTTCTTGAGAAACGGCAGCTCTTCGCTGTCCACCAGCGAGATCGCCGCGCCGCTGCTGCCCGCGCGCCCGGTGCGGCCGATGCGGTGCACGTAATCTTCCGGTATGTTCGGCAACTCGAAATTCACCACATGCGGCAGCATGTCGATATCCAGCCCGCGCGCGGCGATGTCGGTGGCGACCAGCACCGGCATGGTGCCGTCCTTGAACTGCGCCAATGCCTTGGTGCGCGCCGGCTGGCTCTTGTTGCCGTGAATCGCGGCGGCGGGAATGCCATCCGCATTCAGTTTTTCCGCGAGCCGGTTTGCGCCGTGTTTGGTGCGGGTGAACACCAGCACCTGTGTCCAGTTGTTGTGCTTGATCAGGTGCGCGAGCAAATAGCTCTTCAGCTTCTGCGGCACCAGATGGGCGCTTTGCTCGATCAGTTCCACCGTGGAGTTGCGGCGCGCCACCTCGACATAACCGGGGTTGTGCAGCAGGCCATCGGCCAGGGTCTTGATCTCATCGGAGAAGGTTGCAGAGAACAGCAGGTTCTGGCGTTGCTTGGGCAGCAAAGCGAGGATTTTTTTGATGTCGCGGATGAAACCCATATCCAGCATGCGGTCGGCTTCGTCCAGCACCAGGATTTCGACGCCGGACAGGTCCAGCGTCTTCTGCCCGACATGGTCGAGCAGCCGTCCCGGCGTGGCGACGAGGATGTCCATCTGTCCGCGCAATGCCTTGATCTGCGGATTGATGTTTACGCCGCCGAACATCACCATCGACTTCAGCGCCAAGTATTTGCCGTAGGTCTGCACCGATTCCTCGACCTGTGCCGCGAGTTCGCGGGTCGGGACGAGGATCAAACAACGCGGGCGACCGGGGCGCTGATTGGCGACTGGTTTCGCGGTGAGCAGATGCAGGATCGGTAGCGTGAAACCGGCGGTTTTGCCGGTGCCGGTCTGCGCTCCGGCCAGCAAGTCGCCGCCGGCCAGCACCAGCGGGATCGCCTGTGCCTGTACCGGGGTGGGTTGCGTATAGCCGGCATCGGCAATCGCGCGCATCAGGGGTTGCGCCAGATTCAGATCGGCGAAAGTAATTTCATTGGACAACGGGATAGCGGTATTTGACAAAGTAGGGCTCCTGCGACGGCCTGCCGCCCAATGTGAGCGACACCAATCGAGGCAGACGAATAAGGGATCAGAGATGATCGGGGGTGAATTAAGAGACCGCTGTGCTGATTGGTTTGGCGCAGGGCGGGGCGCATTATATACCCGAGTCAGCCGGTGAGGAATATTCTTTCGCAGCTCGCGTAGGGCGGATGAGCCGAAGGCGTTATCCGCCGGATGCCTTGCCATATCGCGAAAGGCGCCATGTTTTCTCCATACGGCGGAAGGCGCTACGCTTTTCCGCCCTACTTCTCTGTCCAACATTTCTGGCCAACATTTTTGATTGCACCCAAAACGGTCTTTCTTCTCGTTCCCACGCGGAGCATGGGAACGAGGATGCATTTTAATTCTATTGGTAGCGCTCAAATCCCTGATGGAACAACTAGCCATTCGACTAGGCTATCCAAAAACGATAGCCAAGTCGCTGGTTATCCCAGCCCCCCCTTGTCAGGGGGAGAGCAATGATCCTCCCCTTACAAGGGGAGGCTGGGAGGGGTTTGAGATTGCCAACACTTTCGAATGCACCCGGCTGCCATTGAGAAAATTGCCTGCCGCTCTCAGGTTGGTAGCCGCCAGTCGTGCTTGAGCTTTATGGAATCTGGTATTGCCGAGCTCTGTGTTTTTCACACGAATTCGGGATGCCAGAAACTACTCACCCAATTTCATGCGTCGCACGTAATGGCAGGTATAGCCTTGCGGGTGCTTGACCAGATACTGCTGGTGGTATTCCTCGGCGCGGTAAAATTCCTTGAACGGCACGACTTCGGTGACGACCTTGGCCTGCCAGTCGCCGGAGGCATCCACAGTTTTGATGGCTTCCTCGGCAGTGCGTTTTTGTTCTTCGCCGGCATAGAAAATCGCCGAACGGTATTGCGTGCCGACATCGTTGCCTTGCTGGTTGCGCGTGGTCGGGTTGTGCATGCGGAAAAACTCGAACAGCAAATGGCGGTAGGTGAGCAGCTCAGGGTCGAACACGATCTTCAGCGACTCGGCATGACCGGTGACGCCGGTTCTTACTTGCTCGTAGGTCGCATCCGGCGTCTTGCCGCCGGTGTAGCCGGCTTCGGTGGCCAGCACGCCGGGGATATGGCTCACCAGTTCTTCCATGCCCCAGAAGCAGCCGCCCGCCAGATAGGCGGTTTGCCGGGTTTCGGTCGTAGTCATCGCGGTTCCTTTCGTTTGGGCATGGCTCACCGCGGATAGCAGGGCGGCGAGGATCAGGGAAAATCGGATCAGCGGTTTCATGATTTACCTTTCTCTCGGATACGCTCAACGTGAGACCTATGCAAAGCATTTCAGTTCGCTCGCCGATGTGCAATGAACTTTGTCTGCCGGATCGGGTCGGATTTCGTATATTTACATTTGACAGAACCGCCGCACTTTGCGAAGCTATGCTTATGTCGCACACCGCTGAAAAATTTATCGCTGTGATTTTAGCCATCTGGTTGCCGCTTTTCAGTGGCAATGCGCTGGCTGCTTCGGTCGCCATGCAGGCTATGGTCGGAGCACATCATTCCGCCGTTACCGAACCGGGCGAGTCCATGTCGCACTGTGCGGCCATGCAACATGCGCCCCAGACACATCCCGATGCAAACCTTGACCAATCCGCCGGCCACCAGGGACAGCAGAATGCTGCTGGGGATAGTTGCGGCACCTGCCATCTTGCCTGCTGCGCCTATCTGGCCGCCGCGCCTGTCGAAGTGACGAAGGCGCAATCGGCAGCCCGGCTGTTCGCATCGCTTTCCACGCAGTTTCAATCAACCACCCCGGCTCCGCTCGACCCTCCGCCTCTCGCCCGCGCCTGACGCGGGAAGAGTGTCTTTTGTTTTTGCCCCAAGCGCGCTGAACCTTTCGGCATAAAGCCTCGACCCGAGCTATCAGGCGGTCGGGCTGCGCCTGTTTATTCACTATTTTTTGAGGATTTCAAAATGGCGACATTTGCCGAGATTTATTCGAGGAAACACTTTTCATTGCATAGCGTAATGCTGTGCGCCGCATTGAGCATTGCCCCGCCCGGCATCGCCCAACCGCTGCAAGGGAGTTCGGGGCAGGGCGCTCCAGCGCATTCGGGGCAACCCTTGCCGGTCGTGGAGGTATACAAAAGCGCGCAGTGCGGCTGCTGCAAATTCTGGGCGGAGCACCTCGAGAAAAACGGCTTCAAGGTGAATTTGCACGATGTGGGCGATGTGCCTGCGGCGCGCAAAAAACTGGGCATGCCCGATCGATACGGTTCATGCCACACCGCCAGGGTCGGGCAATATCTGGTCGAAGGGCATGTGCCGGCGGCGGACATTAAACGCTTGCTCAAGGAACGTCCCAAGGCCATCGGCCTGGCCGTGCCCGCGATGCCGCCCGGCTCGCCCGGCATGGAGAGCGACGACCCGGTTCCATACGAGACCTTGCTGATTGGCAAGGATGGCAAGGACAAGGTGTTTGCGCGGCATTGAACCGGCGCAACGGCAAAGTGCGCACACATTTATATGGAGAAAATCATGAAATACACATTATTGAGCAGTTTATTTTTAGCCTTGCTGACCAGTACCGGCGCGTTTGCGGCGGAGCAACATAACCATGGTCAAGGCATGAAACACGAAGCCATGCAGCAAATGGCTTCGGCCGCCAAGAAGGCGATGCCGTTGAATGATGGCGTGGTTAAAAAGGTCGATGCGCAAAACGGGAAAATCACTTTGCAACATGGCGACATTGCCAATGTGATGCCCGCCATGACCATGAGCTATCGCGTCAAAAAAACGCAACAACTGGAACCCATCCATGCGGGCGACAAAGTGCGTTTTACGATGGATAAGCTGGGTGATGATTACATTGTCACGCATATCGAAGTGGCCAGGTAATTCGGAAATGGGACAACGGATGCGGTGAGTTTTGCTCGTCGCATCCAAATCCGACAAGGAATGAATATGAAGAACGTCATTGTATTGTTGCTTGGCTGCTTCTCAGGATGGGCAACACAGGCTGTCGAGCTGCCTTTGGGAGCGGATGTACAGGGCTTGCTCAGTTATGCGCGCGAGCACAATCCCGAATTTGCGGCGATGCGTTATGAGGCGGAGGCCGCGCAGCAACGCGTGCAGCCCGCCGCAGCCTTGTCCGACCCGGTATTGCGCGCCGAGTTGATGGACATCACCAATCAGGGCACGAATAAGGGCGCGAGCTTGTGGCCGTCGCAGGTCGGCAATACGCGCTACACGCTGATACAAAGCGTGCCATGGTTCGGCAAGCGCGACTTGAGGCAGGGGGCAGCCGAGGCCGGCGCGAACCAGGCTCAAGGGCGCGCCGCCGGAACCTGGTCGGAATTGGCGATGCAAATCAAGTCTGCCTATGCGCAATATTACTATGTTGCGGGCAGCCAGAAGATCACCGGCGACCTGTTCGATCTGGTGACGCAGATGGAAAAGGTTGCGCAGGTTCGTTATGCCAACGGGTTTGCCGCGCAGCAGGATGCCGTGCGCGCGCAAGTCGAACAAACAGTCATAAAAACCGAACTGGTCGCGCTGGACAACACCCAGCGGCAAATTGTGGCGCGGCTGAATGCCTTGTTGTCGCGCCCGGCAACCATGCCGCTTGCCGCCCCGCAACGCCTGCGCGGCATTCCCGCGATGGCTGGCCTGGAGCACCGGGCGGCACTGGAAGATCGTATTCGCGAACATAACCCGGATTTATTTGTGGATGAGGCGGGTATCCGTGCGAGTGAGAAAAGTCGTGATCTTGTTTACAGGAACCGTTATCCGGATGTTGCGCTGGGTATTTCGCCGACCCAGATCGGCAATGGAGTGCGTGAGTGGGGCGTGATGGTCGAGTTCAATATTCCGTTGCAGCAGGAGGCGCGCCGCTCGCAGGAGCGTGAATCCGAGGCGATGCTGGCGGCGGCCAAGGCACGCAAGGAGGCAACCGCCAACCGCATTTTGTTTGCGCTAACCGAAAACCTGTCCGGCCTCGATGCGGCGCGGCGCATCGAGTCGCTGGGCTCCGATAGCCTGTTGCCGCAGGCGAAAGTCACTTTCGAATCCTCGCTGTCCGGATACCAGAACGGCAAGGTGGATTTTGCGGCATTGCTGGATGCGGCGCGGCAAACCCTGAATGCCAGGCTGGAAGTGCTGAAAGCACAGGTGGATGCGCAGATGCGTTTGGCCGAAATCGAACGACTATTGGGAGAAGAGCTATGAAGCACGCAAATGCGATAGGGGCCGTCGTGCTGGCTGTGGCGGCTGCGGCAGGCGGCTATTGGTGGGGGAGCCAGACAGAAGGCGGTGGGCAGGCGACAGGTGTTGTCTCATCCCCTGATAAGGGGAGGCTGGGAGGAGTTGAGCCGACCCGAAAAATTTTGTATTACCGCAATCCGATGGGCTTGCCGGATACCTCGCCGGTGCCCAAGAAGGATTCGATGGGCATGGACTATGTGCCGGTATACGAGGGCGGGGATGAACCGGGCGGCGCCGCTTCGCCCTTTGCCACCTCCGGAGCCTCGGGGCAAGTAAGAATAAGCATCGAAAAGGTGCAGAAGCTGGGGGTGAAAACCGAGCAGGCGGCGAGGCGCATGCTGGATAAAACGGTGCGCGCCGTGGGCAGGGTGGAAGTCGATGAGCGGCATATCCACAACATCGCCCCGAAGTTTGAGGGTTGGATAGAAAAACTGCATGTGAGAACCACCGGAGAACCGGTCAGAAAAGGGCAGGCACTGTTCGATGTGTATAGCCCGGAACTGGTATCGGCGCAGCGCGAATATGCGATTGCCATGCAAGGCGTCGCGGCATTGAAAGATGCGGACGACGATACCAGGCAGAGCATGCAACGGCTTGCCGAAGCCAGCCTGCAGCGCCTAAAGAACTGGGACATTTCCGAACAGCAGGTGAAAGACCTGGTCAGTTCCGGGACGACAAAGCGTAGCGTGACTTTTCATGCGTTTCATACGCCGGTGAATGGCATTGTGCTGGAGAAGAAAGCCCTGGAGGGGATGCGCTTCATGCCAGGCGAAGTGCTGTATCAGATCGCCGATCTTTCTTCTGTGTGGGTGATAGCCGATGTATTCGAGCAAAACATCGAGTTGGTGCGAGCCGGCAGCAAGGTGCAAATCAAGCTGGACGCTTATCCGGATATGCTCTTTACGGGTGTGGTAAGCCTGGTTTATCCGACGCTGACTGCCGCTACGCGCACTGTGCCGGTGCGGATTGAAGTGGCCAACCCAAAAGGGCTGCTTAAACCGGCCATGTTTGCCAACGTGGAAATTCCGGTAGGCAGCAAGGATGAAGTGCTGACCGTGCCGGTTTCCGCAGTGATCGATAGCGGCACGCGCCAGGTTGTGCTGGTGCAACTGGCGCCGGGGCGCTTCGATCCGCGTGTGGTAAAGATTGGCAGCCGCAGCGAAAATTATGTCGAGGTGCTGGAGGGCGTCGCGGAAGGCGAGCAGGTGGTGATTTCCGCCAACTTCCTGATCGATGCGGAGAGCAATCTCAAGGCGGCGTTGAGCGGCCTGGGCGAGCATGTCGCGCATGGCGGCAGTGCGCCGGCGGAGCAGAAGAACAAATCCGCCGTGGGGCATCGGGTGCAAGGCACGCTGAATGCCGTCAATGCGGACGGTACGGTCAATATTACCCATGGACCGGTCGAATCGCTGGGCTGGCCGGGCATGACGATGGATTTCGTGCTGGCCCATTCCGCATTGGCGGCGGGCATCAAGCCGGGCACTGCAATCAGTTTCGAGATCGTCGAGCGCCAGCCGGGCGAATGGGTGATTACCGGACTGCAAACTGCGCCGGCCAGGTCTCACGAGGGGCACTGACATGCTGACCGCCATCATAGACTGGTCGGCGCGCAACCGCTTCCTGGTGATCCTCGCCACGCTGTTCGTCACGCTGGCGGGCATTTACGCGGTGGTCAAAACGCCGCTGGATGCCTTGCCGGATTTGTCGGACGTGCAGGTGATCGTTTATACCGAATACTCTGGCCAGGCTCCGCAGGTGGTGGAAGACCAGGTCACCTATCCGCTTACCACGGCGATGTTGTCCGTGCCGAAGTCCAAGGTGGTGCGCGGCTTTTCGTTCTTCGGCGCATCGTTCGTATATGTGATCTTCGAGGACGGCACCGACATCTACTGGGCGCGTTCGCGCGTGCTGGAATATCTCAGCAGCATCGCCGGACGCCTGCCGAAAAATGTCGCGCCGCAATTGGGGCCGGACGCGACCGGGGTGGGTTGGGTATATCAGTACGCGGTGCTCAGCGAAAAGCACAACCTCGCCGAATTGCGCACCATGCAGGACTGGTATCTGCGCTATCAGCTCACCAAGGCGCATGGCGTCGCGGAAGTAGCATCCATCGGCGGCTTCGTGCAGCAGTACCAGGTGACGGTCGATCCGGTGAAGCTGCGCGCCTTTAACATTCCGCTGGACAAGGTCGCGCAGGTGATCCGCGATTCCAACCGCGATGTCGGCGGGCGCGTGATCGAGATGGCCGAGACCGAATACATGGTGCGAGGCAAGGGCTATCTGCGCGGCAAGGGCGATATCGAAAATCTGGTGGTGAAAGCCGAGCGCGGTACGCCGGTGTTGCTGCGCGACATCGCGCGCGTCGAACTCGGGCCGGACGAGCGGCGCGGGCTGGCCGAACTGAACGGCGAGGGCGAAGTGGTGTCGGGCATCGTCATGGCGCGCTACGGGCAGAACGCGCTGGAGGTGATACAGAACATCAAGGACAAGATCGCCGAGATTGCACCCGGCTTGCCGGAAGGGGTCTCGATACAAAGCGTGTATGACCGCTCGGAGCTGATCCGGCGCGCCATCGACACGTTGAAGTACACGCTGTTCGAGGAAGGCATGATCGTCGCGCTGGTGTGCATGGTGTTCCTGATGCACGTGCGCAGCGCGCTGGTCGCCATCGTGATGCTACCCATTGGCGTGCTGATCGCTTTCATTGCGATGCGCGCGCTGGGGATGAATTCCAACATCATGAGCCTGGGCGGCATCGCGATCGCGATCGGTGCGATGGTGGACGCGGCCATCGTGATGATCGAGAACGCGCACAAGCATCTGGAGCGGCTAAACCCCTCCCAACCTCTCCTTGTCAGGGGAGGGACATCGGCTCCCTCCCCTGACAAGGGGAGGGCTGGGGAGGGGTTGGGAGGCCGGGAGGGGTTAGGTTTTGATGCACGCGCTTCCGCCATCCTCGCCGCCTGCAAGGAAGTCGGCCCCGCCCTGTTCTTCTCCCTGCTGATCATCACCGTCTCCTTCCTGCCGGTGTTTACGCTGGAAGCGCAGGAGGGGCGGTTGTTTGCGCCGCTGGCTTTCACCAAGACCTTCGCGATGGCGGGCGCGGCGTTGCTGTCGGTCACGCTGGTGCCGGTGCTGATGATGCTGTTCATCCACGGCAGGATCATGCCGGAGGCGCAGAATCCGCTGAACCGCTTTTTGATCCGCAGCTATCGCCCGATCATCGCCGCCGTGCTGCGCCGCAAAAAAGCTACCCTCATCGCGGCGCTCGCCGTGCTGGCATTGACCCTCTACCCGGCCATGCGGCTGGGCAGCGAATTCATGCCGACGCTGAACGAGGGCACGCTGTTCTACATGCCCGCGTCGCTGCCCGGCATGTCGGTCACCAAGGCGGCGGAGCTGTTGCAAACGCAGAACAAGATTATCAAGAGTTTCCCCGAAGTCGCCTCGGTGTATGGCAAGGCGGGGCGCGCGCAGACCGCCACCGACCCGGCTCCGCTGGAGATGTTCGAGACGCTGATCAACCTCAAGCCGCAGGACGAATGGCGCAGCGGCATGACTACCGATAAATTGATCACCGAGATGGACAAGGCATTGCAAATCCCCGGTGTGGCGAACTCCTGGACGATGCCGATCAAGGCGCGCATCGACATGCTGTCCACCGGCATCCGCACACCGATCGGCATAAAGGTGTTCGGCAATAACCTGGAAGAAATGGAACGCGTAGCCAAGGACATTGAGGCTGTGGTCAAGAATGTCCCGGGCACGACCAGCGCCTTCGCCGAACGCATCACCGGCGGTTTTTATCTTTACATCGACCCCGATCGCGCTGCGCTGGCGCGCTACGGGCTGACGGTGGGCGAGGCGCAGGAGGTGATCGCCACCGCGCTGGGCGGCGAAACCGTCACCACCACGGTGGAAGGGCTGGAACGCTTCGGCGTGAGCGTGCGTTATCCGCGCGAATTGCGCGGCACACCGGAGCAGATTGCGCGCGAGGTATTGGTGCCGACGATGGATGGGGCAATGATCCCGCTCGGGCAACTCGCCAGGATCAGCATCGGCAAGGGCGCACCGTCCATCCGCACCGAGAACGCGCTGCTGTCTGCCTACATCTACGTGGACATCCGCGACCGCGACATCGGCTCCTACGTGGCGGAGGCGCGCAAGGCGGTGGCGCAACAGGTGAAATTTCCGCCCGGCTACTACGC
>JAUYJO010000025.1 GCA_030700315.1 Gallionella sp.
CGATTGACGCCGCGCTCCAAAACCTTACAATCCCCATAAGCACCGCTCTCCACAGGTTCAGTCCAACGAGGTTTATCCGCCGCCGGCAGGTTGGCGCGTTGAATAGGCTTGGGAGGGGCGGCGGATAAACGCTATTCGTTCGGAGACAGGTTTGTGAAATCAAAGAGTCCAATGCCAGACCTTAAATACTTCCCACCAAGAAACAATGATTAAGTTTCCTCTAAGCTGAGATGACCCTCTGGGTAAGGAGGTGAGTGAAATTTTGGAGGCAAAGCTTTGAATGACACATGCTAGCCCAATAAAGCGCCCAACCTTACGCTCAACCCGGAGCGCGGAACGGCATGGTTCTCTGTCATGGGTTCTGTTCTGCGCGCCCGGTTAGCTTCACGTTAGGCCAAAGTGAACTGATATATATAAAAAGGAGCACCCAATATGAGTGGTGGTAAGAAACGCAGTGCAACTGAACAATATGGGCTAAACGTCACTGATGCGGTTGACTTGCTGGCTCATGATATTGTTTCACGTATGTCGCCTTTGGAAATCGGCAAAATGATTTACCCCGATGGAGTTGCGGTAGCTCTTTGCAATGTCCCAGAGCCAGTTCTCACCGACCATGCAACCAGATACTCACAGAAGGAATTAGGAGCTGGGCAGTTCTTAAAGGTGTGCAACACGCACGTCTTTATCGTGGGTCACGAAACCAAGAAAGCCAAAAGGCATTAACAATGCGCGTGAGGTCTGTAGTCATAGCATTCTGCTGCGTATCCGGCCTAACCCGACATTCAACCCGGACTCCGCAAAAGCGCGGAGCCGGTTAATTCTACGTTGGGCATCATGAGCGAGGATCATCAGGAAATGTCAGACCAAGAGGCTGAGGACGACTTTCAAGACGGCCTCGATTTGATCATTCCAGGCGTCCGCGGACGTCTGGAAATCCTGTACGCCATTCGACACGAGTTGGAGAAAGAATCTAATCGAGGCTGCGCTTTGGTAGCTGCTGCGTAGGGAACCAAAGGTACCGGAGTCGATTTCTTTCCAGTCATGTATTCCCCTTCAAAAACAATTCGACTCCGGTACTTTTCCGGTAACAACGGGAAATGCACAGTGGGCAATAGGAGGGAATAAGCGTCACGAAGTTATCCTCAGCATCAGTGCAACTGATGCAAGCTTAGCGCGGCATGATTATCAGAGGCAGATTTTCTGGCTATGGGCCGCACCGTGAAAGATCAAGTTGGTGGTTCCTCAGATTTGGCAAACACCTCCGCACGGTTGCGCCCCAGTTCCTTTGCGCGGTAGAGCGCGTGATCCGCTTCGCGGATAAGATTTTCCAGTGTTTCCTCATTCCGGGCCGGCGTGATACCGATTGAGATGGTGACCTGAAGGAAAATGCCTTCGCAACAGATTTGGGTATCTGCAATCATGGCGCGCAGCCGTTCGGCAATTGCCTTTGCCTCTTCCAGATCGGCGTCGGGCAGCAGCACCGCGAATTCTTCGCCGCCATATCGGACCAGCAAGTCATGCGGCCTCAGGTTTTCCGCCAGGCATCGGGCGACAATTTTCAGGGCGAGGTCGCCGACGAGGTGCCCGTAGGTGTCATTCACCCGCTTGAAGTGATCGATATCCACAACCATGAAAGCAAAGGGCAGTTTATCGCGCGCGCAACGTTGCAATGCACGCGGGAAGGCATTACCCATCCAGTGGCGGTTATAAATTCCGGTCAGCGCATCGACATAAGCCTGATGTTCGAACTGCGTTTTTCTGTTTTGCGAAGCGATAAGCGCCAGGTTGTCATTGCGCATCCGACCGGCAATAATTTCCAGCAGGTTGCGGGCAATTTCGTGGGAATGGTCAGCCAGCGACCACACGGTATCGTGGGGAACAGACAATACGCGGGTCGGATCGGCGGCGACAACAAATGCCGAGGGGTGTTTTCCGTCTACGAGGGATATTTCTCCCGCGCATTCCCCGGCAAGCAGCGAGGTGTGTTCCAGCGTTTCCTGCGCAACCAGATAAACGCTTAGCTTGCCCTCCAGTATCAGGTGGAGATGGTGGTTTGGCGTATCCGGCCGCAACAGGCTTTCTCCGGCGGCCAAGCTACGCACAGAACTGCGCTCCAGCAGGTATTCGACACTGGCGAAATCCATGCCGCGAAACAGGAAGTTTTGTTCGGTCAGGGTGCGGTCTGCTGGATTCATAGTTTCTCGCCTTGCACTAACGGGCATGGCAGTAGCCACCCCTGATGATGAAACGTCTCGCAAGATTGCTCCACCTTTTACCCCGAACCCCCTCCAGCTCCCCCTTGTCAGGGGGAGAGCCTACCTCCTCCCCTGACAAGGGGAGGCCGGGATAACCAGCGACTTGGCCATCGCCTTTTGATGGCCTAGTCGAATGGCTAGTTGTTTCACCAGGTGTTCGGGGTTCCATTTTGTGTTGTTTCACGTTAACGGAACACGATCGTCTTGTTGCCGCACACCAGCACGCGGTCTTCCACATGGTAGCGCAGGGCGCGTGCCAATACCGTCTTTTCGATATCACGCCCGTAGCGCACCAGGTCGTCCACTGTGTCGCCGTGGTCGATGCGCACCGTGTCCTGCTCGATGATCGGTCCGGCATCCAGTTCGTCGGTGACGTAATGGCAGGTCGCGCCGATCAATTTTACGCCGCGCTGATAGGCTTGATGATAGGGTTTCGCGCCGACGAAAGAAGGCAGGAAGCTGTGGTGGATGTTGACGATGCGTCCCGGATAACGCTGGCATAGCCACGGCGGCACAATCTGCATGAAGCGCGCCAGCACCATGCAGTCACCGCGATGCTGCTCGAATAATGCGGCAATCTTTTCGAACGCGGCGGTCTTGGCTATGGCATCATTCCCTGGCATGTCCACGCGGATGAACGGAATACCGTGCCACTCGACGAAGCTGCGCAGATCATCGTGGTTGGAAATCACGCAGGAAATATCCACCTGCAACTCGCCGCTGCGCCAGCGGTGCAGCAGGTCGTCCAGGCAGTGATCCTGCTTGCTTACCAGCACCACCAGACGTTTCTTGAGCGCAGAATCGGCAAGCTGCCAGCTCATGACAAATTCCAGCGCCAACGGCGCAAAGCGGCGGCGAAACTCGTCCGCATCAAAAGGCAAGGAATCGGCGCGGATTTCCTGACGCATGAAAAAACGCTGCGCCTCTTGATCCGTGTGGTAACTCGCCTCGACAATGAAGCCGCCGTGCTGCGCGATGAAGCCGCTCACGGCGGCGATGATGCCCGCACGGTCGGGACAGGAAATAGTCAGGGTGTAACGGTGAGTTGTGGACATGCGGTGCTTCCAGAAATGTGTGGCTAAATTGTTGATCTTAACAAACGCAACGATGGGCTTACAGGAGATTCCTCCTTTTTTCATGCGCTTGCAATCTGTTTTCGGCAACATTCACGGCGCATGCAGAGTAAGGCCACTCGTCAATTTCCCCCAATTTCCCTGGCAACCTTTCCGTTACTGCGCCCTGGGTCTAGGCCGTTTGCCGATTTTCACCGGCAGGCTTATCTCTGCTCCGTTGCGCATCAGCCTGGCCGTAACAATTTTTCCCGGCGGCAGGCCGGTCACCGTTTCCAGCATGGCATTCCAATCATCAGTAGCCATGTCGTCGATTGCGATCAAGATGTCGCCGGCTTCGATGCCTGCGTGATCTGCCGGGCTGTTGCGGATAACATCGGTGATCAGCACCCCTTTGGTGCCGCCCAGTTTGAAGGATTCAGCCAGTTCTGGGGACAGTTCCTGCACGCCTGCGCCGATCCAGCCGCGTGTCACGGAGCCGCTCTGGATGATTTGCTCCATGGTTTTTTTCGCAATGCTCGCGGGAATGGCAAAACCGATGCCGAGCGATCCGCCATTCTGCGAATAAATCGCGCTGTTGATGCCGATCAGGTTTCCGCTCACGTCCACCAGCGCCCCGCCGGAATTGCCGGGGTTGATTGCGGCGTCGGTCTGGATGAAATCCTCGAAGGTGCTCAGTCCCAGATGGTTGCGCTTGAGCGCGCTGATGATGCCCATGGTGACGGTTTGCCCCACGCCGAACGGGTTGCCGATGGCGACCACGATATCGCCCACTTGCGCCTGCTCCGGGTGGCCAAAAGTTATGGCGGGAAGATTGCCGGGCAGTTCTGTCTTGATGACGGCGAGATCGGTTTCCGGGTCGGAGCCGACCACCTGCGCCTTGCTCTTGCGCCCGTCCGCCAAAGCGACTTCGATCTGGTCAGCGGCCTCCACCACATGGTGGTTGGTGAGGATGTAGCCGTCCGGGCTGACGATCACACCGGAACCTAGGCTGGAGCTGCTTTGCGGTTCGGTATCGCGCGGGTCGCCGAAAAAAAAGCGGAAGCGCGGATCGTCCATAAAGGGGTGGAGCGGTGTCTTGATGACGGTGCTGGTAAAGATGTTCACCACGCTGGGCATGGCTTTTTGCGCGGCCACGCTTACCCCCATGGAAACCGGTTTATCGGGCGTTGTGGGCGGCACGCTTTCATGCAGCGTCACCACCCCGTTACGCGCCGCGCCCGGTAGCAGCTCCGGCTTGAGAGTCTGCACAATAAACAGCAGCGCCAGTGCGATGGTGACCGCCTGGGTGAACAGTAGCCAGTGTTTACGCATGGTATGATGAAATCGTTTGTTTCATGTCGAAAGGAAACTCATGCTGCTCAATGAATTGCGCGATTATAACGCAAGCCTGCTGCAAACCAGCCTGTTCAAGGATTACTGCCCGAACGGCTTGCAGGTAGAAGGGCGCGCGGAAGTGCGGCGCATCGCCACCGGCGTGACCGCTTCGCAACAGGTGCTGGATACGGCGATTGCGTGGGGTGCGGATGCGATACTGGTACATCACGGCTATTTCTGGCGCAACGAGGATGCCGCGATCACCGGCATCAAGAAACGGCGCATCGCCCAATTGCTGCGCAACGATGTGAGCCTGCTCGCCTATCATCTACCACTGGATGCGCATCCAGAACTGGGCAACAACGCGCAACTTGGAAAATTGCTGGGGCTGGTGGAGCAGGGCAGGTTCGGCGAACAGAATATTGCGTGCATCGGCGAGTTAACCTCCTCACAGACGCTCGCGCAATTTGCCGCGTGGATCGGGGGCAGGCTGCAACGCCCCCCGCTGGTTCTCGGGGATAATGCCAAAAACATCCGGAAAGTGGCGTGGTGCAGCGGTGGGGCGCAGGCCTATTTTGAAGCGGCTATCGCGCAAGGCGCAGAGGCCTTTATCAGCGGGGAGATTTCCGAGCAGAGCTTTCATCTTGCACAGGAAAGCGGCGCGGCCTTCATTGCTGCTGGACACCATGCCACCGAACGGCTGGGTATCCAGGCGTTGGGCGTTCACCTGTGTGAGCGCTTCGGCCTGGAGCACCGCTTCTTCGATCAGGGCAATCCTGTTTAACCTGAATATTGCATAAACATAGAAAATACCAGCGACTTTGTCCCCGGCCAACTCCGTTTCCCTTCCATTCCGGGGTACACGGTTCGCGCCGACTTTGCCGGGGGCGAGCTGTCCTCCGTCTGGGGCCGGTGCTGCTGGGCGCGGTTGATCGTCGCATTGGCATGATCAGCAAGCTGACTGCGGCTATCGCCGATACCCGTGACCAGCGCTACATCACGCACACCCTGCACGACTTGCTCGCGCAGCGCGTTTTTCAACTCGCCTCGGGCTATGCGGACGGCAACGATGCCGACACCTTGCGCCGCGACCCGATGTTCAAGCTGGCGGCAAACAAAGCGCCGCTGGATACCGACAACCCCCTGGCCTGCGGCGCCACCCGCTCGCGTCTGGAAAATGCGTTAAGCGGCTAAGGATATATATCGGATGGCCCGCGCG
>JAUYJO010000029.1 GCA_030700315.1 Gallionella sp.
CGTGGCTGCCCAGATGAATCAGCAGTATCTTGTAGAACTCCAGCCGGTCCGGTGCGGCGAGATTTTCCAGATCGTCCCAGCGATGATTCTTGGGGAGCTGGTCTTCGGTGCCGGTTTCCTTGGCCATCTTGAGGAACAGCAAATAGGTCAGCTCGGTGACGTACTGGTGATAGGTGATGCCGTCGTCCTTGAGGACGTTGCACAGGTTCCAGAGTTTGCCGACGATGTCGTGGGTGGTCATGTGATTAAATTATTTTGGGGAAGAGGTTGACCAGTCGAGCAGGCGCATGCCGGGTATCTGCGCGAAGGCACGGTCGGCGCTGACCAGCGTGCAGTCTTCGGCGCGGGCATGAGCCGCAATCAGCATATCCATTGCCGACAGGCCGATGCCTTGTGTTTCCATTTGAGTGCGCAATTCTGCATACGCTTGCGCGGTGGCAGATAACCACGGCAATACCGAGGTATCCTGCAAGAAGGCTTCGACAGCTTTTGCCAGCCGGGTGGCATCCGGTCGCCGCTTCACACCGAAACGTAACTCCGCCTCGGTGATAACGGAAATACAGACTGAATGTTCCATCAATAAATTCTGCATTTCAGCAGTAATGTGCCCGCGAATCAGAGTTGATGCGGCATTAGTATCCAACATATATGGGTGCGCAATGCTCATGGCCAATCACGATCAACAGGCGGTCCCGGGTCACGTGGTATCTCGAAGCTTTCGAACTCCTCAGGCGCTTCGGCAATCAAACGGTCACGCAGTTTGAGCCACGCTTCGAATTTCCGGTTGCGCGGGCTCAGGATGACCTCTCCGGTAACTTGGTCGCGCCGGATGATGACCTCGTCGCCTTCAAAGCGAAACTCGGCTGGCAGACGCACGGCCTGGCTGCGACCATTCTTGAACAGCTTGGCGGTTTGCATGGTGAGGCCCCTTTCCTGTTTGGTATATACCGTGATTTATACCACTTGCAGGTAATGCATTCAAGGCGTTTTTAACGAGAAACAACATCAAATCCCCCTCCGCTTCGCTCCACCCCCTTTTTCAAAGTGGGTTGTTTCCCCACTTTGAAAAAGGGGGGCTAGGGGGGATTTGACGTTGTGCCATACACCCAGATCGGGTTCAAGCCGCTGCCCAGATCGATTCGTTGAATGTTTCCAGTACTTGCTGGAGTTCTCCGTTAAACATCTTGTCGAGCCGGGTAAAGCCGCCGCCTTCACGCTTGAAGATCAGGTTTGGGTCGTCCAGTGCGTCGTGATCCACCAGCAGGTTGGCTTTGGTTTGCGCAGCGATCTTTTTCAGCCAGTCGCGCTGCGGCCCGGTCCACGCGCGCGAGGCCAATAGTTTTTGCAGCGCATGATCGACGCGCTCGTTGTAGGGCACCAGCGCATCGCCGATGGCGGCCTGACGGATGTAGCCGACAATGCGCGCGGCGATGTCCTTATTGGTCATGTCATGCCATGCTGTGTCGAGTTTGATTTCTGAGAATCCTGCCTTATCCAGCTCAAGCTCCAATTCACGAAGCTGCTTGCGGGTGAGTTCGCGCGGTCGGGTCAGCACGGCCATCAGCGCCGGGATGTCGTTGCTGTGGCTCTTGATGAAGGCGGTGAATTCCTTGAGGTAGTCTTCCGGCTTGTTTGCCTTGCCATAGCCGCGTTCGGCAGTGCGCAGCTTGTCTTCATGCTCGGAAATCAAAATGGGCTGCGCGCTGCCTTCGCCCTTGCGGTCGAGGATTTCGCCGAGGTCGGGATTGTTTGTGAACCAAGACGCCACGTCGTTAATGTTCATGGCCTTCAGTTTCTTGATGAAATCCTCCGGAGACATGCCCGCTTTGGTTTCGAAGTCACGCGCGGATATTTCCGAGAGGTGGCGCTTTTTGCCTTGCAGCTTGGCGAGGAACTGGTCGCGCACCAGTTGGCGTGCTGTTTCATCCCCCACCGATGCCATCTCCTGGGCAAGCTGGGTGAAGCTTATTTTGGGATCGACTACCACTGGCTTCATGGCGGTCATGTCGCCCAGCGCCACAAATATCTGCACGGCGTCGAAGACGCGGAATGCTTCCTTTTCGATCTCGTCGCACAGGCGCGTGGCGCGGCCCAGCATCTGGTCAAACAGGATGCGGCTATTCACCCGGCGCAGAAATACGAGATTGCAGATTTCCGGTACGTCGATGCCGGTGGTGAGCAGATCGACGGTGACCGCCACATTGGGGTTACGCTCGTTCTTGAAACGGCGGATGAGTTGCAGCGGTTTGTCGGCGGCGCCGGTGATCTTGATAACCGCATCATCGTCCACGCTGCCGTATTGGGCCTCAAAGGCTTTCTTGAGCAGCTCAACGACCATATCGGCGTGAGCATCGGTCGCGCAGAAGATCAGCGTCTTGCGGCGGGATGACGGCTCCAGCTCCTTCGCCAGATATTCGCACACGACCTGGTTAAATGATCGGGTGATGACTTTGCGGTTGAAGTCTTCGACTTCAATATTGATTTCATCCGGGGTTTTGAACAATTCAATCTGGTTGCTGCGTGCATCGTAGACCTTGAGAACTTGCCCCGCCTTCCAGTTGATGCCGTTCTGGGAAAGTTCGGTTTTGATTTGCACCGGTGGTTCGTAATCGACGAGGAACCCGTCGATTACAGCCTCGCGATAACTGTAGGTGTAAATCGGCGCGCCAAAAATTTGAGTGGTGTGCAGCGCCGGTGTGGCAGTAAGGCCAACCTTATAGGCGTCGAAGTAGTCGAGCACACGGCGATATTTTGAGATGTAGTCTTCATATCCCCGGAAGGTCATTTCAGTATCGGACAACTCACGATCCAGCAGGTAGCCGCGATGGCATTCGTCCACCACGATGCAGTCGTACTGATCGACGGCGGGCGTGGCTGCATCCTCGGCTGCGTAGAGCAGGCGCTGCACCATGCCCTGTATGGTGGCGATATGCACAGCAGTATCGGTATCCGGCGCTTGCTCTTCCAGCTCTTTGATGCCGAAGGTGTCGGCAAAGGATTGGAGGTTTTCCATGCGCGTGTCTTTGAAGGCATTGGCGGCTTGTTCGCCCAAGGCGGAACGGTCAACCAAAAACAGGATGCGGCGGAAACGTTTCGCTTTGAGCAGCCTGTAAATCAGCGCAATACAGGTTTTGGTTTTGCCGGTGCCGGTTGCCATCGCCAGCAGCATCTCTCGTTGTCCGGCCTCGATAGCCGTCTCAGCAGCGCGGATAGCATCCTGCTGGTAGGGACGTAACGGGAAACCGTAGTTGAATGGGGCGTTGGCGAGGTCTTCGTGCGCTTTGGCTTCGTCCCGTTTGAGCAGCGTGGTCAAGCCCTCCGGGGTGTACCAGCCATCAAGGACGTGCCCCAGGTTGTCGGCACGGCGCAGGTCACAGAACCAGATGCCGCTCTTGGTCGATAATTGGCGCAGGAACGGGCGGCCATTGGATGAAAAGGCGAAAGGCACGCGATAAGCGGCGGCACCCCCGCCCCAGTTTTCATCGGGCAATATGGTTTCTTGCGATGGGGTGAAAGTGCGGCTATAGCGTTTGGCTTGTTGCAGTGAACCGGAAACATCGACGTTTTTGCGTTTGGCTTCAACCACGGCAATCGGCATCAATCCGGCGAACAGCACGTAATCGGCGGGGCCGCTCTCGGTGGGCCATTCCGCTATGGCCAGGTTGCGCCCCTTGGTCGGGCGCGCGCCTTTGTTGTATTTGATGCTTTGCGAATCGGCATCCCATCCGGCCTGGCGCAGTTGCTGGTCGATCAATTTGCGGGTGTCGGCTTCATCCAACTGAACGGCGCTGGCGGCGGTATTGGCAGACGAGACCAGCTGTATCAACACGCTCTTGGGCTGGGCTGCCGCTACGGTTTGCTGTTCGGCAAGGCGCTTCTCCAGCGCGGCTTTGGCCTGCTCTGCCTCGGCGGCCATCTGCTCCCAGAACGCCTGCTCACTCTTGGCGGCGCGCAGCTTTGCCTGTGTCGCCTCAAGCTGCCCGGCAGTCTCGTGATGGGTAGCCTGGTATTCCTCTAGCGTCTTGCTCAGCCGCTCCATTTCTGCGCGCAGCTCATCGCTCTCATCCTTCGGTGGAGTTGGCGGAATAAACGGGCCGGATTTATAGGACGGATTTTTGAACGTGCGGTGAAACCAGAGGCTCAACTGCCAGGTGAGCTTCAGTGCGCTCAGCGCCCCCCGGTGGTCGCCTTCAAGTGCGTGGCTCGCCGCATTGCCGGTGCGCCGTACTTCTCCGAATAACTGCGCGATTTCGCGCGTAAGAATTCCGCTGTCCTGCAAGCGGCGCAACAAGTCGAACTGGGTTTCTTCAGGCGCTACCAGTTGGCCTGTCTTCGCTGCGACAAGCCGGGCAAGCAATTCGGAAAGTTGGCGCAGTTTGAGCAAACAGGTATTGGGATCGCCTGCGAAATACTTTTCTGCCAACAGCCCCAGGCGCAGCAACTGTTCGTCGTGCTGTTCTAAATGGGCGAAATTTGTTTGGGGCAGCTTGGCCATTATGGTTGGTCGTGTTTACGAACCGGCGAAGGCTATCATATAAGCGTGGGTATTACGATATGCCGAGAGGCCTATCGGCTTTAAGATGTGCGCCCGACACCAATGGGGCAAAATGCATGTTCCACGCACTTGGCAAACAGACCCTCATGGCCAACTGAATCAGATTACATGCGAGCGGCTGTTTTGGCCGATAAAGTGACGGACAGGTTATCAGCTATTGCTGCCATTGGGCTGACTGGGCGGCTGGGTGTCGTGGATGATTCACCTTTTCGTCGAGTCTTTAATTCAACTTTCCAGCAGCACAATGGCCGACCCTCTCCGGCCGAGCTTGAGAGGCGGCAGGTCGAGAGGCTAGACAGGTGGAAGGTTCATAAGAATGAATACCATTAAGGCAATGCTTAACGCCGCGACTATCCAGTCGATAATGGTGAAGGACGGGCGGTGGCCTGCCTCGCTGCCGTTTGATGATTTTTTCTTTGCGCTTTCTTCCATTGACACAGCTCCATCATTTTTTCCGTACCACCTGCCTGGCTATGCCGTGCGGCATGGCATCTGGCGGCAATCTATGCCTTTCCCAACCTATGGTCAATTCCGGGGCTCTTTCATTTCCGCGACACCGCTCCATACCAACCCTGCGATGCATTGGCAACTTTCACCACCAGCAGCATCACCGGCACCTCGATCAACACGCCGACCACGGTGGCCAGCGCCGCGCCGGACTGGAAACCGAACAGGCTGATGGCGGTGGCCACCGCCAGTTCGAAGAAGTTGCTCGCGCCGATCAATGCCGAGGGAGCGGCGACACAGTGCGCCACGCCGAGGCGGCGGTTCAGCCAGTAGGCCAGGCCGGAGTTGAACAGCACCTGGATCAGGATCGGCACGGCCAGCATGGCGATCACCAGCGGCTGCGCGACGATGGCGTTGCCCTGCAACGCGAACAGCAGCACCAGCGTCACCAGCAGCGCGCCCATCGAATACGGCGCGATATGGTACATTGCACGGCTAAATGCTTCCTCGCCTTTCTTCATCAAATTCCCTCGCAGCAGTTGCGCGATGATGATCGGTATCACGATGTAGAACACTACCGAAACA
>JAUYJO010000032.1 GCA_030700315.1 Gallionella sp.
CATACAAGGGGGAAGGAGAAAACCGCCACTTTTCTGGTTCCGGTTTTGGTTTCATGATCCATGGCAGCCTGAGCGGTTATCGCCTCAATAAGCCAGCGTAAAGCTGATGCGCTCGAAATCGAGACCACGTTCCACGCTGAACAAAACAAGCGCAAGAAATCGTCGATCATCAGATCGAAACCATTGAGGCAAATTGGGATGCGGTGTGCGATGAAGCAAAGCTACCCGAACTGGAGCGCAACATGCTGTGGGAGCGTCAGTTCATGAATCCGTTTGCATTTGAATGATGTTGGGATTTCAGTTGACCTCAAGGCTAGCGAGGTCAGGCGGCAAGGCTGGGGTTTATGGGGCGTTTACGAAGAATTGAAGGCTAGGCTGTAAAGTTACAGGGATAGAAAAAGGCGACCAGTGGTCGCCTTTTTCTTTCCTGCAATGCTGTTTCGTAGGTTGGGTGGAGCTTTGCATGGTCAATCGACTAAGCCGACAAACAGCTTTGCATAGCCATCTGACTTAGTTGGCAAACAACGCTGTTGGCGACGGCAGATAAACGCCCCGTTACTGCCAGAAAAACAGTATCCCCAGATCGCGGTCGAGCAGGGCGCTTCCGGCCATCGCCGCAACGGCGATCCACACCCCGGCGGAAATGAACGCCGCCACGGTCAATGCCGTTTCGCGGCGATGACCGAAGGGCTCACCTTCCGCATCGTCCCATATCCAGAAGCAGCGGCGCGGATCGGAGAACAGCATCTTCGACAACTCGCTGCCGGAGAAGAAGCCGAACAGCCGACCGACGAGGAAATGCACCAGCCGTTCGAAGGCGGTGCGCGGCGATTGCGCTTTGCGCAGCAGCCAGCGTTCCGGCCCGCTTGCTTCGCCAACGCTCGCGGCGCTGGCGATCACGTGCACCGCCTCTCCCGGCGACAGGATGCCGTCTGCGGAGAGCATCACCATGCCGGCGGGATCGACTAACACCCGCCCGCTGTCATCGGCCAGCCAGAAACGCATGCCTTCGTTTTGCCGTTCGGCACCGACATAGTAAACGCAGTGCTCGCCGCTATCTGGATGGATCAGCGGTTCGCCGCAACTCTGCACCTCGCCGCGCAGCGCCACCAGCCCCGGCGTCAGCGTGCGGATCCGGGAGACCGGTAGATGGATCAGCAAACGCCGCAATTGCAGCAGCCGCCAACCCCACAGAAACAGCGCCGCGCCGAGCGCCAGCGGCGCCAGCACCAGCAACAGCGCGAGCGACGGCAGGTAAGCCTGATACCAGGGCGGGGCGGTGGACTGAGTGGTTTGTTCCGTCGGGTTGATGGCCTTGCCTCGCTCATATCGGTCGAGCGCGCGCTGCGCTTCCTGCATGACTTCGGGTTCGGCGGAGACGGCGAGCTGGCGGAAGGCCGCGACGACGCGCGCATCGCGCTCCAGCGCATACCCCATCTTGCGCATCACGCGCAATTGCGTCTTTGGCTGCAAATCGGTCAGGCGCTCCGTCAGCGCGCTGACCGACAGCGACGGCACCGAGCGCCGGTCGTCGGGGAGAATGATTTTTACCGCGCGCTCCCAATCGTCTGGATCGTCGCTTTGCAGCAGCCTGATTTCCGGCGGGGTGATGGCCTGCGCCGCCGTGGCATATCCCGCAGCGGCCAGCAGCAGGGCGGCGATGAGCAGAGCAACCCTAAGCATGTCCGCTCTCCCGCACCCGTTGCAGCCACTGCGATTCGGCTGCGTCGAAAAGCGCCGCATCTCGGCCAGCGCTCATCCGTTTCAGCCATGGACTGCCGCCGAACACTCCGCCGAAGCGCGCGCGCCCAAAACGGATGAAGCCTTGGCGGATCTGGATGACCGTGTGCGGTGACAACCCTTGCAGCAGCAGGCCCGCCAGCGCCGCACCGGTGACGCCGGCGAAGATGGCCAGCACCATTCCTTCGAGGTCGCCGCCCTTGCCCGCCAGCCAGGCAGCCGCCCCAGCCGCCGCAAAAATAAAGGCCAGCTTCATGCCGCCGCGCAGCAAGCGCGATTTCAGCGGCAGTGGAGGAACCAGATGCAGCGTGATCTCCGCTCCGGTGGAAATGAGACGCAACTGTTCACCCGGCGGCGGCGCGATCTGTGGCGACGGGGCGAACCACTCGCGCGGGCGCAATGCGGACAGGTGCAGCAACAGGAACCACAGCAGTGGTGCCAGCAGCAGGTAGCAAATCATCTCGCCGTCGCTGTCGCCAACGGCGGCGCGTTGAGCCGCTAAGCGCCACACCGCCGCCGCGAACAGACCGAGCAGCGAGGCGCTGAGCGAAAAACCGAGCAGCCGCTCGAAGCCGTAGCGGCGCGCCATCAAGTGGCGCGGGATCAGCGCCTGTTCGATGACCAGCGCGGCAAGCAGGGCGAGCAGCAGACTGAAAGCGAAGAAATCCGGCCAGTGCCGCAGCGATAACCGCATCGCTTCGGCATAGACCGGCGTGCCGAGCACTAGCAGCAGCGGCAGCAACAGCCACAGGCTAGCGCCGCCGAGACGCTCGAAGCGGTTGCGCAATTCGCCGGGAACCCGTTCGCGCTCGCGCGCGAGGAAGCCGATCAGCAGCAGCAAGTGAATCGCGGTGGCGATGCGGTATCCCATTGTGGGCGCAATGCCCCAGTGATCGCTGAACAGGAAATCGCCGATGAAGCCCTCGGCCAGCAGGAACAGCAGGAACAGCGAGAAGCGGTACGGCTCGAACACGCGCAGCGCGCCGGTCAGCAGCGCCCAGCCCAGCAACAGTGACAGCGCCAGCCCGGCGAGGTGCAACCAGGCAAAAACATTCCATACCGCCTCGAAACCTTTTTCGTAGTTAAAGTCCATGAAGAACCAGTCGGGGCGGAAGTTCCGCCAGGCCAATTTGCCGAAGCGCTCGGGCATCGCCTGGGTAAAAGAGTGAAACAGCTCCACCTTGTCGAGCCGCGCCATCGCGTCACGCGCCGCGCGCGCCACGCCCGGATCGGGATCGACAAGCAGCGGCTCGATGTAAGGCCGCGCCTCGGGAAGGAACAAGTGCGGCAGCATTTCGAGGGTATCGCGGCGCACCGTCGGCGCAGTGGCCTGCAACTGCTGCGCCAGTTCCGGCAGTGCATTCGCGCCGAAGCGGTAGACGACATGGAACATCCCATCGTCGGCCAGCCATGCCTTGCCGGAATCGGACGGAAGATGGCGATGCACCGCCAGCCAGGCTTCGCGGCTGCCGCTGCGCGCCAGCGTGTCGCGCGCGTTCGAAGCTATCCAGGGATCGTCGAGCAGCGGCTCGATCAGCGCAACCGCACGAGGCGAATTTGCCACCCAGCCGCCGTCGAGCAGATCGAGCAGCAGCACTCGTAACGGGTCGTTATCGGCCTGCTCCAACGCATCGAGCAACGGCTCCAGCGCCTCCTCCCGCATGAACTGGTCGATGGCGTCGCGGCACAGGCGGGCGACTTCCGGCGCGGCAATCAACATCCATTCTGCCAACACCCGCGCCGCCTCGGGCGAACGGCTCATCGCCAACCCCCAGATCAGGTCGTCGCGGGAGCGAATATGCGACGGTCCGGCCTGCGCCTGATTCATCAAATAGACCAGCGCCTCGGGCGTGCCGGTGCGCCCGAGTTCGTCGAGCACATAGCCTTTATCTGGATAGCGCTCGTAAGCCGCGATCAGTGCGCGGCTGGCCGCCGGATGCGCTATCTTGCCGAGCGCGTTGACGAGATAGTGGTAATAGACCTGTTCGTAGCGGGCGCTGGGGTCTATGGCCGCCAGCATTTCCGCCAAGGGTTCGCTCGCCGCTTCGCTGCCGATTTGTCCCAGCGCGCGAATCGCTCCCTTGGTGCGCGCAAAGTCGCTGCGATGTTGCAGTTCGGCGGCCAAGCGCGGCACCGCAGCATCGCCCCAGCTTGAAATCCACCAGACCGCCTGCTGCTCGACAAAATTATGCGTGTGCGGGCGGAAATGACTGATGGCAGACTGATAGTCCGCCTCGGTCAGCGGCGGTACGCCGATATCCAGCGTTTCGCGAAATGCGCCCTCATTGAGAAATACGAAACCGGATAACGCGGTGAAAAAGGACTGGCCGCGGACATTCAGCGGCGAGACCGCGAAGGCACCAAGGAAGATGCCCACCGCCAGGGCTGGCACCAGGATGGGCAGCAGCAGCGTGCGTCGCATGGCGGATGGGGGCGGGAGGCTTGCGTTATTTCAGCGCAAACGGGGCGAGATTGTCGGTCTGCTGCTCTT
Source organism: Gallionella sp. (assembly GCA_030700315.1). Taxonomy (GTDB): domain Bacteria; phylum Pseudomonadota; class Gammaproteobacteria; order Burkholderiales; family Gallionellaceae; genus Gallionella. The sequence continues at coordinate 4,232 of JAUYJO010000032.1, forward strand.
TGGGGATTTCGAGCAGTTCGCGCAGATTTGCGCCAATTGCGCCGACTATCAGCAACGCCGGGAATTCTCGGATGAGAATATTGTGCTGAGTGACCGAGTCGTTGAACAGCTGGCGCTGGTCGTTGATCGCCGTCTCCAGCTCCGTGAAGCGCTGCATCGAATGCGCGAAACTTCCGCTTGCCTTCAGTTCGGGATAGGCCTCGACCGAGATGTTCAGCTTGCCGAGGGCACTGTTCAGACGGTTCTCGATATTCACCTTCTCGTTGCTGCCTGCGGCCCGGTCAAAAGAACCGCGCAGCCGCACCACCTCCTCCAGCGTCCCGCGCTCGTGCTGCATATATGCCTCGCAGGCGTTGACCAGCTTCGGGATTTCGTCGTGGCGCTGCTTGAGGAATGATTCGAGGTTGGCGAAGTTCTTGTCTATCGTGCGCGTCAGGCGCACGACGCTGTTATAGACGCCGATGATGTAGAGGATCACGGCCAGCACGATGAAGCCGATGACCGAATACAGAACCATGTCGCTGACCATTTGCACCTCCCGAAATCAGGCAAGCAAGATACTTGCAGAAATAATGCCCCAGATGATCCTGAAAAAGCCGCAGTTCAACCCGCAGATTTCCCGGACGAGCGAATATTACACAGTTTTTTTTGGATGCCCTTGCTACCTCGCTTCCGATTGACCTCAAGGTTTTTGACTCGTACGCTTCCGGGTACTATTTTTATAGACGGATAACTCCGCGGGGAGACAAAAAGGATAGGAAATCCAAGCACCAAAGTCAAATCAAACAGGCAAACCGGGTTAAAGGTTGTTATTCGCGATGATACGGATGATTGTGCAACAGGCTGTGCGCCCGATACAACTGTTCGGCGAGGCACCAAAGTCAAATCAAACTCACGCCAAAATCCTCCTCAATCCGATTTTACCCTACACACTTGTGAAATTCCTGCACCCGCGACAAGAGTTTGCAGCCTCACCACTCTAAAACACCCGAATCACGGTGCGCTCAAGACCCTCGGCGCAACCGTCCCCGAACGAGATACTTTTCTCATTCTGCCAGTCACCACGCCACCCGCTGATCAAACTCAAACACCGGTTCGGGCTGAGCGGCTGAATCCCATTGCGGATCATTGCCCGCCCGATGCCGATGTGCCAGCGCAAGTTCCCACAACGGCGGCCCACGTGCCGGAGTGATGCATGGCGGCAAAGTAGTTTCACCCAGATGCTCCAGAATCTTGCGCACAGAACTCCCCTCGGTGATGAAAGCGATGATGCGCATCGGCGACTGACACAGCGGGCACACCAGCGGCAGCGTTTCATAGATGCGAGCTAACAACATCGCCCACAGATAGTGCGAAGCGGTGCGGTGGTGCGTCTGCTGTCGTGGCCTCCGCCACTGGCATCACAACCACCGGCAGCGGCGCTAAAGCCGTGACCGCCGCCCGCAGCGGCGAATTCGGTGCCAGCACGCCGTAGTAACGATGGCGATGCGCACGCGGTGGTGGAATCAGCGCTGCGATTTTATCGATCAGCTCCAGCGGCGTAAGCACCAGATCACGCGGGCTGTCGGAGCGGGGTTTTGAGTTGTGATAAATCAGATGCTCGGCATCCAGTGTGTGCAGATGCTCCAGCGCAAAGGGCGGACGGGCGCAGTAACGCAGCAAGCGTTCCAGCCCTTTCCGGTCTGTGCCGCTGATGCACACCGAGGCATCCAGCGAAAACCCACCGCCGTGTTCCCAGTTCAGCATCTCGTCACGGTCAGTCTTGCCGATTAAACCGCGCCGGACGAAGACGCGCAGGATGCGCTGGCGCACTTGGGCTTGCACGCGGGCGATGGCGGCGGTGTCTAAGTCGGTTGCTGCATGAAAGTCCACGCTTGTTATTGGTTCGGCAGTGTTGTCGGCGGTATCGCCAATTTTTGCAGTAGGCTGGAACACACCCTCCACGATGCAGCAGTGAAAATGAGTGTGTTCGTTCAGGCTTGAACCGAAGCGGTGAATGAACGCGATTGCGCCAATGCGGGCGGTGGAGTCACAACCGGGGCTGTGTTCGCGCAAGCAGCGTTCCACCCCGCGCAGAAAGATGCGCAGCACGACCCCTTGCAGGGCGGTGTCGCGTTGCAGAAAATAGCGCAGGCGTTTGGGCACGGAGAGCACCCATTGACGCACTGGGAGGCGTGGGAAAACGTGGTCGGTCAGATGCGCGGCGGTCTCGGCCATGCGCCGTGTATTGCAGGAGGGGCACACGCCGCGCCCTTTACAAGAAAAGGCGATCAGGAAGTCGTGGCCGCATTCGTCGCAGTGGGCGCGGGCGAAGCCGTTGGCCAGAATTCCGCAGTCGAGATAACGGCGAAAGGCTTGCTCAATATAGGCGGGGATGGCTTCATCACCCGGCCCATCGGCGAGTGCCAGCCAGGTTTCGAAGTGCGACTGGACGGTGCGATACCAGAGCGTTTGCTCGGGTCGGCGGCGCTGATAGCACGGGGCTTGCGGCGCGATACGTTTGACTGCGGCATCCATGGGATTCCCTATTGGGCGGGTTGGATGGCCGTATCGTAGAGAACGAACGTTCTGTCGTCAATAGCTCCATTGTCCGGGTTAAGGAGCTGTAAATAAATAAAGGTATCAATTTGTGAGCGATAGGAGTATGCTTCCCGAACATGAACACCCTGCCCGAACTGATGCAGAAATTTCGTTCTGTGTGGCCGCTTCTGGACGAGCGCACGCGCCGCATTATGGCCGCCAATGAAGCCGTGAGCCTGGGCTTTGGGGGTATCTCTGTGGTGCATCGCGCATGCGGGATGTCTCGACGATCCATCGCCAAGGGAATCCGCGAAATTCAAGAGGGTGAAGTGCCGTCTGCGGGCCGCATCAGATGCCCCGGTGCGGGACGCAAACCCATTACTGTTTCCGACCCGGGCCTCCTGGAGGAATTGGAAGAGATGATTGATTGCCAGACGCGAGGCGATCCGCAGTCTCCCCTGCGATGGATATGCAAAAGCACGCGTGAGATCGCCAAGCAGCTTGGCAGAAAGAAACACCCGGTCAGCCACGCGAAGGTCGCCCAGATTCTTCACGGCCTTAACTACAGCTTGCAGGGCAACCTGAATACCGAGGAGGGCGCAGATCACCCCGACCGCGATGCGCAATTCCGGCACATCAATGCGGCGGTAAAGAAATGCCTGGCGCAAGGTGTTCCCGTGATTTCGGTGGGCACGAAGAAGAAAGAACTCATCGGCAACTACAGCAATGCCGGCCAGCAATGGCTTCCGGCAAAGCAGCCCAAAAAAGTTCAAGGTCACGACTTCACCGACCCCGAAGTCCCACGCGCCTGCCCGTATGGCATTTACGACCTCAAACGCAACGCCGGCTTTGTCAATGTGGGAACCGACCATGACACCGGAGAATTTGCCGTAGCCTCGATACGGGGATGGTGGCATTTTGAAGGGCGGCGGATTTATCCGGATGCCGCAACGATTCTGATCACTGCCGACGGCGGGGGGAGCAATGGGTCGCGGTTGCGGCTTTGGAAGTTGGAGTTGCAGAAGTTTGCCGATCAAACCGGCTTGTGCATTTCAGTCTGTCATTTCCCTCCCGGTACCAGCAAGTGGAACAAGATCGAACACCGGCTTTTTTCCTTTATCACGTCAAATTGGCGTGGCGAGCCGTTGCAGGATTACGAAACGATCGTCAATCTCATCGCCGGGACGACCACGGCGAAGGGACTGAAAGTGACGTGTAGATTGGATCGCCGGAAATACCCGACCGGACGTAAAGTTAGCGACGAAGAGATGAGTCGCGTCAATGTGGAGCGCAACAGGTTTCATGGCGATTGGAACTACATCATAAAACCGAAAGCGACGGGGAAAAGTTGATACCTTTATTTATTTACAGCTCCTTATCCGGTTGTCACACCCAGCCAAAAACGATGGCTCTTTTCCGATAGAAAGTGGGACGACACCCCAGATTTCGGCATCATGAAGGCCAGGATGCGATGAAATCTGCTCCCATGTGGGAAATTCCACTCATCGGGTGTGACAACCGGATAAGCACGGTTCATTAGAAAAAACGTAACTGCTCAGGTCGAAAAAAACTCTCCCGCCAAACACCAGCGTCCAACCACCCCTGCGCGCCGAGCGCTTCGCTTCCCCTTTTGCAAAAGGGGGAATGATAACCAGCGACTTGGCTGTCGTATTTTGACAGCCTAGTCGAATGGCTAGTTGTTCCATCAGGGGGATTTGAAGTGCGCCGCTCTCTCGCCACCTGCTGCAAATCCCTCCTGCCCCTTTTTCAAAGTGGGGTATCACCCCTCCCTGCCTTCCTCATACAAGGGGGAAGGAGAAAACCGCCACTTTTCTGGTTCCGGTTTTGGTTTCATGATCCATGGCAGCCTGAGCGGTTATCGCCTCAATAAGCCAGCGTAAAGCTGATGCGCTCGAAATCGAGACCACGTTCCACGCTGAA
>JAUYJO010000164.1 GCA_030700315.1 Gallionella sp.
AGGCACACGGGAATTTCATCATTGGTCAGACCTGCAGGCGTTCAACCCACCGTAATGCCAAAATTCGCGGCATGTGGCTGGTAGGGGCGTGAAGGGGATACCCATTTTACCAAAATTTTGCCCATTAAAACGCGATGAGCCAGAAAGTGGACGATCGCTGTTAACGAAATGTCCAACTCCAACGGAAAGAGCAATGCGAAGGCAGGCAACAATAACGTACCCAACCCGAAGCCGGAGAAGAAGGTGAGACCAGATGCCATAAAGGCTACGATACAAATTACAAGATAGCTCAAAAGCACTCCTATTCACCTCAATACCCCCTGCCCCAAAACCTTCCCCCGACCGGGGGAAGGGGCGATTGCCGCCGGCCACCGCATTACTCCTGAGCAGGGGAGGTTGGGAGAGTAGCGATGACCGGGGCAGTGGTGCCCATTTACTGCGCAAATTTTTCGGGCGCATTTTTCAACAGACAGCGAGCCCTTTAAAAATCCACATTTGCGAGTATCCATTTTGCAGCCTGGATTGCAAGCCAAAACCTATTTCTGAAGCGCAGCTTCTTCGATCCGTGCTTATCCGGTTGTTTCCCCCACCTACTAGGGGTAGTATGTTGAGCATCAGCGACACATCGGAGAAATCGTGGTTATCGACGTGCTTGAGCGAGAATGGCTGCCATTCCCGCGTTCGCTTCCAGAGTTTCAGCGACTGTTTCCGGACGAAGCGGCCTGCATCATGTATTTGGAGCGCGCACGTTGGATGGACGGATTTATCTGCCCGCACTGTGGCTTGACTGAAGAGCCGATCAGATTCCGGAGCCACCCCGGCATTCTCCGTTGCCGGGCGTGCCGACGCGATACGAGCGTAAAGGCGGGCAGCGTCATGGAAGGGACGCATACCCCGCTCCTGACCTGGTTCTGGGCGGCTTACCTGATGACCAGCCAGATGCCGGGCATGTCGGCCATCCAGTTCCAGCGACAGCTGGGGTTGTCCCGCTACGAAACCGCCTTCCAAATACTCCACAAGCTGCGCGCGGGCATGGTGCGACCGGATCAGGATCGGATCGGCGGCAAACCCGAAGAAGTCGTCGAGGCCGATGAAACCTACGTGGGTGGCCGTACACGCGGCAAAGGGCGCGGCGTCCACGACATGGTCATTGTGGCCGGTGCCGTCGAAGTCCGGCAGCGCAAAAGCACTGGCAGCCTCAACAAGCGGAAGACCGGGCGGTACGCCGGGCGCGTCCGGCTCGCACTGGTTCCGGACAGGGGCGCCAAGTCGTTGGGCGGCTTCATCGCGCGCACCGTTGCGCCAGGCACAGCCATCATCACCGACGACTGGAGCGGCTATGCGGCACTCGGACGGCACGGGTACGCCCACACCGCCATCCCGGAACGGGGCGATATGCAAGTCGCCGAAACCTTTCTGCCCATCATCCATCTCGTGTTCTCCAATCTCAAGACATGGCTGCGCGGCACGCATCACGGCGTCAGCCCGCAACATCTTCAGGCGTACCTCGACGAGTTCACGTTCCGCTTCAACCGCCGCTTTTATCCGTTCAACGCCTTCCGCTCCCTGCTCGGTATTGCCGGTAAAATTACAGCGCCAACCTATGGCCAACTCTATTCGCACCTATAGCCTGACTACTACATGTAGTAGTGTGGGGAAACAACCGGATAAGCACGCTTCGATCAATACCTTATATGCATAGCCTGATCCAAGATCCTTGTCGACATGCACGACTCCTTTCACAACCACGACCTCACCGACCCTGGCCTGGTCATTGGTGGTCACAATCACATCATGCGTGTTGTCCGAGGCCGAGCCGGAACCATCGCGCAAATGGATCCAGTTCTTGTTGAGTATCTCCGGCGTGAACTTCACCACCTTGCCGCGAACCAGAACAGTTTTGTCTTTAAGCTCGATCCTTTTGGTAATGACTTCCTCAACGGTTCGCGCATTCGGGCCGCTTGCCTTCGGAACATTGATATTTCCCAGGTCAACCAGCGCAGTATTGATCGGCACATGGCTCGGCGGCAGAGCGGCGACCGGCTGGGGCGCCGCGATGGCCGCATTGGCCATCGCAGCCAGCGCCAGCAGCGCAAAAATAGTTTTCATTGCAATGCTCCTTTATGACGCAACTCTTTTTTTGCATTTTTTGAGTAAAATTTGCCACGCACGCTGCAAAGCCGTAACCGTAGGGTGGGCTACGCCCACCATGTCGGGCGTAGCCAGACCTACATTTGACACATGCTCGCCCGGCTTGGGTTTATGGATGAAAGCGGTTCAGTCTTCCGCGTCTTTGGGCAATTCGTGCGCGATGCCCTGGTGGCAGTCGATGCAGGTCTTCCCGGAATCGGGTTTGGCAGCCGCCGTGTGCTTCTTCACCGCAGCCGGATCCTGCATCTCGGCACTCATGCCTTCGTAGCTGTGGCAACCGCGGCAGGTGCTGGAATCCGAGGCTTTCATCCTGGCCCACTCGCGCTCCGCCATTTCCCCCCGGTGAGCCTCGAATTTCTCAGGCGTATCGACTTTTCCGGTGAGGCGTGCCCACACATCATGCCGTGCCTCGAACTTGCGCAGCATCTTGGGTATGAATTCCTTGGGCACATGGCAGTCGGGGCAGGTCGCCCGCACCCCGGTGCGGTTGGAATAGTGGATGGTCTTCTTGTATTCCTCGTAATTGCCTTGCATTTCGTGGCAGCCGATACAGAATGCTTCCGTGTTGGTGGCAGTCAGCACGGCATTGAACCCGCCCCAGAAAATGACACCCGCTATAAAACCGCCTCCCAGCAGGGTCAGCAGCGAGAAGCGGGCGCTCGGACGGCAAAAAAACTGGCAAAGCTTTTTGAATTTGCCTGTTGCAACTGGGTCGGTCATGCCTTCGTTTCCTTATTGGATAGTGGATGTTGCAGGGGCGCAATCGCGCACCGAAACAGAATTACTGCAAGCTGCCGTAATATTGGATGACCGCTTCGACCTGATCCTTGCTCAGCGCTTCGATCTTCGGCTTCATTTTCTTGTGCATCGGGCGCTTGCCCGCAAGGAAAAACTCGGTCTGCTCCTTCAGGTAATGCATTTTCTGCCCGGCGAGTAGGCCGGCATCGTCATCCGCCTTGCTGGCGGCTTCGGAATGGCATTTTTCGCAGCTCTTGTCATGGATGCTCTTGCCTTTGGCGGCCAAGGCGGCATCGAATTTCTGCGCGGTGCGCACGAACTTCTTTTCGGAAAAATATTTCGCCACTTGCTTGATGTCGTCGTCGCTCAGGTCATTGACCACCTGGCACATATCGGACTTGGTGCCTTTCTTGTCGCCGGAGCGTATCTTGGTCTCGACGCAGGGGCGCTCCTTCTTCTTGTAATGCTCCATGGTGAGGGCGAAATACTTGGCGGAAAAGCCGCCGATGTTCGGCACATCGCTCTCGGCATTGGCGCCGTCCTTGCCGTGGCAGTTCGCGCAGGTTTCGGCAAGCTTGTTCGCGTCCCCGGCCCAAGCGCCGCCCGCCACGGCCAACCCGAACAGCATGCCGCCCGCCAACAGCGCATAAGCAATTTTTTGGTTCATGGAAATCTCCTCGTTCTCAAAATAAAAATCCTGCGTCAGCCACCCTTTGCGCCCGATGCACCTGCGATAGGCTTAGCACGTCGGCAGGAATCCGGTGTGCAAAAGAAGCCGGGGTCATTGCAACCCCGGCGATGGCACAATCGCTGCCTGAAGGTTGCTAGAAGCTATACGTAAGCGAAGCGCCTATCGCATGCACACGGTAGTCCGGGCTGGTTTGTCCGGTGCCGATAAAATTCTTCTTGCCCGAAGAAATCTGATACCCGGCAATCTGACCATCATCCCATGACCAGTCGGTGGAGTTGAATTGCTCGTAAGCATATTTCACGTTAAGCGTGACGTCCTTCCGCATCTTGTATTTGCCGAACAACTCCAGCCGGTTAAGCCGGGAGACCACGTCTGGCATGGGCTTTACGGCGGCGGCGATAGCGGATCCGAGATTGCTGAAACCGGTCGAGCCGATCGTGGTGGCGTGCGTGAAATCTCCGCCCCAGTCAAAGCTGTCATCCTGTTTTACCTTGAAGCCCAGCCCCACGGTCAGCGAGCGGTCGGCACGGGATATCGTGCCTGTATACGCATCGAACGCCGCGTTATTCAGCTCCCTGATGAGGGTGTAGGTTTCGGCTGCGTATTGATGACTGTTCATGCCGGTCGAGTAGTCCTCGAAGGACGCGAAGAACACCCCGCTGACCGCTTCGGTGGCCGCCAGGTTGGCGTCGAAGTTGGCGGTCCAGCCAGTCGCCTTGGTCAGGCCGAAACCGGCTTCGGCATCGGGATACCTTTCCTTGTAATAGGTCGCACCGAATTGCAGGTCGAGCTTTTCGCTGGCCGCGAAATCGGCAAACGCGCGCAGCTTGTCGCGCTTGCGGTCGGCCAGGAAATACTTACGCAGCGCCAGTGTTTCGAGCCACGCGAAGGTAGTGGCTCCCGCCGCACCGTTGCCAATACAGTTTGTTACCGCACCAATACTGTTCACAAACGTACTTCCTACAGCGCATTGGCTCGCTGCGAGATGCTCCGCGAGATACGCTGCGCTATAGGTGTCCAGCAACCCGGCCGCGCCGTCATAGGCCGAGGCGTTCCGGTCGGAGTGGGCGTAGGCCAGCCCGCCTGAAGCCGTGTCGCCGAAGCTGTGCTTGATTTCGGCCTTGACCGTATGCTCCGTGTCGCCGCTGGTGGGCTCGTAAGTATGCGTGACCTTGTCATAGTCGTAGCCCAGTTTGAGCCTGGTGGCGTCCGACAGGTGGTAGTCCAGATCCGCATAAAGCGCCTGCTGTTTTTTGCTGAGCGGCGTATTCCGCCTTTCGTTTCTCAGCAGAGCGTTCGATGTCGTGTTGTCGGCAGTGGAATAGGTATAGGTATTGACCGCGGTGCGGTTATCGCGATCGTCGTACTTGTAGCCGGCCGTGAGATCGAGTTCATGCGTCAGTTTCGAGTTCAGCTTGATGTCCGCATGCGTGGTATCGATCCTGCCGTTGAGCGAGGCCGTCGCGGGCATGGTGTTGGTGGTGGTGTCGTAAGGCAGGAACGCCTCGTTCTGCGTCATGCGACCGAGGCTCAGGTTGCCGCTCAGGTGCGTCTCCTCGCCGAGGGTGTACCCGCCCGAAACCCTGATGCGGTGTAACTGGTTGTCGGGCATCTGCCCGAGCCGTCCGGTGAGCTGATTGCCGCCGCCACTGGCGGCAGTGGACAAGGCGTTGTAATACAGATTATCGAAGGTAAGCGAGCGGTTGGTGTTGTCGAACAGCGAGACGTGATAGCCGAGCTGCATTTGCAGTTTCTCGTCGGTATAACGCGCCAGCACATCGAACAGATCGGTGGTGTAATTGATCGGCTCGGGCGCGAGCAAGGTGACCCGGGTGGCGGGGTTTTTTGCCTGCACCGGCGCACCGGTGAGCCTGGTGCCATCCTTTTCCTCGCGCTTGAAGTTCACCGCGAGATCCCAGCCGCCGTCGAGTTGCTTGGTGATGCCGAATCCCGCCGCCTTGCGCTGGGTCTCGACGTTGAAACGTTTCATGTTGGCCGCAAGGGCGGTCATGAAGTTGGTTTGAACCTTGGTGCCAGCAACGGGTGGATTGATGGCGCCGCCGGCCGTTATGTCGATTGTCCCCGCCCATGTGGTTATTCCTCCCGGGGCGGTCAGGACTGTGGAGCCCATCCCGGTGTAAGGCGTCATGAAGCTGTCGCTGTGCAGCTTCGACAGCTCGCCGTATTCGAAGCTCAGGCCGTAGTTGCCCTGTTCTCCGCCCTTGATCGCGAAGTCGCGGGAGCCGCTCAAGCCCAGATTGCGCGCGATGATCTCCAGATAGCTGGCATTGTTGTCGCCACGGGTATTCATCCGGATGTTGCCGATCAGGTAGACGCCGGATTGCTCCAGCCACCTGCCGTAATCGCCGTACTTGTAGCTGCCGTCCGATATGTTGCCGACGCCCACTTCGATCTGACTATCCGGCGTAGTCAGGCTGCGAAGATCATCCTCTTCCGCCTGGGCGGCCAGCGGAGCGGAAAGCCCGATGGCCGCGATGGAAGCCGCAAGGATGGTGCGGCTGAAGCGCTTTTCAATTACTTTTTTCATTATATGTTCTCCCTTAATCTATCGACTAAAACGTGCGCCGGACGGGTGGTTGCTCCCGTGGATCTGTCCATGGCAGTTCACGCAGGCTTTGCCAGTCACGGGCACTACTCCCAAATTGGCGCCGTTGCGGATAGCCTCGGACTGGTGGCCGGCCAGGTGGCAGGACGAGCACAAATAGGGCGCACGGGTCTTCAGCAGCGCGGCGTTGTTGGAGCCGTGCGGCGTGTGGCAGTTGGTGCAGTTGTCGCTGACCGGCGCATGCTCCCACAGGAATGGTCCGCGCTTTTCGGTATGGCAGGTGTAGCAGGTCTCATTCACCGTGTCCCCCAACAGCAGCTTCGGACCGCTGGAACCGTGCGGGTTATGGCAATTCGAGCAGACCATCTTGCCTTCCTTGACCGGGTGGTGCGAGGAACGGTGCGACTGGGCGCGCTGCTCCTTGTGGCAGGAGAAACAGGTTTCTGTCTGGGTCGCTTTTTCGCGCACGGCATCATGCTGATTGTGCACCGTGTGGCAGGTGGTGCAGGCCAGTCCCTGCCCTTCGTGCTGGCTTCCTGCCCATTGCATGCGGTTGCTGCCCTTATGGCAACTCAGACAGGCATTGTTGCGCGCTTTGACCGGGGTGGCCGATTTTTTGTCGAAGGTGCGATCCGGCAAGGGACGGTTGCCGCCCTTGTGGTCGCCATGCTTGGCGCTATCGCCGTGGCAACTGGTGCAGGTCGGCGTGCGGCTGTCGCCGGTGGCGCCGTGGCGCGTCTTGCCGATGGCCATCACGCTTTTTTCATCCTGGTCGTGGCAGCTCGTGCATTTCGCGTCGCCCTTGAGGACGAGATCCTTGCCGTCTGCGGCCTGTGCCGTCACTGCAACGCCCAGCGCCAAAGCCATGCCGAGCAGCATGGCGGCAAAGGGATGCCTTGAAAATTCCTGTTTCATCACGTAATCCTCTCCTGATATTGTTATTTCGGTACTGCTGCGCCGATCCCCGGAAATGCTGGTGCAGCGGCCTCGCCCCAACACATCCCCAAACTTATAGAACCGCAGCCCCCGATTCCTTGCGGATCCGGGATGCCTGAAGTTGCTATGGGTGGCAATGATGATTCTTGGGTACCGTCAGTTTGGTGACGCGCGCATTACAAATCTGTAATCTTCCAGACATCTCTACCGTAGTACACTACATGCCCATCTCGTAGCGGTGAGGCATGACATGAAAATTCTGATCATCGAAGATGAACCCAAGACGGGAAAATATCTCAGGCGGGGACTGGCCGAGGCTGGCTTCGTGGCAGATGTCGCGACCGACGGGCGAGACGGGCTGCATCTGGCGCTGACGGAAAATTACGACCTCGCGGTGCTCGACGTGATGCTGCCCGGGATCGATGGCTGGGAAGTGCTGCGCGAGATGCGGCGTGCCGGCAGACAGTTCCCCGTCCTGTTCCTGACTGCGCGCGATCAGGTGGACGACCGCGTCAAGGGGCTGGAACTCGGCGCCGACGACTATCTGGTCAAACCCTTCGCCTTCTCCGAGCTGCTGGCAAGGGTACGCACGCTTTTGCGGCGGGGAAATGTCGGGCAGGCATCCGAAAATCTCAAAGTCGCCGATCTGGAACTCAATCTTCTGCGTCGCCGCATCATGCGGGCCGGCAAGCGGATCAACCTTACCGCCAAGGAGTTCGCGCTGCTCGAACTGATGATGCGGCGGCACGGGGAAGTGCTGCCGCGCTCGTTGATCGCGTCCCAGGTCTGGGACATGAACTTCGACAGCGACACGAATGTCATCGACGTCGCCGTGCGCCGCTTGCGCGCCAAGATCGACGACGATTTCGACATCAAGCTCATCCGCACCTTGCGCGGCATGGGTTACATACTGGAAGCGCCTGAACCATGAAATGCCCCGCCTCCCTGACGGCGCGCCTCAGCCTGCAATTCGCCGGCACGGCGGCCTGCGTTCTGTTCGCCGCCGGGTTGCTGTTCGAGCGCGTGGGCGAAAACCAGCTTCAGGAACACTACCGGATGGAACTGGACGGCAAGATGGAACTGGTCCGTAATGTGCTCGGGAGCATCGCCTCGCCCGTTTCCCTGGATGCGCTGCGGATGCGGCTGCGCGATGCGATCGTAATAAGCCATCCGGGAATTGCGATTACGGTAGCCGCGAGCGATGGAACCAGGCTGTTTTCGGTCGGGCAGGCGGAAGTTGTGAAGCATTTGCTCGAAGGCACAGAAGCCAGCAAGCCGAAGCCGGTGATTTGGACGCTTGATAATCGCACCTACCGCATCCGCACCGAACATCTTGCGTTCGGCATACCGGACAGCCAGCCGGCCAACGTGGCGATCGCGCTCGATATTACCGAGGAAATAGAATTCATGGCAAAGTTCATGAGGCTCCTGTGGCTCGGCATGACCTTGGCCGCACTGGCTTTGGGATGGCTCGGCTGGGTGGCTGTGCGCAGGGGGCTCTCGCCGCTGCACAATATATCGGCGATGGTGGCGAATGTGTCGGCCCAGCGACTCGACAAACCGCTGCCAACGGAATGTGTGCCACGCGAACTGGAAGAACTGGTTTCCGCTTTCAACAGGATGCTGGCGCAGCTCCACGATTCGTTCCGGCGGCTTTCGGAATTTTCGGCGGACATCGCCCACGAACTGCGCACGCCGATCAACAACATGATGATGCAGACGCAGGTCACCTTGAGCCGTGAACGCGATAGCGGCGAATACCAGACCAATTTGCAGTCCAACCTGGAAGAACTCGAACGTCTGTCGCGAATGCTATCGGACATGCTTTTTCTCGCCACTGCCGACAATAGCCTGGTCGTCCCGAAACAGGAGGTGATCGAGCTGCAAGCGGAAGTGGCGAAGTTGTTCGATTTCTACGAAGCGCTGGCCGGCGAGAGCCATGTCCGGCTGGTTCAGAGCGGGGCGGCAACGGTTTGCGCCGACCGCTTGATGATCCAGCGCGCCCTGTCCAATTTGCTGTCGAACGCTATCCGCTTCACGCCTGAGGGAATGGCGGTCGAGGTGACCCTCGGAGAGCGCGCGGATCAGGCCATGATCGCCGTTGCGAATCCGGGCCCGGAAATACCCGCCGAACATCTGCCCAGGATTTTCGAACGCCTCTACCGCGTCGACGCCGCGCGCCGGGAAGGGAACACCGAAAACGTGGGCCTGGGGCTGGCGATCACCAAGTCTATCGTCGAGATGCACGGTGGCACGATCGGCGCCGAGTCTGCGCAAGGGCGAACGCGCTTCACGATTACGCTTCCGCAGCAGAAAACGGCTTGACCGTAGCGCTTGCGTCCGTTGCTGCTGAAATGCGCGCGCAGCGACACGACCGGATCGGGTCTGGGGCTGGCGATTGTCGAGCGCACCGCGCGGCTGTACGGTGGCGAGTTTCATCTGGAAGATCGTGCCGGGGGCGGGCTGTCGGCCAAACTGGTGTTTCCGGCTGCCTGGCTCGCTTTGGAGGTTGTCGAATAATCTGCATGGGCAGGTACGAATTATCGTGGGTGCGATCAAAAATGTTGGTCAAAGAAGCAGGGCGAAAAAGCCTGTCAAGCCTGTCGAAGAGCCATCGGTTAACGCCTACGGCTCATCCGCTCTTGTAAGATACCCCAACTGATCGCACTCCGTGTTGCTACAGGGCAAGTTTGCGGTAGGCTTTGTCCAGCCTCGTGGCGAACGATTCTTTTTGCAGATTGCTGCAATGCACCATGGTCACCGTCCAGTCGCGACGGTCATATCCGATCAGCTCATTGAATACGATTGCTTTGCCGCGATTGGTATCGTCTTCTTCCCGCCTGATGCCCATGCTGTCCAGAATTATCGGGGTTTGGTTCAGGCGGAGATGTTGCTCCGGGCTGAGGAGTACCGCCTCGAAATCTTCCAGGTAACTGTGCAAGTCCAGTGAGCCGGCAGAGGCCTGGATGGAGGACATCACTTTGGCCAACTCTTCTTCCAGGGCGGGGCGTGTGCGGGCATCGGCAATGCGCAAGCGTGCCACCAGCGAATCCTTCTCCTGCAGCAGCGCTTGCCAGTCCAGCTTGCGCGCCCCTATGCGCTTTTTCACTTTGCCTACCAGGCTGTCGAAAAAACTCAATGCGGCCTGATCCCTGGCCTGATCCTCGCTGGGGGCCGGGTTTTCGATGGTGTGGCTGGTGAAGTAGACTACTTTTTGCACCACGTCGCGCTGTATCACATCGCCGGACAGCTCCATTCCCACCGTATTTTTTTCGAAACGTCGCATGCCCATCAGGGCATATAGCTCGTCGGTGGCGGGGTAATGGTCATGGTAATCCTGCAAGGCCAGGCTGGCGCCAAACGCCTCTGTGACATAATCTGCGGACGGAAACAGGGCGTGAACCAGAGCATCTTTGGCATAGGATTCCAGGTTGACCGCCACCGGCCCCGGCAAGCTGGCAGCCAGGCTGCGGGCATACTCCAGCGCGGTCATGACGGGTTTGCGGTAATCTCCGGGATAGCCGCCTGCCTGCTTGAGCAAAGGGTCAACCGCGCTGACAGCCCGATCAATGACCGGCAGCAACTCGGGCGTAACTTGCTCCTCGCCGAGGCCAAACAATTGTCCGAATAATCCCATCGCGTTTTTATCTCCGCCGTGCCATCCGTCACCAAGCGCAAAAACCAAAGCAGCTTAAAGCAGCTTCCTGCGATGCTACGTTGCTGCATTGCGCATTATGGCAGATTGCGCGATTTCGTCGAATACCGTCTGCGCCAGGCCGGGTGCGAGGCAATCCAGTTCGATGTTGTCCGGCATGGAGCGCAGCCAGGTGAGTTGGCGTTTCGCCAACTGGCGTGTGGCGACGATGCCTTGGTCGGCCAGTTCGGCTTCTCCAATCTCACCTTCAAGGTATTGCCACGCCTGGCGATAGCCGACGCAGCGCATCGAGGGCAGATTGGGGTGCAGCGGATATTTTGTGCGCAGCGCGCGCAATTCATCCGGCAAACCGAGTTCGAGCATGGCCTTGAAACGTGCCGCGATGCGCGTGTGAAGCTGGGCGCGGTCGGAGGGAATGAGGGCGATGGAGGTGATGCGGTAGGGCAGCTCGTGTTGCGTTTGTTGCTTGAATAATACCGACATCGGTGTTCCGCTGAGGCGATAGATTTCCATCGCGCGCTGGATGCGTTGCGTGTCATTGGGCGCGAGGCGCGCGGCGGTTTCCGCATCGACTTCCGCGAGTTGCCGGTGCAGGTGCCGGATGCCGTGCTGCGCGATTTCTGCGTCAAGTGCGGCGCGCACTTCCGGGTCGGCCTGCGGCAAGGCGCTCAGCCCTTCGCGCAATGCCTTGAAGTACAGCATGGTGCCGCCGATCAGCAGTGGAATTTTGCCGCGTTGCGTGATGTCGTGCATCAGGCGCAGCGCGTCGTGGCGGAACGCGGCGGCGGAATAAGCTGCGGTCGGGGCTATGATGTCGATCAGGTGGTGCGGCGCGCGGGCGAGGGTGGCGGCGTCCGGCTTGGCGGTGCCGATGTCCATGTCGCGGTACACCAACGCCGAATCCACACTGATGAGTTCCACCGGCAGGCGCTGCGCCAGCTCCACCGCGACGCCGGTTTTGCCGCTGGCAGTGGGACCCATCAGGAAGATCGCGGGGGGGAGAGATTTCATGTTGCGCAATCCATTGGGTACCACACTCCCTCCCCCTTGCAGGGGGAGGGCCGGGGTGGGGGTAGAAACGTGGCGTACCTGAAAACCTCTACTCCCATCCTATCCTTCCCCCTGCAAGGGGGAAGGAGCTGGAGTGGAGTTGGCCGGTAGAGCGGGTTCATGCCAGTTCCCTGCCGCGCGTCTCGCGCATCATGAATACCGCCAGCAAGCTGATTGCAGCCGCAGCGGAAATATAGCCGCCCACCCAGGCGAGGCCGCCGTGCAGCACCAGTTGTTGCGCGATATAGGGGGCCAGCGATGCGCCGAGGATGCCGCCGAGATTGTAGGCAGCGCCCGCGCCGGTGTAGCGCACGGCGGTCGGGAAAAGTTCCGGCAGCAGCGCGCCCATCGGAGCGAACGTCGCGCCCATCAGGAATAGCTCGATCGACAGGAATGCGGTGATCTGCCACGGCGAGCCGCTGCCCAGCATCGGCGCTAGCAGGAAGCCGGACAGCAATGCAGCGCTGCCCGCGACGAGCAGCACCGGGCGGCGGCCATAACGGTCGCCCGCGATGGCGGCAAGCGGCGTCGCTGCGGCCATGAAGACGACGGCGACGCACAGCATCGACAGGAATTGCGGGCGCGGGATGCCGAGCGTGGTGACGCCGTAGCTCAGCGAAAACACCGTGGAGATGTAGAACAGCGCGTAGCACACCACCATCGCCAGCGCACCCAGCAGCAGCGGCGCGGCATGATGCCTGAATAATGTTGCCAGCGGCAGTGTAGGGCGGGCTTCGCCCGCCGTCCCAGAAACAGCCTGCTTGGCTTTCAAAAACACCGGCGTCTCTTCCAGCTTCAGCCGCACATACAGGCCGACGATCACCAGCGCCGCGCTGGCGAGGAACGGGATGCGCCAGCCCCAGGCGCGGAACTGCGCGTCGTCGAGCCATTGCGACAGCAGCAGGAAACTGCCGACCGCGAACAGGAAGCCGACCGGCGGCCCGAGTTGCGGGAACATGCCGAACCAGCCGCGCCTGCCCTTGGGCGCATACTCCGCCGCCAGCAAGGCCGCACCACCCCATTCACCGCCGAGGCCGATGCCCTGGCCGAAGCGCAGCAGGCACAGCAGCGCGGGTGCGGCCCAGCCGATCAGATCATGACCGGGCAGCACGCCGATCAGCGTCGTGGAAATGCCCATCACCAGCAGCGATGCGACCAGTGTGGTTTTGCGTCCGATCTTGTCGCCAAAATGCCCGAACAGCAGCGCGCCGAGTGGGCGCGCAAGGAACGCGATGCCGAAGGTGAGGAAAGCATTCAGTGCCTGCGCCGCCGGGTCGCTGCCGGGAAAAAACACTGGGCCGATCACCATCGCCACCGCGAGACCGTAGATGTAGAAATCGTAGAACTCGATGGCCGTGCCGATGAAGCTGGCGAAGGCGATGCGGGTGGTGGAGGGTTTCATGATGAAGTTACTTTTCAATCCAGTTCCACTTTTCGAATAGGGAAGGATCGGCATCTGTCTCAAGTAAAACGGTGAATTCACGCATATCTGCCAGCCCAAAAAATTCCAATTTTGATGAGCAACCAGAAAGTTGGTGTGCTTCCTCAACCAATGCAATCATGTAATTCATGGCATCAATACACTTGGCTACAACCTCCCCATCGCCCAACTCTTCAACAACCCAAGTTCGTTCGACACCGGCTTGCTCACCAATAATTTCATGCTCTCCACCAAGAAATAAATTGCCGACAAATTTTGAGGTGATTTCAAGGATTATTTCTGTTTTAGTAAACGGAGTTATATCAGTCGACATTGAGAGTTTCATCCTGCGACCTCTAAAGAGACCGCACGCAACGCTGCTTTTAGACGTAAGTGAATTTTGTTTTACGACGATATTTCGTGCCTCTACCAAACGACGCAATGTTGGCTGCATCCGCATTTCTTCGCGCTTATGTTCATACCATTCTTGAAAGCCGATTAGTTTTGAATTCTCACTTTGCAGCATAAAGGTAATGTTGCGAATGGCTTGAATAAATGCATTCAAATTGAAGATAAATGGTTGAGGGGTGTGATAGCTGAACAAACACTGAACTAGAAAATACCTAGCCTCAGCACATTTCTCATGTGTTGATGGAATGGGACAGTTCTCTTCAAAAGGCTCCATGTGGTTTGGTGGCTATTTCCCGCGCATGAACATTTTGTCCAGCTCGCCCATGCTCAACTGAAACCAAGTCGGGCGCCCATGGTTGCACTGGTCGGAGCGTTCGGTCTGTTCCATCTCGCGCAGCAGCGCGTTCATTTCGGTGATGCTCAGGATGCGGTTGGCTCGCACCGCGCTGTGGCAGGCGAGGGTGGCGAGCAACTCGTTGCGCCGTTCGGTGAGCGCACGCGATGCGCCGAACTCACGCAGCTCGTGCAGCACTTCTTGCGCCACGGCTTCAGCTTCAGCCTGCTTGAGCAGCGCCGGCATGGCGCGCACCACGAGTTGTGTGGGCGACAACGGGGCGATGTCGAAGCCGAGTATTTTGAGCGCATCCTGTTCCGCTTCCACCGTCGCGACATCCAGCGGTTCGGCATAAAAACTTACCGGAATCAGCAGCGGTTGCATGGCGATTTGTTGGTCATCCAGCGCGGCCTTGAGGCGCTCGTACACGATACGCTCGTGCGCCGCGTGCATGTCCACTACCACCAGCCCGTGGGTGTTCTGCGCGAGGATGTAAATGCCGGAGAGTTGGGCGAGGGCAAAGCCGAGCGGATGTTCTTCTGGCGAGGTTGGAAAAGCAAACCCCCCTCGATCCCCCCTTGTCAGGGGGGAAGCTGGCTCCTCCCCTGACAAGGGGAGGCTGGGAGGGGTTGGGTTTTCGGTTTGCATTTCCCACAACCGATATGCGGCTTCCCGTTCTGCAACACCTAGCTGCATGGTTTGTTGCTGGAAACGTGAAGCGCCGTTTTCCCGCCTGTGCGGGAATGACGAATCCAAGTCTGAGGTTTTTTTTGTATCGATTCCCGCCGTCGGCGCACTCAATGCCTGTTGCAGCGTATGGAAAATGAATTGGTGCACGCCCTGGCTCTCGCGGAAACGCACCTCGCTCTTGGCCGGGTGTACGTTCACGTCAACTTGTTCCGGCGGCAGATCGAGGAACAGCACGAAGGCCGGATGGCGCTGGTGATGCAGGATGTCCTGATATGCCTGGCGCAGCGCGTGGCTGGCGACCTTGTCGCGCACGAAGCGGCCATTGACGAAGAAATACTGCGCATCGCGGCTGGAGCGGGAATAAGCGGGGAGGGCGGCCAGTCCTCGCAGCGACAGATTCGCCACCTGGCGCTCCACCGTCACCGCCGCATGTCCGAATTCCTCGCCGAGGATCGCGGCAATCCTATCAAAATTGCTTTTCTCGATTGTTCCCTCTCCCGCAAGGGTTGAAGATTGCTTTTCTCGTTCGCCTCCTCTCCCGCCTGCGGGATAACCAGCGACTTGCCCGCTTGCGGGCTTAGTCGAATGGCTAGTTGTTCCATCAGAGGATTGAGGAGAGGGCATCGGGAGAGGGGAAGCCGGCAGTTGCCAGACAGTCTTGCCGTTATGTTGCAGCGAGAACGCGACATCCGGGCGCGACAAGGCGATGCGCTTGAAGGTTTCTTCGCAATGGGCGGCTTCGGTGGTTTCGGATTTTAGGAACTTGCGCCGTGCTGGCGTATTGAAATACAACTCGCGCAATTCCACGGTGGTGCCTGGCGCGTGGCTGGCGGGAACGGGTGCGCCGAGCTGGCCGTTGATCGCTTCGACCTTCCAGCCATGCGAGTCTTGTGCGGTGTGGCTGGGCATTGCGCTTCGGCTGCTCAGGGTGAGTTGCGCCACCGCCGCCATGCTCGCCAAGGCCTCGCCGCGAAAGCCCATGCTGGCGACGCGCTGCAAATCTTCCAGCGAGGCGATTTTGCTGGTGGCGTGGCGCATCAGCGCCAGCGGCAATTCCTCTTTGGCGATGCCTTTGCCGTTGTCGCGGACGCGCAATAATTTGACGCCGCCGCCTTCCAGTTGCACCGCGATGTCAGTCGCACCCGCGTCGAGGCTGTTTTCCAGTAACTCCTTGAGTGCCGAGGCAGGGCGTTCGATCACCTCACCGGCGGCGATTTGATTGATGAGCAGGTCGGGCAGCAGGTGGATAGCGGACATTTCGGCAAACAGGCTTCGTGGCAATTCGCTGCGGATTATAGCGGATGGGGCATTTATGCCGGGTTATAATCGCCGCCGCAAAAACGATCCGTTAACGGACTATTACCGGCAAGCGCCGAATGAACTAAAGGCAAAACAGAATGACAGCAGAACAGAACAGCAAGACCTATGAAGTCGGTTTCTCGACGGACAAGATGCAGCATATATTCTATATAAGCTGCATGGACGACGCCGATGCAAAATCATTTGCGCATGCCGTCTTTCATTATTACGACACGCCGGCAGACTGGGGCAGAAAAGGTTTCATCACGAAGATTGCCGCGATCAAACCCAGTAATTGCATACCGGATTTTCTGCATATCGGCATGCAAGCCAAAAAAGAATTGGCGATGCCGGAAGAAAACGCAGAAGCGCACCAAGCCGTCAAAGCAATGATAAAACAGACCGCAGATGAGGGTTATGTGCCGATGGCTATCTATGACGAAGAAAATAAAACCATGACGGTCTATGCGACCCGGAAACTGGAAATTTCCCCGCAAACCGGCGCAGCCAGCGTGGTTCTGAATTTCAGCAATGCTGGCGGCATCCCGGCCAAAAGAAAGTAGGGAGCCTGTTTCAGGCGATCCATATTCCTTCCACCCGTACCCGCGTCCCACGTTCCCTTTTCGCCAGAGCGTTGACCAGCCCCGAGTGCCGCGACTGCAACATGCACATGCGCGGCAGGAAAAAATAGCGCCGGCCGATTTGCAGTTCCTGACGGGCATGCCTGACGATCCCTTCGTAGGCGATGATGTGGTAGTGGCCGATTTCGCGGCCGCGCTCCCGTGCCGCCAGCGGGCCGACGATGCACCAGACAATCACGCCGTTCAGGTAGTCCGGCTCCTCGACCACCACGCCGACATGCGTCACCGGGCAGCCGGTCATCACCGGGCGCCCGTACAGCACGTCGCCCTTTTTGACGGCAAGCCGCTCGACGTTCAACGGGTTGAGCGGCACGATGATTTCGCGCGGCCCGGGGTCTTCCGGAAACGGCTCCAGTACGAAGTCGTATTCCCTGCCCAGCATGTCTTTCCAGGTGATGTCCTCGTCGGCGGGGAGGAGGGGTATCGGCGCGCCGGTTGGATGCCAGAGGTGGATACAGCGCTTGAGTTCATCCAGATGCAGGGCGACGAGTTCGGCCAGCCCCGCGCAGGTCTTGAAACCGCATTGCCCGCAGTCCTTGCCGGGTAGCCTTGCCAGAATTTCCTGTGCGCTTTCCGCCATCACTGACCCCGGTAAAACAGGTCCGAATCCAGCGTGCGCAGTACGCCGAAATGGTGTTCCGAACCGATCTGTCTCTTCCCGGCGCAGATCGTGCATACCGCCATCGGCGGGCTGCCCCTGAGCATCATCGGCCCCACAACTTTCTGCGCCCGTTCGAACCTCGCGGCGATGCGATCGATGCCGATGCCGTGCAGCGCGTCGGTTTCCAGCACGTCGATGCCGGCCGCCTCGACGATGTTGGCGCGAAACACTTCCTTCTCGGCTTGGGAAACCAGGTCGATCTTGGTGACCACCGCGATGTCGGCCAGCGTCAACATCGCGCCGATCTTGCGCGGCAAATTCATGCCGCTGGTCGCTTCCAGCACCACGATGCCGAGCGAGCCTTCGATGTACGGCGCGCAGCGCAAACACAGCCCCGCCGTTTCCACGAGCAGCGTGTCCGCGCCTTGCTTCTCCGCCCATTTCACCGCATCGCCGAGCACCAGCACCCCGGCGTGGTCGGGGCACAGTTCGCCGGAATACACTTTTCTGGCCGGGATGCCGAACTCGGCCTGGAATAATTCATCCTCATCGGCGAACTGCACGTCGATCTTGAGATAGGCGAGCCGTATTCCTTTGGCCAGCAGCCTGCGCGTCACCTGGCGCAGCACCATGGTTTTGCCGCTGGTGGGCGGCCCGGCGCACATGACGAGTTTCATCGCACATCTCCTGTCGATCTCAGGTTGGCCAGCTCCATGATGACGCGCAGCTCCTCCTCGACCAGCAGCTCACCGCCGCGTATCTTGTCGCGCAGGCCGTCCATGACCCTGCCCATCTGGTCGATTTTTCCGGCGATGCGCCGCTCTTCGGCGCTGGTGGTGATGACATCCTGCATCGCGCCGCCCTTCATCACGATGCGGTAATTCGATAGCAGCGCGATGTGCGGGTCGTGGGTGACGAAGATGAAAATCTTCTCGTATTTGCGCAGCAGTTCGAGCGCCTTGCTGCGGTCGATGCCGGCGTTCTCGATCTCGTCCAGCAGGATGATCGGAGAATTGCCGATGATCACGGCATCGGCGATCAGCAATGCGCGGCTCTGGCCGCCGGAAAGCTCGGTCATCGCGCTGTCGACGATGATCGGCTCGCCGGTCAACTGGTTGGCGAATTCCAGCGTGTCGTCCACCACCGAACCGGTGCGCCCGCTGTGCCGGATGCGCGCGTGAATCTCGAGGAATTTATGCACCGGCAGGTCGGAAAGGAAGCTGGTGTGCTGCGTGATCAGCGCGATCGGGTTCTTGGACGGGTCGTCGAGAAATTCGATGGAGGGAACCGCGTCGTTGATCAGGACGCGCCTTCTGGACGGGGTGTTTTCACCGGCGAACAGGCCGATGTCGTTGATCAGCGCAGTCTTGCCCGAACCGGTCGGGCCGACGATGCTGAGCACGTCGCCCATCGCCAGATCGACGCGCTCGACCGGATCCTTGTTTCCGGCCCTGCCATAGCCGCCCAGAATGGAGATTTTCCTGATTGTCATTGCCGACACCCTGCCCAAGTTGTCAATGTTTTTAGTATAGGCACAATGCCATGTCAGCGCAAAACTGTATTGCCGTGCGTCCAGTAGCGCCGATGCGTTTTGCGGTAGCGTTCCACTTGCAAGCCTTGCGCGTTCATCTCGATCAGGATTGCGCCGTCCTCGTCCGAGCGCAGCAGTTCCGCGCCGCTATCGGCGTAGCGTTGCAGCACTTCTTCTTTCGGGTGGCCGAAGCGGTTGCGGTAGCCGGCGGTGAATACCGTGTAGTCCGGCAGCGTGGCGGCGACGAAATCCATGCTCGACGAACTCTTGCTGCCGTGATGCGGCGCGACCAGCAGGCTGGTGGGCAGCTTGTCGGCATGTTCTTTAAGCAGGCGTGTTTCAGAATTCCTTTCGATGTCTCCCGCCAGCAATATGCTGTGTTCGCCGATGCTGATGCGCAGCACGCAACTCAGGTCGTTATCGTGCGCTTTTTTCGCGCCGTCATTGTCGGGTGCGGGGTGCAGCATGTCGAACTGTACACCGTCCCAGTTCCAGCTTGCGCCATCCTGACAGCGCCTTGACACCCTCTCCCCCGGCCCCTCTCCCGCAGGGATTGAAGATTGCTTTTCTCGCTCGCCTCCTCTCCCGCTTGCGGGGGAGGATTGAGGAGGGGGCATCGGGCGAGGGGAGTTGTTTTGCAGCAGCGGATGCGCGGCGGGCAGCGAGGACGAAATCCAACCGACCGGCAGCGCCTGCATGATCGAGGCGGCGCCGCCGGTGTGGTCGTTGTCGTCGTGGCTGAGGATCAGGCCGTCCAGTTTGCCGATGCCGAGCGCGCGCAATACGGGGATCAGGATGCGGTTGCCGCTGTCGGCCTCGCCGGAAAAATCCGGGCCGGTGTCGTAGAGCAGAGCGTGTTGCCGGGTTTGCACGGCGACGGACAAGCCTTGCCCGACATCAAAAACGATCAGGCGCAGCGTGTCTTGCGCCGGAGGCTCAGGCGTATTCAGGAACATCGGCAGCAGCAACAGAAAGCCCAGCCAGCGCGCCGGAAAACCGCGCGGCAGCAATATCCACAAGGCACCCAGCATCGCGATGGCGACGCTCCAGGCGGGCGGCGCGTGCTGTGTCCATACCGGTTGCGGCAAGGCGTTCAGCCATTCGAGGAAGTGCATGACGCCATCCATGACGATATGTGCCAGCCACAGCGGGGCTTCGAGCGGCAATGCCGCACCGAGCAGGGCGAGCGGCACGACGATCAAACTCACCAGCGGAATCGCGATGGCGTTGGCGAGCGGCGAGACCAGCGAGGCTTGCTGGAACAGGCCCAGCAACATTGGCGTCAGACCGATGACCATCGCCCATTGCACGTTGGCGTATTCCACCAGCCAATTGGCCTTGCCGATACGCTGCGCCGTGACATACAGGATCAGCGCGACCGCGCCGAACGACAGCCAGAAGCCTGCCGACATCACCGCCCACGGATCGGGAATCAGCACGCCTAGCAGCGCGAGCGCAAGAATCTGGCCAAGCGAAAAGTTGCGGTTCAGCCACAGCGCGGCGGCGACCGCGCCGACCATATACACGGTGCGTTGCGCGGGTACGGCGAATCCGGATAGCAGCGCGTAGCCGCTGGCCACCAGCAACGCGGCCAGCGCGGCGGCCTTGCGCGCGGGCAGGAGCAAAGTCAGCCGCGCGCTGCGCCGCCACAGCCAGTAGGCGAGGGCGAAGGCGAGGCTGGCGAGCATGGTGATATGCAGGCCGGAGATGCTCATCAGGTGGTTCACGCCGGTGCGCGTGAACACCTGCCATTGCGCCGGCGCGATGCTGTTCTGGTCGCCGATCGCCAGCGCGCTCAATACCCCGGCATAGGGCGCGCCGCCGAGCGCGGCGTCGAACTTGTCGCGCACCGCTTCGCGCCAGGTTTCGATGCGGTAGCCGAGGCCATCCGCCAGCGCGTCGATGCGCCGGTTATCACCTTTGTTGTGCACATAACCCACCGCGCGGATGTTGCGCTCCAGCGCCCAGGCTTCGAAATCGAAACCGTGCGGGTTCGCCGCGCCATGCGGCTGCTTGAGGCGCAGCGTGAGCCGCCAGCGTTCCCCGGCGTGCAACTCCAGCGGCGCTGTCTTGTCGTCGGAATAGGTGCTGAGATAGATATGCTGCGGCACGCTGGCTTGCGGCACGGAAAACTTTTGTCCGGTCACCCGCGTGACGGTCCGCTCCACGTCGAAGCCGAAGCGCAAGCCGCGCTCATAACGGCGCGGCAGTTCCGCGACCACGCCGACAACCTCGATGTCGTGCCCCTGCCATTCGTCCGGCAGGTTCACGGCAAGGCGTTGTTCGGCCTGCCATGCGGCGTGATAGAAACCCAGACCGCAGGCGAAGGCGGCGAGCAGCAGGACGCGGAGGAAGCTGGCAGGCAGCTCGTTGCGGCGCAGCAGGGGAGGGAGGAGGGCGATAGGGTAAACCGGCAGCAGCCACGCCCACGCAAAACCCGGCAGCGCGGCCTGCTGTTGCAGCAGCCACACGCCCAGCGCGAAGAAGATGGCAAAGACGACCATGCGCTAGTGTAGCGCTTTACCCTGTAGGGGCGAATTCATTCGCCCGTGGGCGGATAAATCCGCCCCTACAGAACATCTGCCTATGGATCGAATGGTTTCACCCATTCCAAGGCTGGCCTTGAGGCCAGCGCAAATTATTTCAGGCTACACGGTCCAGCGTTTCATCGGACAGGGACACCGGGTCTTCCAGCGGTTCGAGGTGGGTAGTCACATGGGCGCGGGGTACGGCGCGCATGATGTCGGCCTCGATCCGTTCCAGCCAGTCGTGGCCATGCTGTACCGTCCAGGCGCCGGGCACCAGCACATGCAGCGTGACGAAGGCGCGCATGCCGGCCTGCCGGGTGCGCAGGGCGTGGAAATCCAGACCTTGGCGGCGGTAGTTTTCCAGCACGGCTTCGATCGCCTTGATTTGTTCCTCGGGAATGGATTCGTCCATCAGCCCGGAGGCGGAGCGGTGCAGCAATTGCCAGCCGGTCCAGACGATGTTCGCCGCCACCAGCAGCGCGATGACCGGATCAAGCCAGAGCCAGCCGGTCAGCCACACCAGCCCGACGCCGAGAATCACGCCCACGGAAGTCCACACGTCGGTGAACAGGTGGTGGGCGTCCGCTTCCAGCGTGATGGAACCGTGCTTGCGCCCCACCTTCATCAGGGTGCGGGCGGTCGCGAGATTGATCAGCGAGGCCATCACCGACACGATCAGCCCGATGCCGACGGATTCGAGTGCCTGTGGATGGAGCAGGCGGTCGATCGCCGCGTAGCCGATGCTGGCGGCGGCGACCAGGATCAGAAAGCCTTCGAAGGCGCTGGAGAAATATTCCGCCTTACCGTGGCCGTGCGCATGGGTGTCGTCCGCCGGCGCTTCCGCCAGCGACAACATCGCCAGCGCCATCAGCGCGCCCGCCAGGTTGACGAAGGATTCGAGCGCGTCGGACAGCAACCCGACCGAACCGGTCAGCCACCAGGCCGCACCCTTGAGCAGGATGGTGGCGAGCGCGGCGGCAATGGAAAGGTAAGCGTAGCGTTTCAGTGAAGTGGATTGCATGTCCGGCTGTCGATGAGCGGGTGGTTTGCGCATTATTCCACATTTGATGAAGTGGGAACTTTTGTCCAAAAAAAGCACTTCACCACGAAGACCACGAAGATTTTTATGGGACCAGGCGCTGCTTGACGATTACCCGGAGGGCGATTGATATTCTCAAAAAACTTTATGTTTTTCTTCGTGATCTTCGTGGTTTAATTGTTGTTTTAAGGTTTATGGGATTGTGCAATTGGGGCGGCTGGTAGAATGAAGCCATGCGCAAATTTTTCCGTCGCTTCCTGCCGCACCACGAAACGGTGAAAAGCCATCGCTGGCTCAAGCCGTTCGGCGGATTGTTGCACCATCCCAACCTGTGGCATCTGCATCGCCGCTCGGTGGCGGGCGGGGTGGCGATCGGCTTGTTTTGCGGCCTGATTCCCGGGCCGTTGCAGATGATTTCCGCCGCGCTGCTGGCGGTGCTGTTGCGCGTCAATTTGCCGGTGGCGGCATTCACCACGCTTTACACCAACCCGGTTACCATCGTGCCGCTGTATCTGCTGGCTTACGAGCTCGGCGCGTGGGTGAGCGGCGCACGCAACGGTGCGGCGCTAGTGCACCCATCGTTTCCGGAATTGCATTGGCATGACTGGCTGACCGAGTTGTGGAGCTGGCTGGCGCTGCTCGGCGAGCCGTTCATGATCGGCTTGCCGCTGTTCGCCGTGGGCCTGTCCATCGCCGGATATTTCGCGGTGCGCGTGGCGTGGCGCGTGGCGGTAATCTTGAAGTGGCGCGCCAGAAAGCGGCGGCGGATACGCGGCGTGCAATAATCCAAAGCCACACCACGAAGAGCACGAAGAAAACCGTAGCTTGTACAAACTACTGGTTCACGTTGTGGTGAGGCGGCGCCCATGCCGCAATACGCTGGAGCCCTTCGCGTTCTTCGTGCCTTCGTGGTGAATGGTTTTTCCCGGATCATTTGTGTCGGATCAATGACGAGGCAGGCATGGCTTACACGAGAGCGACATTCAACCTGAAGGAACTGCTGGATACGGTGCAGGCGCTGCGCGCCGCAGTCGAAGAAACCCGGCAGGACTTGCTGCACAAATGGCGGCCGCATTTGAAAAACCGCACCTTCATTCCGAGCGCGACCAATCTCGCCGCGTATGTCGGCTTGCGCCGCCATGACCTGCGCGCCCTGCAGCAACAGCTCGCCACGCTCGGCCTGTCATCGCTGGGGCGTTGCGAGGCGCATGTGCTGCTGACGCTGGATTCGGTGATTCATGTATTGCAGCACATGGTCGGCGAGGCGCGCCCGGCGCAGCATATTCCCGATTCGGCGCGTGCCATCGGGCGCGATGAGGCTTTGTTGAAACGGCACACCGGCCTGTTGCTCGGCGACGCGCCGCAGAAACGCTGGACGCGCTTCATGGTGACGCTGCCGAGCGAGGCGGCCGGGGAATACCTGCATGTGCGCGATCTGCTGGTGCGCGGCATGGATTGCGCGCGCAACAACTGTGCCCACGACAACGATGCGGCATGGCGCAACATGGCCGCGCATGTGCGCCGCGCGGAAAAGGAAACCGGGCGGCAGTGCAAGATACTGATGGATATGGCCGGGCCCAAATTGCGCACCGCATTCGTGGCGGCCGGTCCGGCCGTGCTGCATCTCAAGGTCAAACGCGATGAGCGCGGCCGGGTAGTGCAGCCCGGCCAGGTGATTCTCGATGCGTCCGGTGCGCCCGGCTGCGGCGCGGCGCTCAACAAGATCGGCCAGCGCGTCCCGGCGCGCCTGAGCGTTGCTGCCGCGTGGCTGGATAAAATCAAGGCGGGCGACAGCATCCTGTTCGAGGATTTGCGCAAGCGCGAGCGTCGCCTGCAAATTGTCGAGCGGCTGTCGCCGGTCGAAGTGCTGGCGAGCTGCGACGCGGGCGCGTATATCGGCATCGGTACGGCCTTGCGGCATCAATCCAAACGCAACAAGTGTGCTGCTGCCACGGCATCGAGCGGCGACTTCATCCCGCCGCCGGCGAAGATACGCGTGTTTCAGGATGACCTGCTGCTGACGCGCGAGGATGTCGCGGGCAAGCCGGAAAAGCGCGATGCCGCCGGCAAGGTAAGCAAACCCGCGCATATCGCGTGCAGCGAGGCCGGGGTGTTCGATTTTCTCAAGGCCGGGCACAAGGTGTGGATCGACGACGGGCGCATCGGCGCAGTCATCGAAAAAGTGGACAAGAAGGGCGCATGGCTGCGCATCACGCGCGCGCGCCAGCAGGGCGAAATCATCGGCGCGGAGAAAGGGCTCAATTTTCCCGACAGCAAAATCGCGCTGCCGATCCTGAACGACGACGACCTGAACGCGCTGGATTGCGCCGTGGAGATCGCCGACATCATCGGGCTTTCCTTCGTGCAAAGCGCGGACGACATCGACAAGTTGAGCGCCGAGCTGCGCGCGCGCGGCAAGCCGGACATGGGCATCGTCGCCAAGATCGAGACGCCCGCCGGGGTGCGGAACCTGCCGGAAATCATCGTTCACGGCGCGGGGCGGCATCCGTTCGGCGTGATGATCGCGCGCGGCGACCTCGCGGTGGAGATCGGCTACGACCGGCTTGCGGAGGTCCAGGAAGAAATCCTGTGGCTCTGCGAAGCGGCGCATGTGCCGGTGATCTGGGCGACGCAGGTGCTGGAGAGCATGGTCAAGCAGGACATCCCGTCGCGCGCCGAGATCACCGATGCCGCGATGGCGGAACGCGCCGAGTGCGTGATGCTCAACAAGGGGCCGTACATTTTCAACGCGCTGGATATACTGGACAGCGTGGTGAGCCGCATGCAGCATCATCAGCTGAAAAAGACCGCGCAATTCCGCGCGCTGCATTGGTGATATAGTTATTCCAGAAACGGCGGTTAGCCACAGATAAACACGGATTACCACTGATAAAATAAAATATGCGTAAAACCAACCATTCACTCGGAAGGTGGCTTGGATAAGCAAATCAATCCATTGATAATCTGTGTTTATCTGTGTTAATCCGTGGCTGAACTGCTGTTTATAGGTTATTCGAGAAGGAGAACAACCATGGGTTTGATCGAAAAAATACTGGGTCCGAAATCAAAGTACGACAAGAGCCTGCCTTATACCTATGAAGCCAGGGTGCGCCTGTTCGAAGGGAGCGAGGAATACAATTCCTACCTTGCGGACACGATTTGCGGCCTGGTGGAATACCTGCACCGGAACGGCATCAAGCCTGACGAGGTGCAGATCGTCGAGGTTTACCAGGAGCAGGAATTCCCGATCGATGCGCAGCGTTTCGCCACGCCCGACCAACAGTGGCTTTTCAAACCGGATCTCTGCCGCGCGTTCGAGGATCACTACAAGGGCCACATCCATGCCGACAGCTGCTCGTTCGACGACCGGGATTGCAAAGGCAGCGGCCCTTGACGGGCTCGGAAGACTGAGCAGGACGCTCAAGCTTTCGAAGGCGCAGGATTTTCGGGTTGAATTTACCAGAAATTAAGCGTATAAAATTCTCGTGATGCGCAGGTTGGGAAGGGTTTACCGTTAATGGGAGATGCCTATCGACAGTTCGATGACCGATTATCTTTAAGTTGCCTAAAGTCAGTATTCGATGGCTGACGAAATCGGCTTCCCATAAGCCGATACATAACGCCGCATTAATGCGGCGTTATTATTTTCATGCAGCGTTTTTGTTTTCGCACAAACCGGTCGTTCGCGAATGGCAGATTTTGTTAAACCCAGATAGTTCATTAGCTCTTGAGATATTGCAAAATCAATGGGTTGTAGGTCGGGTTTTAACCCGACATGTCGGGCTGAAGCCCGACCTACACCCCAATGGATTATCCGGGTTAAAGGTTGTCTGATGCAGTGGTTTGT
>JAUYJO010000040.1 GCA_030700315.1 Gallionella sp.
CGATGAAAACGACACCCTTTGAGAGCCTGAAAAAATAATTTGATGATGAACTGAAAATACTTTTTTTAAAATCACCGCCTGATTCGATCGGCAAGTCCGAATTGTTGGTGGGGTTAATGGGAAGTCCGACAGGCTGCTAGCTGCTGACAATTGACGTCATTGACCAAGGTATCTGGATAAACCAGACCTCAAGAACCCAGCCATCGTGCGGCTTGCAGTAGATCAGCTTTGTTCCCAGGGCAATCCGGCCACGCGCCATCCGCCCAGTGTATTGCGGTGTCCGTCCGCGCCTTTGTCGCCTTCGAAACCTTCCAGCACGTTGTAGCAGTCGCTGAAACCCGCCTGGGTGGCGGCTGTGGCGGCATGGTGCGAGCGCACTCCGCTGCGGCAAATGAATATCGCCAAGGCTTCTTTGTCCACTTGCTGCTCGAGTTGGGCGATGAAATGCGGGTTGGGTTTCATGCCGGGATAGGTTGCCCATTCGATTTCCACGGCGCCGGATACGCGCCCCACCCAGTCCAGTTCGGCGCGGGTGCGCACATCCACCAGTCTGGCACCGGGTGCGGTTTGCAGAATCTCATAAGCTTCGTCCGGATGCAGTGTGCCTTGATAGGGCAGGTTCATTTCTTTGGCGCGCTGTTGCGCCGCTTGCAGAATAGCGCTAATTTGTCCCATGTTGTTTATTCCTTAAAATGAATGCTGAAGCGCGGCATATCGCGCCCCTGCTTGAATACGATGATCAATGTTATGCTGCGCAGTACACGCGCATACTAGCTTAACTGCCATGAAAAATCATACTCACACCTCGCGCGATGCGCCCGAATTTGTTAATGACAAGGAATTTGTCAAAGAGGAGGAATCCTTTAATGAGGGTGGGCGCATCAAGGCGGCGCGCTTTGCCGCCGCACAGAAATGCACCTGGGTAAGCGTGGCGATCAATCTGCTGCTGACCGTGCTGCAACTGGTCGTGGGCTATTTCGGCAGGTCTCAGGCGCTCGTTGCCGATGGACTGCATTCCTTGTCCGATTTGCTGTCGGATTTTCTGGTACTGATCGCAAATCGGCAGGGCAATCGCCATGCCGACGCGGATCACCCCTACGGCCATGCGCGTTTTGAAACGGCTGCGACTTTGCTGCTCGGCTCGGCGCTGGCCGTCCTCGGCATCGGCCTGATTGTTGCCGCCGGATGGCGCCTGCAGCACCCTGAAGAACTTCAGCAGGTTCACCCGGCCACCTTGTGGGTCGCTTTGCTTACTTTGTTTGCCAAGGAAGGCCTGTTCCGCTACCTGATGGCTGTGGCGAAGCGGGTGCGTTCGCAACTGCTGGCGGCAAATGCCTGGCACTCGCGCTCCGACGCTGCCTCCTCGCTGGTGGTGCTGGCCGGCATCGGCGGCAACCTGCTCGGCTACACTTTCCTCGACTTGGCGGCTGCCGCTGTGGTGGGCATGATGATCGCGCGCATGGGCGGCAAACTCGCGTGGGAAGCGCTGGCGGAGCTGACCGATACCGGTCTGGATGCCGAGGAAGTCGAGTCCATCCGGCAAACTCTGCTCAGTACCAGCGGCGTGCGCGGGCTGCATGAGCTGCGCACGCGCAAGATGGCCGATAACGCGCTGGTCGACGCGCATATCCTGGTCGACTCCAGGATCAGCGTATCGGAAGGGCATCACATCGCCGAATCGGCGCGGCAGGCGGTGCTCAAGCAGCATCACGTCATGGATGTGATGGTGCATATTGACCCTGAAGACGACATGCGGGCCAAGCCAAACGCGCACCTGCCGGATCGCGACCGCCTGCTGGCGCATCTCGCGGAACGACTGGGGGATGCCAGCCTGACAGCCAATCGCGTAGTATTGCACTATCTGGACGGCAAGGTGGATGCCGAGCTCTATCTGACTGCCAACGGGCTGACGGCTGACGGACAAGATGCCGCCTATGCCAGCACTTTGCAGGCTCGCTGCGATGGACTGGTGCGTGATGACGAGTTCTTCCGCACCATTCAAGTCCATCGCAGCCATGCACAAAATTAGTGCGTAGATGGCTCATTAAGCCCACTTTTGGTGCAAATATTTTGCGCGCCGCTTGATTGGCTTATGGCACAATAGCCGCGTGTCGCGCATGAAGGGTTGGCACGCTTTGTGCGAGACAAGAAAAGATGAAGAGGTAACTGATTCTTGCATTCCGGATTCCGCTTGGTTGGCGGTTTAATTTCAATTTTCGTATTCTTAACAAGTGGGAGGTAGCTATGTCGATGTCGGCCAATGATGTGTTGCAAATGATCCAGGATC
Organism: Gallionella sp.; assembly: GCA_030700315.1. Taxonomy (GTDB): domain Bacteria; phylum Pseudomonadota; class Gammaproteobacteria; order Burkholderiales; family Gallionellaceae; genus Gallionella. Next base: position 2,288 of record JAUYJO010000040.1, read on the forward strand.
ACGACGTCAAGTTCGTGGACTTGCGTTTTACCGATACGCGCGGCAAAGAGCAGCACGTAGGTGTGCCCGCCAAGTACGTCGGGTTGGAAAAATTTGAAGATGGCCATGCGTTCGATGGCTCCTCGATCGCCGGCTGGAAAGGCATCCAGGCCTCGGACATGCTGTTGATGCCGGACCCGGCCACGGCCTACCTCGATCCGTTCATGGACGAAAACACGCTGGTGATTACCTGTGACGTGGTCGAGCCGACCGACGGCAAGGGCTACGACCGCGATCCGCGATCCATCGCCAAGCGCGCCGAGGCTTACCTGAAATCCAGCGGCATCGGCGACACCGCCTTCTTCGGCCCGGAACCGGAATTCTTCATTTTCGATTCGGTGAACTGGCATGTCGATATGTCCGGCTGTTCGCTGAAGATCAACTCCGAAGAAGCGGCCTGGTCAACCGGTGAAAAATTTGATGGCGGCAACACCGGTCACCGCCCCATGGTCAAGGGCGGCTATTTTCCGGTTCCGCCGGTCGACAGCCTGAACGATATCCGCGCGGCGATGTGCCTGGCGCTGGAAGACATCGGCATCGAGGTCGAAGTGCATCACCACGAAGTGGCGACTGCCGGACAATGCGAAATCGGCACCAAGTTCAACACGCTGGTGCGCCGCGCCGACCAGACCCAAGCCTTGAAATATGTGGTGCATAACGTCGCACACCAGTACGGCAAGACCGCGACCTTCATGCCCAAGCCCATCGTCGGCGACAACGGCTCCGGTATGCACGTGCATCAGTCGATCTGGAAGGATGGCAAGAATCTGTTCGCCGGCAACGGCTATGCCGGTCTGTCCGATACCGCGCTGTACTATATCGGCGGCATCATCAAGCACGCCAAGGCGCTGAACGCGATCTGCAACCCCGGCACCAACTCCTATAAGCGTCTGGTTCCGCACTACGAGGCGCCGGTCAAGCTGGCTTATTCGGCAAAGAACCGCTCCGCGTCGATCCGCATTCCGCATGTAGCCAGCGACAAAGCGCGCCGCATCGAGACGCGCTTCCCGGACCCGACCGCAAACCCGTACCTGTGTTTCACGGCTCTGATGATGGCCGGCCTAGACGGCATCCAGAACAAGATCCACCCCGGTGATCCGGCCGACAAAAATCTGTATGACCTGCCGCCGGAAGAGGACGCAAAGATCCCGACCGTGTGCGCCTCGCTAGACGAAGCGCTGGCTCATCTGGACAAGGATCGCGAGTTTCTGACACGCGGCGGCGTGTTCTCCAGCGACTTCATCGACGCGTTTATCGCACTGAAGATGGATGAGGTAAACCGCATCCGCATGACCACCCATCCGGTCGAGTTTGAAATGTACTACAGCATCTAATTGCCGACATCGCAAAGCAGAACAACAAGACGGGGCGCAAGCCCCGTTTCGTTTCGAGCTGCAAATGTTTGTCTGGTTCCGAAGCTTGCCCTATACTTCACTGTGCCTTTCTGCAGGAGAACGAAAATGAAGCTGGGATACTTGCTTGCGATGACAGTCTTTTGCCCGGCGCTGGCGCTGGCGGACATCTACAAGTCCGTCGATGACGATGGCCATGTGACCTATTCCAGCACGCCGATCAAGGGCGGCAAAAAGATTGTTCTGGAGCCGCTGCCCACTATGGTTCCACCGGCACGTGCGCCGGCGGATTTTCCCAAAGTGGATGGCGCAACGCAAAAAGGCCGCGACGATACGCGCCGCAAGATATTGCAGGACGAGTTGGGCATGGAAGAAAAGCTGCTCGAAGAAGCCAGACAGAGCCTGAAAGAGGGCGAAGATACCCCAGAAGTTTTCATAGGCAAAGATGGCAAAACCCATCGCAATATGGCGAAATACGAAGAAAAAATAAATGCGCTGAAAGACCGGGTTGACTTGCACGGCAAGAATGTCGAAGCGCTCAAAATCGAGTTGTCAAAAATAAAATAGATCACGCCTCAATAAAATAGATCACACCTTTGGCATGTTTCCTGCTGCGCAAGAATGTATGCCCGACTCTTCTAACGGACATGGCAGTAGCCACCCCTGATAATGAAACCGCCATGTCCGTTTCCCTCTCCTCAATCCTCTCCCGCAAGCGGGCGAGAAAGCGAACGATCGCTGCGCGAGTTTCACGTTAACCTCACACCCGAACATCTCGCCACAGCGGTTATCCTGCTGGACGGGGAGTCGCGTATCGTTTATCTCAATCCGGCCGCAGAGCATTTGTTCGACGTGAGCGGCAAGAGCTTGTCCGGGCTTCCGGTGCTGCAGGCATTCACAGATACCGCGCAACTTGCCAATGCGATGCAGCACGCGACCCGTGATAACGCCAGTTATATCGAGCACGACCTGACACTGGGCACACCTGCACACGGCAAGCTGCATTTGCGCTGCGCCGCGACGCCGGTGCAGCTTGGCAACGGTCATGGTAAAGATATTACCCCTGATGAAACCCGCCATGCCCGCTTCCCTCTCCCCAACCCTCTGGATGAAACAACTAGCCATTCGACTAAGCTGCTAAAAACCGCAGCTAAGTCGCTGGTTATCCCGCAAGCGGGCGAGGGGGCAAACGAATCGCTGCGCGAGCTTCGCTATAACCAGCACCTGCTGCTGGAATTCCACCCGATGGATCGGACGCTCAAGCTGGCGCGCGAAGAGCAGATGCTCGATCAGACACAGGCCAGCCGCCTGTTGTTACGCAACCTCGCGCACGAGATCAAGAATCCGCTCGGCGGCATACGTGGCGCGGCGCAGTTGCTCGAACAGGAGCTGGAAAGACCGGCGTTGCGCGAATACACCCAGATCATCGTGCAGGAGGCGGATCGATTGCGCTCGCTGATGGAGAAATTGCTCTCCCCGCAGAACTCCTCGCACTACAGCGCGCTCAACATCCACGAAGTGCTGGAGCGCGTGCGCAGTGTAGTGCTGGCGGAAATGCCGGCAGGATTGACGATTCAGCGCGATTACGACATCAGCCTGCCCGCGCTGATCGGCGACAAGGAGCAGTTGATCCAAGCGATGCTCAACATCGTGCGCAACGCCGCGCAGGCGATGCAAGGCAGCGGAACTATCATCCTGCGCACCCGCATCGCGCGGCAGGTAACGCTGATCAAACGCCGCCACCGCCTGGCGGTGGTGGTGCAAATTATCGACAACGGCCCCGGCATTCCGCCGGAACTTCAGGACAAGATTTTTTATCCGCTGGTATCGGGGCGCGCCGACGGCCATGGGCTCGGCCTGACGCTTGCGCAGGACTACGTCAGCCAACATAACGGCGCGATAGAATTCGACAGCGAACCGGGGCGCACCTGCTTTACCGTACTGCTGCCACTGCCCTAAACCTGCGCAGCCGAAACCAAATAGGTAGCCCGGATGCCTGTCCTGAGCATGGTCGAAGGGAAGCGCAGCGGAATCCGGGGAAGCATCCCGTAAGCCCCCCGGATTCCGGCCTTTGGCCTGCATCCAGGCTACAAAAGCAACTAAAGGTGAATGAAATGAAACCTGTCTGGATCATAGACGACGACCGCTCCATCCGCTGGGTGCTGGAAAAAGCCTTGGCCCGCGAGAACATCGAGTTCAAGAGCTTCGCCACGGCGGACGACGCGTTGCGCGCGCTGGACAACAGCTTGCCGCAAGTGGTGGTCAGCGATATCCGTATGCCGGGCAGTTCCGGGCTGGATTTTTTGCAGGCGCTGCACCAGCACCATCCACTTATCCCGGCCATCATCATGACCGCCTATTCCGATCTGGAAAGCGCCGTTTCCGCATTCCAGGGCGGCGCCTTCGAATACCTGCCCAAGCCGTTCGACATCAACTACGCGGTTGAGCTGATCCGGCGCGCGCTGGAGCAAAGCCAGCACAAATCTGGCGGGGCGCAGGAAGTCGAAGCCGCCGCCGGCATACTCGGTCAGGCGCCCGCGATGCAGGAAGTGTTTCGCGCCATCGGAAAACTGGCGCAATCCCAGGCGACCGTGCTGATCAACGGCGAATCCGGCACCGGCAAGGAGCTGGTGGCGCGCGCCCTGCACCGCCACAGCCCGCGCGCCGCCAAGCCGTTCATCGCGCTCAACACCGCCGCAATCCCCAAGGATTTGCTCGAATCGGAACTGTTCGGCCACGAGCGCGGCGCGTTTACCGGTGCGACGGCGACGCGGCACGGACGCTTCGAGCAGGCTGAGGGCGGTACGCTGTTCCTCGATGAAATCGGCGACATGCCCGCCGACCTGCAAACCCGCTTATTGCGTGTTCTGTCGGACGGCAATTTCTACCGCGTCGGCGGCCATCAGCCGATCATGGCCAACGTGCGCATCATCACCGCGACCCACCAGAACCTCGACGAGCGCGTCAAACAGGGTCTGTTCCGCGAAGACCTGTTCCACCGGCTGAACGTGATCCGGTTGCGCCTGCCGCCGCTGCGCGAACGGCGTGAAGACATCCCGCTGCTGGCGAAATATTTCCTGCAAAAAAGCGCGCGCGAACTGGGTGTGGAGCCGAAGCAATGGAGCGAGGAGGCGTTGCGCTTCCTCGCCGCGCAAGACTTCCCCGGCAACGTGCGGCAACTGGAAAACCTGTGCCACTGGCTGGCGGTGATGACGCCCTCGCAGAAGATAGAGATCGCCGATCTGCCGCCGGAATGGCATAAGGAGGCGAGCGGAAAAGCGGCTGAAGGCGGTGATTGGAGCGCCGCGCTGGCGCAACAGGTGGGGATGGCCTTGCAGCGCGGCGAAGATCGCATCATGGGCGAGCTTACCGCGCAATTCGAGCGCACCCTGATCCTGCAAGCTCTGCATCACACTGGCGGGCGGCGTATTGAAGCTGCCGCCCTGCTCGGTATCGGGCGCAACACCCTGACGCGCAAGATACAGGAACTGGGGCTGGAAAATCAATAAGATAGGCTTGGGCTGGCGATACGATCCCTTGGGCTCCCGGGCCATCACGGTAAATCTCTCGCGTAACTGCTGTCAACGCTAAATAGAAAGTCCGCTATACCCTGCCTTGCCCGCTCGCCACTTTGTGGTGTAATCGGAGAAACCGTCGGCATCACGCGCGAAACAGAAAATCTCTGCTGTCGGCGCTCCGCACATTCCGCTATTCCGCTAGCAGATGCTTGACATGGCTGGTGGTCACCGAAAATTCGACGAGTTCACTGGGATTTTCCGAGTAAGCCTGTCCCAGGCTGATGGATCCCGATCCCTGCATGATCATTTCCTCGCGTGCGAGGCGTACCACGTTCCCGTCGCTAAAACGGATATAGGTGCCATTGGTGCTCTGATCCACGGCGACAAATTTGCCAAAACGCAATTCGAAGCGGATGTGCTGGCGCGATGCAAACCCATTTTGTACGATAAGGTCGCAAGTGTCCCCGCGTCCCAATACCACGCTCCGGCGTTCTTTGTTGACCTTGAGTTCCTGGCTGCGGTAAAGCAGAGACATTTCGTCGATATTGTCTGGAAACTTGCGGAAAGACGGATTGCCGATGCGGGTGCTCAGCATGTCATCCATTTCCCAGATAACAATGAAAATATCAAGCCGCTCCTGCTTGCCCTTGAATTCGGCACGCATGATCTTGCGAGTTTTTTCGCGCGAATCCGGCGACAGCGCGTCAACCACGGCCTGGGTCGTCATGATCTGGCTGGCTCGGGTAATAGCGGCAACCCGCGCGGCAATGTTGACGGTATCGCCAAACACATCGCCAGCCTCGCAAATGACTTCGCCATAATTGAAGCCAACGCGAATGTGCATCGCATGGCCGCCTTCGTAGCGGGCGTTTTCCACCGCACGCTGCATTGCGCAAGCAGCTTGCAGGGCGGCTTCGGCGCTGGGGAAGGTACACATGACTTCGTCGCCCAGCGTCTTGATCAGCGTGCCTTGGTAAGGGGCAATTTCTCCGACCATGGTTGCCACACACTGCGCTATCAGGCTGCGCGCCAAATGATCCCCGAGGTTATCGTAGAGCGCGGTGCTGCCGCAAATGTCGGCAAACAAAACTGCAATTTTTTCTATTTTATGCGGCATCACAAATCGGCAGGCATGGCGCTGCAGCCTCTTGCCAAACTGTATTAATTATAGATTTTGAGAACAGCGGGGTTTTCACTTTTTCGTTACTTATCAATCAATAAGTTAAAAGATCACAGGTAAGATAAATCAAATGCAAACAAAGAAAAATACGCCACATGCGACCCTTGCGCGAGGGGCATGAGCTATATAAAAACGCATCGGTTCGCGCAAATGAATACTACGCAACGCGCGCGAATAATGCAACGCTGTAACCTCGTACAGGTTGAATTGATTCCTGAATTGTGGGGAAATATTGGTGGGTTGATGCCAAAACCGGAGAAAGCCATTCACACCTATGAATGGCTACTATTCAAAGAATTTGTTGAATCAATAGAGCACACATCGGTTACCCACCGTTTCAAAACGGCTGTCCCGGTGTATTTGCGGCAAAGACCGGCCTGGCTTTAAAGATAGCGGCAGGATAGACAGAGCCCGATGCTGGCAGGCGAGAACCACCAGCCAGCCATAGCAATGGGCGGGCAGCGCGCTCAATGCCCGACTTGTCTGCGCAGCTGCTGGATCGCGTGCAATTGGGCAATAGCTTCTGCCAGCTCGGCTTGAGCCTGGGCGTAGTCTACGTCGGATGCGTGATTCCGGATCGCTTCTTCCGCAGCCTGTTTGGCTTCCAGGGCGCGCGCCTCATCCAGGTCGGCACCGCGTATCGCGGTATCGGCCAGGATAGTGACCACGCTGGGCTGCACTTCCAACATGCCGCCTGATACGTAGATCAGAACTTCCTCTTCCTGCTCCGGCAGCTTGAGCCTGACCGAGCCGGGTTTGATGCGCGTCATCAAGGCGGTATGGCGCGGGTAAATGCCCAGCTCGCCCATTTCGCCGGGAACCACCACGACTTCGGCCAAGCCGGCGAAAATGGATTCCTCCGCGCTAACCACGTCTACGTGTACGGTCATTGCCATGAGTTTTTCCCTTTTATTCGAGCTTCTTGATTAAAGCGTCTTGGCTTTTTCAACCGCTTCTTCGATGCCGCCCACCATGTAAAATGCCTGTTCCGGCAGGTGGTCGTAGTCGCCTTCGACGATGCCCTTGAAGCCTTTGATGGTTTCCTTCAGGGTCACATACTTGCCCGGGCTGCCGGTAAATACTTCGGCCACGTGAAACGGCTGTGACAGGAAGCGCTGAATTTTGCGCGCGCGCGCCACCGCCAGCTTGTCGTCTGGAGACAATTCGTCCATGCCCAGAATCGCGATGATGTCGCGCAATTCCTTGTAGCGTTGCAGGGTTTGCTGCACACCGCGCGCCACGTTGTAATGTTCTTCGCCCACCACCAGCGGATCGAGCTGGCGTGAAGTGGAATCGAGCGGGTCAACCGCAGGGTAAATACCCAGCGAGGCGATGTCGCGGCTCAACACCACGGTGGAATCCAGGTGCAGGAAGGTGGTCGCAGGCGACGGGTCGGTCAAGTCGTCCGCAGGCACGTAAACGGCTTGGATCGAGGTAATCGAACCCACCTTGGTCGAGGTGATGCGCTCCTGCAGGCGGCCCATTTCTTCGGCCAGCGTCGGCTGATAACCCACGGCGGAAGGCATACGCCCGAGCAGCGCGGACACTTCGGTGCCGGCCAGCGTGTAGCGATAGATGTTGTCCACGAAAAACAGGATGTCGCGGCCTTCGTCGCGGAATTTTTCGGCCATGGTCAGGCCGGTCAGCGCCACGCGCAGACGGTTGCCGGGCGGCTCATTCATCTGACCGTAGACCAGCGCGACCTTGTCGAGCACGCCACCTTCCTTCATCTCGTGATAGAAGTCGTTGCCTTCACGGGTACGTTCGCCGACGCCGGCGAACACCGAGTACCCGGAATGCTCGACGGCGATATTGCGGATCAGTTCGAGCAGCGTGACGGTCTTGCCGACACCGGCACCGCCGAACAGGCCAACCTTGCCGCCCT
>JAUYJO010000044.1 GCA_030700315.1 Gallionella sp.
ATCTCAGTCTCCTTGATCTGATCGGGGACATCCCCCGCGATCAAGGATCTGAGATTTTTACGTCAATTGCAGCAAATAAGTTATGAGGTTGAAGATGGGACGGTGGAGCGGAACACCACCGCGTAGCGGTTTAGTTCAACGTGGTAAAGGCCCGAGAACCCGAAGAGACCCGCATCACTGATACAGAGTTCAGAAGTGCCATCAAAAACGCCGAATCAAAGATCGCAAATATTCTGAAAGATTTTGAAGCATCCGTTCGCACGGAATCAAAAGCCGTATTAGTTCGCCCTCTTGCCGAGGTTCTCAATCTGTTTGATCGCCTGACCAACTTGCATGCAGGTTTTCATAAGCGATTAAGTATTGGCGCAGTGCAATTCGACAAAGGGAACTATGATCGCCATCGGCCTGCGGTTGACGGTAAACTGTTCCCTGATTATGCAGATGAAATCTCTTTTGCCGCACTCAGCTTGAATGAGACTGGGGCAGCGGGAACCTACGGGCAGTGCCATTTAATATTAAGGACGCCTATGATTGAGCATCGCGCGTCTGTCTTTGAGGCAAACTCATTTGAAATCTTGGTCAAGAAGGTAGTAATGCTAAATGAAGATGTGCCAAAAGGCTTGCGATCCACATGGAAACGACGTGGCAAACTGGCCACCTCAAAACTTGCATCCGCATTTACAGAATTAACAACAAAAGCTGATTACCCGGCGATACTGGACGATGGGGATAAGGATTTTATTGAGGTGCATGTGTTTGGTAAAATCTCGCACCGCACGATAGAGGAAGTGGTCGTTGTAGATTCGGGCTTGGATGATATAGGAAAAGATACTGCGAACGCTTTAGAGAAAACGATAGCTCGTTGGACGAACACAATTCCGGGTTGGGATACCCATTTTGCAAGGATTTAACATGCTTTCAATACAGTCTCCATACTCTGTGGAAGCCCTTGTAATAGAGGTTGAACAGCCCTTCGTTTATAACAGCCATACTGAAAGTTGCCGGAATGTTTCCGATGTCGGCATACGACGCTGGCTAAATTCTCATGGAGAGGTACGAAGCGTCAGGATAAATGATCTTGCCGAATTGAAGGCTTCGATTGATCTGTATGTCTGTTGTCGTACAGCGCTCAGATTGGCTTTATATTCGGTCGATAATGACTGGGACGAATCGACACGTACGCAATCTGCAAGCTCGCTGGAGCCCTTGCTGAAGAATCCGGAAATTCTATCTTGGCTGCAAGATATGTTTTGTTTGCAGGCGCTCCCAGAAGAGTCTAGGGCGATTGCGAATTCATCTCTGAGCTATGCAAAAAAACATGGTTTGGCGCGTTATTCGACATTCTTCGATATTGTCTTGAAAAGACAATCTGAAATACGCGCCCTTTCAAGCGAATGGAGCCTGATTGAGGCATCTTCTTTCTTCGGTAACCAGCACAGAGGAGTGATGGATCGTGTTCTGGGTACAGGCATATTCTCCCGGATTATTAGCCTGTGTGCCCAAACGGGTTATCTGGAGTTGGCGTTGCTGGTGTTACTTAAGACTAGCCCAAACATTGGGCCGGAGATTGAGAGCAAAATCCGTTCGATTGACATCAAGCTATCAAACTGCCTCAACATATTGGGTTTGGATGACACCATGAAGGGGATTGAGCATTTCGGCCTGTACTCGCTACTTGAGAATAAAGAATCAACTGCCGAACTGCCGATTTCCTTTGGATTTATATGCCCCGGATTAGAGGAGTATTCACCATCGATGTTCGGCCTTGATCGACCGATTGGTCGTGAGTGCGTAGTCGTCATTGATGGCAAGACTGGGATGTCGTCACCAGTTTCAAGAAGATTCTATCAAGGCATAGAATCAAAATTGCTTCGCGCAAATATTTGTAGGGAACCCCGTACTATTCAATCAAATGGTCTTGGCCTATTTGCAGCAGTTGTAACGCCCTCGTTTAGCATCAGAAATAATGAAGATAATCTAGATGTATTTAAAGTTGCAGGAACTGCGATGAATAAAGTTGGTAAGTGGGAAAGCACAGTCAATTTAGGCGTATGCCAGCAAATTGATTCAGTCGGTGCAATCAGTTCGACGCAGCGCGGTATACGCGTAGCTTTGCATGGCAAGGTACATGACTCAATTAATTCAATTGGAGTTGGTGACTATGCCAAATATGCAAGCCACTGAAACGCCGTTGTCGCGTGACCGGAAATCCGCCCGGCGCTTGCGCAGGGAAATCCAGCTTCATGAAGAAGATATGTTCTGGGTCGATAGAAATGACGGTGTCATTATCTATGCCGTCGATAATGATGTGGCAAAACTTTATTCCAACACAAAAAAAGTGGCGTTTAATAATCAGGAGTCTGATGACGATAGCCAAGGATATACCCGAATCTTCAGCGGCGATGAAGATGTCAATGCCATCGGTATTGGCCGGATACTTTCCCATTACATTTTTTACAAGCTGGGCGAAAACGCGCAATCCTTTGGGAAGCGAATCCTTATTCCCCCTCTGGATGCGGAATTTTCGTCTATATTTGGTGGCGTGTTTAGAGACGCGGCTGAGGAAAACGAGCAAGCGCAATCCGGTGCGGATTCTATTGATGCCTTACTGAATAGCAAAGCCATGAGCGACATTGAGCTTACTCAGTATCTGGAAGTGCATGCCAAGGAAATTCTCGACACATTGATTGGTCAGGATAGCCTGCGAGCAGAACTACTGCGCCTCAGCAAGTTGGTGAACGAAAATCGGCTGGTTTCCCTTAATGACATAGATGCCAAGGAAAAAACGCTGCCACCCCAATTTATTGAGGCGATAAAAACAAACAAATCCCTTGTCGAATTGATTTGGACTAGCGATCTGAAGTCGGAATGGATTGGGCGGCTAGAAAAATTCGCGAGCGAAACAAAAGCACAAGCTAAGAACAGCAATAAAAGAAAGAAAATTCAGGACGACGAAAAAAATAAAAAAAATATTGAGGATGACGCTGAAGCTCTCGCCACCTTGCAGTTGATTAATTCCAGACTGGCAGGTCAGCGTATTCGGTTTGTCATGATTACCGGTGCACTAAGTATTCTTAGAGCCGCTCGGGATGTATTCGTTGAAGAAGGTGGACGGAAGCGTTCGTTTTCAGATCTTTGGTTGCGCCATCCAAGATGTTTTCTGGGCAACCCCGCCATTCTCGGCGCTGTGGCAGGCGGTGATTCCATTGGCGACGGGAACAATTTAGTTGAATTGCTGGATGCATTTCTGGCTGAAGGTGATGACAACAGCGAAGAGCAGAACCGGCAACTATTGGCGAGAGATAATTCGAATTCGCAAGCTGTGGTGCGTCAATATGCGGGAGAACTGCACAACTTCCAGAATAAATGGAATCGATTTTCCGCCCAGCTATGCTTTAATCATGCCGAGATCGTCAAGGGCTCAGACCAACAACAAGTTTTAGAACTGGTTAAAAGATTACGCAGTGCGGGCGGCAGTCTCAAACAGCAGTTGAATGATGCGTGGCATTCCGTGTATCTGGCCGCCTCGCAAACCGGATTCCTCTTCACCTGGAACCTCAAAAGATTTCAGCGGAGAAATACCCCCAAACTCAGATTTGAAAGTTTCGACCACGCTTCCAAGTTTATTGATGAAGTGCTGGAGCAGATGCAGAAGCAAGCGGGAACGGAAATTAAAAACTTTAGCCACCGTATTGGTGAGGTGAGAAGTGATGATCCTAGTGGATATACGACTTATCTGGTATTCGGCGTACTCTTCGGCGCTCAGGATCAGTGGCATGTTTCGGAGTCTCTTGCTGATTCCGCGCTGAAGTTGGTACTTGGTAATCCGCGAACTGCATTGCAGGCGGTAACTGCGGACACAGAAAGAGTTATTACCGGACGTGAGGCGTTCTACCTGAAAGCAGTAGCAGGCCGTCATCTGTCAAGTACTGCCAGCGACCTGACCAGCGCGCACGAGGCGATTACGCTAGCCATACGAATGCTCGACCTTGAACGTGAATTACGCGGAAATATCTTACCCAGCGACACCCGTTTCCAATATGAACTCTGCTCGATCAACGTGGCAGCCGCCATGTTCGAAAAATTTCTGGGCGATTCTCCTCAATTGTTTGGGCGGCTTACTCCCGCAGAAATACTTAGCCGCCTATCTGATATTTTGAATAAGCAACCTACTGAGTGTAATGACAAAGTATGCGACGGAAGCTGCCGTGAGCGCTGCCGAATATTGACGTCCATGTTTATTGTGGAACTGACTTTAATCGCCAATGTTGGCGACACATTCCCGGAAAAATTAAGGCCTCATTTAACTAGTTTCCATGATCTCCTTGCAGGTAAGCATGTTAATAATCCAACACCGCTTATGAAGACCATCTATGCGGTAGCAAGCTGGTGGGGTGAAACCAACACGTCAATGAAAGCACGGAAAAAAGCTGATGCCTTGGCGGCCATTGATAGCTCAATAGAGAAACGTCAAAGAGTGGCACCGTATGAAGCTGCACGGAATGCATATTTGAAGGAGTTTGTTAGTACTTAACTTCTCGCTGTAGATACAAACCGAATTCCATATTTCTACTCGCCAGAGTCAATTCGATTTCAATTTGATGTATGTTCAGGACGCTGCGTTCTGGCTCCCACTGTGCATCACCATCCCCTTAACGGGCTATCCCTCCCCCTTCACGCCTATGGCTAGCAAACCGTTCCTCCCGCATACTTAACCCATCTTTAACACCCACAAAAACATTCTTCTTAATCATGCCATTAGCGTGTACAGGTATTTCAAGTGCCGTGTATGCTCGTAATTATCCCGTCAACTGATCAGTTTTTACCTGTTTCCAGAATGCGCTCAAGGAACGCACTCTGGAAAGCCCCGGAATACCGGGGCGGGAGTCATTCAATTTTTCTGGCTTGCCTTGACATGGATAGAGCCTTGCGGATCATGTCGCGGGTTTCCGGGTCGGTGCGCCCTTCCTTGAGTCTCTGGTAGAGATCGCAGGCAAAGGCCATCGGCAACGGGGCGAAAAATTGAACGATAAAGGGATGGGATTTCATGATTTTCTCCTGAGGTTGGTTGAACAGCCACAGCGAAAATCACTCCGGGCCTGGAGTGATCCCCGCAGGTCAAAGAGCTCTCGGTCGAAGGCGCTTTGACCTGCGGGGGAGTCCCCCACAGGCAGTGCTGCAAATCAAATCCCAAGCGCGCGAACGATTGGGCGGCTGATGATCCAGCCTGTGATGCAGCAAGCAAGAAGTACGAGTTCCATGAGATGCCTCCATAAAAAATGGGGGCACCCCTCCCCTGATGCGGAGGCGATGCCCCCGCACGGGGTTAAAATTTCAGGCGATTACTTCAAAGGAAGCATCGTCATTTTTGCCGGAATCAATGTCGATCCAATTCCGACGCATGTACGTAGGTGTGTCGTACAGTTGCCAGTAAGTTGATTTCTCCTTGAGCATTTCGACAACCTCGGCAGCCTCAACCACATTGCCCGTCTCTGGCATTGCCGTTTTCTCTTGTGACAGGGTGAAAACATTCTTCAAACTTTCAACTGCAAATCGAAGAAATGACAGCACCAGATGAAGCCCTGCCAGCATGGCCAGGACGAGAATGACGCGTTCCATAAACAAACCTCCTGATGAAAATGGGAGGTCGCCCCCAACCAGGGAGAGTGACCTCCCGGTTGGGAAAAAACGAAACGAAATTCTCAGAATGGCTCGATGTCCGGCACGTCGTCGAATGCAGGGCCGGTCGCCTGTTCGGGCTTGGCGCCAGCTTTTGCATTGCGTTTTGGTTTGCCTGGCTGCTGCGTATCCTTTTCAGGCTGGCGGGAGCCCAGCATCTGCATCTCGTTGGCCATGATTTCGACCACGTAGCGATCCTGTCCTTCCTTGTCCTGCCATTTGCGTGTCTGGATACGGCCTTCGACGTAGATTGGCGAACCCTTCTTGAGGTATTCGCCGACGACTTCAGCCAGCCGGTTGAAAAAGACGACCCGATGCCATTCGGTGAATTCCTTGCGTTCACCTGACTTGCTCTTGCGGGTCTCCGTGGTCGCGATCCTGATCGTAGCAATCGCTTCGCGTTCCTTGGTATAGCGAACCTCGGGGTCAGCTCCCAGATGTCCGATGAGCGTGACTTTGTTTAATGATGCCATGTTGCCTCCTGACAATAATGGCAGGTAGGCCGCCGTCCTGACGGGGCTGCCCCGCCGGGGGTTTAAGAAAATGCTGTTTATGAAGAAGGCCAGCTACCCTCACCTCGACCGCCATAGACGGAACGAAAGATGGCCGGATTCTGTACCGCCCTTGTCGCCGCGTGATGCCGAAATGCGTCCATTTAGGTCACATTTCAAACTTCAGCATTGATGCCAGATGGGTACGCTCCCCTTTGATCACAACGGGAGACATCAAATGGCACAAAAACAGAGGAACATATCCACGCAAATTCCATCAATCCGGCAGGACAACAGCAGGCCGTTCCTTACCCAGAAGGCCTTGCTCAATTCGCTGCATGCGCAGCAGATATTTGAGCGCGGCTATGAGATGTGCGCCAATGCGCTGTTCTCATTAAGCGTCGTATTACGATTCATCGGAACGGAAGAACAGGCGCAGGAAGTTGATGCGATGGTGGATGCCTTGATCAATCAGGCATTGGAGGGAATCCAGAAGGAATCGGCCCGGCTCAAGGAAATCGCGGAAAGCAACGGCATCGAAACTACCATCGGCTACACCAGCGCAAAGACAGTGGATGTCCAGATCACCTCGCCGCGTTCAATCAAATTCCTGGCAATCATCCGAGAGTTCGACGGCATGATGGCCAACATGGATGCGCTCTGGCTTTCCTGCGTCATTACGGACACTCAATACGCGCGCGGGGTCTATGAATGGAAGCGGCGGATTCTTCGTCTTGCCGGTCAGGTACGGCAGATCGCCACTCGTGCGGTTCTTGCTGCACGCAGAAAGGAAACTTCGGAGGCGGTTGCTGAAGCAAGCGAACCTCAAATTGCTGAAACCGAGAAGGTGGCAACTGAATGAACATGACCGACCCAATTTTTACCCAAAGATGCATACGTCGCGACGAGCTACGAAAATTGTTGCCTCTAGCAGATTCAACGATTTACGAACTTGAGAAGGCCGGAAATTTTCCGAAGCGGTTCTATCTGACCGCTCGTTGCGTGGCATGGAACCTAGCTGAAGTTGAAGCATGGATCGAAGAGCGAAGAACCACAGTCATGCAGCGGGCTGCCCATCCAGATGTTCGACACCGCAAGAATCGTCCAGTAAGGAAGAGCGTGAGAAGGGGCAAAACAACCGGATAAGCTATCCCTGTTTTTCCTGTCTTGCCATTCATTTCAATCGAGGGGCGCCAAAAATATTGCCAGCGGAAGGGGACTCCGCCACCAGTTTATTCACCTGCTCGAAAATTTCGCGTCTTTCGTCTGAGCCGTACCCTTTCGTCCGAAGGTCCACCTTGAATGTGCGATCAATCTGCAGACCGCCGTGGGCGTAGTAAAGACCATATGCTTCCCCGCCGAACAACAGCGTATCGCCCTCGGGAGACATGGCCAGCGTTGGCCACTTTACACGGTTAGCAGCGATTCCGGCGCGAGCGGCCTTGCGCTGGCGGCGTAGCGGAGCGGAGTCGAGCACTTCCTGTTGCTTGCGCTGCTCGTATTCCTTCAGAATTTTTTCGCGCAGCTCAGCACACCGTGCCTCATCGTCCGCAGACTTGATCTCGGCAGTGGGGTTGCCGGCATTGAGAGCAGCGCGGCGGATATTGTCGGCAGAGAGGTCAGACATTTGCCACTAAGCTGCTTTGCTTAAGATAGGCATCACCTTCACGCCAGAAATCCAACCGTCAACCATATTGGCCCACTGCTGAAGCATGTCTCTTCTTTGTTCAGCATACTGCGCCTTGTTGTAGACAGCCCTGACTCCCTTTTGCTCATGCGCAAGACATTTCTCAATCCAGTCCGAATTGAAGCCAGCCTCGTGAAGCAGTGTTGATCCGGTTCTGCGCAGATCGTGGACAGTAAAATCATCCAGTAAAACATCCTTCTCCTTGCCCTTCTTGACCGCGGCATCAATAACACGGTTTAGTGTTGCATTGGACATCCCCTTGTCACTTTCATAGCGAGAAGGGAGCAAGAATTTCGATCCCCCCGCACAGGTCTTGAGTGCCACCAAAATATCCATAGCTTGCTGAGACAAATGAACCACATGAGCCCGCCCTGCTTTCATGCGGACAGCCGGGATAGTCCAGGTGGCCGCCTCAAAATCGACCTCGTTCCAAGTGGCATTTAGAAGCTCACCTTTCCTTACCAACGTAAGCAAGATCAAGCGCAAGGCGAGTTTGATAGTAGGAAGAGTGGCGACGTGCTCAAGCTCCCCAAAGAAAAGTCGAATTTCCTCTGGAGACAAGGCGCGATCCTTTGGCTTGAATGTGGCTATGGCTGATGGCCTGACATCATCAGCGGGGTTGGCTACTTTATTCCCGCGCTCAATCGCATAGCGAAAAATCTGCCCAATAATTTCCCGAACATGAACAGCAGTGGCGGGGGCATTCCTGCTTTTTATTTTTTCGCAAAGGTCGCGAAGATCTTCCGGCGTAATCTCTCGCATCAATCTTCGTCCAAAAACAGGCGTGATGTCCCGGTCAATAATGCTCTTTCTCATGGCTCTCGTACTATCAGCCATTTGATATCCCTTTATCCAGAGTTCCGTAAATTCGCCGAACGTCTTTGCCTCTTTTGTTTTCCGCAGGGTGCGCTGCTTTTCCCTGGCCGGGGATTTCCCGGTCGCAATTTCCTTTTTTGCGGCAATCAGACATTCCCTGGCTTTGGTCAAGTTAAGGCCATCTTCTCCATAATGCCCCAGAACAATCGTCTCCCTTCGCCCGTTCAAGCGGTAATCAAAGCGGAATGAAACGATGCCTGTCCGCGTAACTGCGACATAAAGCCCGTCCCTATCAACTTTTTTATAGAGTTTCCCTGTCGGCTTGAGACTTTTCAATTGGGTGTCTGTAAGCATTTTTTAATTCCTTCCATCCCCTGATACCGTCAAATGCAATTTCGCATAAATTGGCTTGTAACCCGCATAAGTCATAGGTTTTTTCTTTCCTGATACCGTCAACCCTGAAAATTTTTGCTGACGGTATCAATCATACGACGGCACTTCAATAATGCAATACCGTCAGCGATACCGTCTCCAGTATGCGATAACCCCCGATAGTCCTCGATAGTAGAAAAAAGAAAACCCCTTGGGTTTACAAGGGGTTTTGCGCGGTTTTCGATAGTCGGCGATAGGTGCCGAAAGACATCAAATCATTCCCACTCGATCGTGGCGGGCGGCTTGCCTGATATGTCGTAGACCACGCGGTTGATGCCGCGCACTTCGTTGATGATGCGGTTGGAGACCTTGCCCAGCAATTCATACGGCAGGTGCGCCCAGTGCGCGGTCATGAAGTCCTGCGTCTGTACCGCGCGCAAGCTGACCACCCATTCGTAGGTGCGCCCGTCTCCCATCACGCCGACGCTCTTGACCGGCAGGAATACGGTGAAGGCTTGCGAGGTTTTTTCGTACCAGGACTTGCCGTCTTCGTCCTGGGTGGCGTGCAGCTCTTCGATGAAAATCGCGTCGGCGCGGCGCAGCAGGTCGGCGTACTCGCGTTTCACTTCGCCGAGGATGCGCACGCCGAGGCCGGGGCCGGGAAACGGGTGGCGGTAGACCATGTCGTGCGCGAGACCCAGCGCGACACCAAGTTCGCGTACTTCATCCTTGAACAGTTCGCGCAACGGCTCGAGCAGCTTGAGGTGCAAACTTTCCGGCAGGCCGCCGACGTTGTGGTGCGACTTGATGGTATGCGCCTTCTTGTTCTTGCCGCCTGCCGATTCGATCACATCCGGGTAGATGGTGCCTTGCGCCAGCCATTTGGCTTGCGGCAATTTTTTGGCTTCGCGCTGGAATACTTCGACAAACTCGCGCCCGATGATTTTGCGCTTCTGCTCGGGGTCGGTCACTCCGGTCAGATGCTGCAAAAACTCCGCGCTGGCATCCACGTGGATGACCTTCATGTGCAAATGTTTGGCGAAGGTTTCCATCACCTGCGCTGCTTCATTCAGGCGCAGCAGGCCGTTGTCCACGAACACACAGGTCAGTTGGTCGCCGATGGCGCGATGGATCAGCGCCGCCGCCACCGAGGAATCCACCCCGCCGGACAGCCCCAGGATCACTTCGTCGCCGCCGACCTGGGCGCGAATCTTTTCCACCGCTTCGCCGATGTAGTCCGGCATGTTCCAGTCCTGCGCGCAACCGCTGATGTCGTGCACAAAGCGATTCAGCATCGCCTTGCCTTGCGGGGTATGGGTCACTTCCGGATGGAATTGCAGCGCGTAAAAACGCCGCGTTTCATCCGCCATGCCGGCGATGGGCGTGGTGGGGTTGCTGGCGATCACCGAGAAACCCGGCGGCAATGCCGTCACTTTGTCGCCGTGGCTCATCCACACGTCGATCAGGCCGTGGCCTTCGCCATTGGCGCGATCCTGAATGTCGCGCAGCAATGCAGAATGCCCCTGCGCACGGATTTCCGCGTAGCCGAATTCGCGCACCAGCCCGTTTTCCACCGCACCGCCCAGTTGCGCCGCCATGGCCTGCATTCCGTAGCAAATGCCCAGCACCGGCACGCCCAGATCGAACACGGTCTGCGGTGCGCGCGGCGTGTCGCCTTCGGTCACCGAATTGGGGCCGCCGGAGAGAATAATGCCACTCGGGTTAAATTCACGAATAAATTCATCGCCCACATCGTAGGGATGCAGTTCGCAATAAACATGGGTTTCACGGACGCGGCGCGCGATGAGCTGGGTGTATTGGGAGCCGAAGTCGAGGATGAGGATTTTTTTGTGCATGTTAAAGCCTGGGAAGAGTGAAGTGTGAAGGGGTCGCACCTACGGCGCTCAAGGATGAAGAAGATGGCCGGTTTCATCCTTCTCTCTTCCCCATTCTCCCTTCCCACAGTTAGTCAATGTGGTAATTCGGCGCTTCCTTGGTGATCTGCACGTCATGCACATGTGATTCGCGGATGCCCGACGAGGAGATTTCGACGAATTCCGCCTTGGTGTGCATGGTGGCGATGTCGCCGCAACCGAGGTAGCCCATGCTGGCGCGCAGGCCGCCCATCAGTTGATGGATCACCGCCAGCACGCTGCCTTTGTAGGGCACACGACCCTCGACGCCTTCCGGCACCAGCTTGTCCTGATTGCCTTCGCCTTCCTGGAAATAGCGGTCGCTGGAGCCCTGCTGCATCGCCCCCAAGCTACCCATGCCGCGATAGGATTTATAGGAACGCCCCTGAAAGAGTTCGATTTCGCCCGGCGCTTCCTCGGTTCCGGCAAACAAGCCGCCCAGCATCACGGTGTGCGCACCCGCTGCGACCGCCTTGGCGATGTCGCCAGAATAACGGATGCCACCGTCGGCGATCAACGGCACGTCAGTGCCTTGCAAGGCTTTCGCCACATTCTGGATTGCGGCGATCTGCGGCACGCCGACACCCGCGACGATGCGCGTGGTGCAGATCGAACCGGGGCCGATGCCGACTTTCACGCCGTCCGCGCCGTGATCCAGCAACGCCTGCGCCGCGCCGCCGGTGGCAATGTTGCCGCCGATCACGTCGACTTGTGGAAAATTATTCTTGACCCATTTGACGCGATCCAGCACGCCCTGCGAATGGCCGTGCGCGGTGTCCACCACGATCACATCCACCCCCGCTTCGACCAGCAAGGTAACGCGCTCTTCCGTCCCCTCGCCCACCCCGACCGCCGCGCCGGCGCGCAGGCGACCCAGGCTGTCCTTGCTGGCCAGCGGGTGTTCGCTGGACTTCAGAATGTCCTTCACCGTCATCAGGCCGCACAGTTCAAACTCATCGTTGACCACCAGTACGCGCTCGATGCGATGCTTGTGCATCAGGTTGCGCGCCTCATCGAGGCTGGCGTTTTCCTTGACGGTAATCAGCCGTTCGCACGGCGTCATGATGTTCTGAATCGGCTGGTCCAGGTTGCTCTCGAAGCGCAGGTCGCGGTTGGTCACAATACCGACCACCTGCTTGCCCTGCACCACCGGCAATCCGGAAATCCTGTGCTGGCGCGTCAACGCCAACACGTTGCGCACCGTCATGTCCGGCGTGATGGTGATGGGATCTTTGACCACGCCGCTTTCGAAACGCTTGACCTTGGCAACTTCGGCTGCCTGCAAATAGGCCGACATGTTTTTATGCACGATGCCGATGCCACCCTCTTGCGCCAGCGCAATCGCCAGGCGCGATTCCGTGACGGTATCCATCGCGGCGGAAAGCAGCGGAATGTTCAGGCTGATGTTGCGGGTGAGCCGTGTGCGCAGGCTGACATCGCGCGGCAACACATTGGAGTAGGCAGGGACGAGCAGAACGTCGTCAAAGGTCAGTGCTTTCTGGATGATGCGCATGTAACAACCCCCGGCAAAGCGCGCATTATACGCATGCCGGGCAGACCGGTAAATTGCTTATCGATAGCCAGCAAAATCATGTCGAACCGCGCCTGCGATATCCCAGCATGCCAATCAGCATGCGCACAACGCCATAGCTGATGCGCGCGATCAAGCGGCCAAATAAATTTCGTGTTCCGCAGTATTCGTCGCCGATGCGGATCGCATCGCGGTTAATCGCAGCCAGCAGGCTTGCGCGCAATTCACCGGCAAACCCGGCATCGCGTATGGCGAGATTCGCTTCGCGCGCCAGCAGCAGGCTGAACGGATCGATATTGGATGAACCGACGGTCGCCCACTGCCCGTCCACCACGGCAACCTTGGCGTGCAGGTAACTGGCCTGATATTCATGGATTTCCACACCCGCCGCCAGGAACTGGCCATAAAGCGCATGCGTCGCATAATGTTGCAAGCGATACTCGACTTTCCCCTGCAACAGCAACACCACATGAATGCCGCGCCGTGCCGCACGCTTCAGGGCGCGGCGAAAAGCGCGCCCCGGCAAGAAATAGGCGCTGGCAATAATGATTTCGCGTTGCGCGCCGGCAATAGCCTCCAGATAGGCGCGCTCGATATCGCGGCGGTGGCGCAGGCTATCACGCAGCAAAAGGGTGATTTCCGAGGCCACATTGTGCCCTGCCCTGCCCATGATGAATCGCCTGATTTCTTCGCCGCGCCTGTGTAATTTTGCCCATGACACTACCGCCCACAAATGCCGCATGGCGGCATGAATTTCACCGGCGACCGCACCTTGCACGCGCACCGCGTAATCCAGGCGCGGCATCGTGAGATCGCTGAATTCAGGAATGTCGTTGATGATATTAATCCCGCCGACGAATGCGACTTCGCCATCCATTACCGCCAGCTTGCGGTGCAGGCGCAGCAGGCGGCGCTTGCGGCTGCGGCGCAAGGTAAAAGGGGAAGTTTCTCGCCTGAACCATTGCACTTCAACCTCTGCGGTGCGCAGTTCATCCACCCATTGTTGCGGCAGTTCCGCCGAACCGAAACCATCCAGCAATACGCGCACCACCACTCCGCGCGCGGCGGCACGCTGCAAAGCGGCGGCGATCATGCGCCCGGTTTCGTCCGCCGCGAAGAGATATGTCTCGAAATAAATAGAATGCTGTGCGGCATCGATATCGGCGCACAGTTGCGGGAAGAACGCCGCGCCGTTTTGCAGCAGCGCAAGTTGATTTTCAGCGACCTGATGAGGGCTGCTCATGCCCTGTTAACGGCCCTCGCCCAAAGGCGAGAGCTTGGGGTTACGGCTCAAGCCGTTACTTGTGTCGGCTGGCGCCGACTTACACCACCTTGAAGTTGTCATCCGGCTCCTCCGGCTTCTGGTCTTAGATATACTGCCCTTCGACAGGCTCGGGACATGCTTTTCCGACCGATGAAAACTACTTTTTTGGTTACGGCTTGACCGGCTCGGGCTACTGCCCAAAAAAATCTTTAACCTTATCCATCCACGATTTGGCGCGCGGGTTGTGGTGCCCGCTGTCGGTCGCATTGATCGTTTCAAATTCGCGCAGCAGTTCCTTTTGCCGTTCGGTCAGGTTCACCGGCGTTTCCACGATAACATGGCAGTGCAAATCGCCATAGCTCGAACTGCGCACACCCTTGATGCCCTTGCCGCGCAGGCGAAATTGCTTGCCGCTTTGCGTCTCGGCGGGGATTTTGATGCGTGCCACGCCATCCAGCGTAGGGATTTCGATTTCGCCGCCCAGCGCGGCTGTGCTGAAGCTGATCGGCATTTCGCAATGCAGGTCGTTGTGGTCGCGCTGGAATACCGCGTGCGGCTTGGTATGGATCACCACATACAAATCGCCGGGCGGTCCGCCGTTCACGCCATGCTCACCCTCGCCAGACAGGCGGATACGATCATCGTTGTCCACGCCGGCCGGAATTTTGACCGACAGCGTCTTGTGCTGCTTGATACGCCCGTTGCCGCTGCAATCCTTGCACGGCGAGACGACGATCTTGCCCGTGCCGTGGCAGCGTGGGCAAGTTTGCTGGATGGAGAAAAAGCCCTGCTGCATGCGCACCTGACCGTGCCCGCCACAGGTGGTGCAGGGAGTCGGACTGGTACCGGGCTTGGCGCCACTACCCTTGCAGGTTTCGCATTCCGCCATAGTGGGCACGCGAATCTGCGTCTCGGTGCCGCGTGCGGCCTGCTCCAGCGTGATTTCCATGTTGTAGCGCAGATCGGCGCCGCGATGCACATTACTGCGCCCACCGCCGCCGCGTGCCCCGCCAAAAATATCGCCAAAGATGTCGGAAAAATCGAAACCAGCCGCACCCGCGCCAGCCGCACCGCCACCCATGCCGCCCGCTTCGAACGCGGCATGGCCATATTGGTCATACGCCGCGCGCTTTTGCCCATCGCTCAGCGTCTCATAGGCTTCCTTGGCTTCTTTGAAGTGTTCCTCAGCCTTCGGGTTGTCCGGGTTGCGGTCGGGGTGATGCTTCATCGCCAGCTTGCGATAAGCCTTCTTGATTTCTTCGTCCGAGGCATCGCGGTTGACGCCCAGCACTTCGTAATAGTCTTTTTTAGCCATTTGTTGGTGAACAGAAAATTTGAAGAGCGGTAGCCCGGATGCAGCGAAGCGGAATCCGGGGGGTATAACATTGCAAATATTCCCGGATTCCGCTTCGCTGCATCCGGGCTACGGGCTAGTCCCGTCTTATTTCTTGTCACCCTTCACTTCAGTGAACTCCGCATCGACCACATCGCCTTCATCCTTCTTCTGTTCGGAGGAACAAGGCTCTCCCGATCCGCAGCTTCCGCAGCCCTCACCGCCCTGCGCTTTGGCCTGTTCGGCGGCATAGACTTTCTCGCCCAGTTTCTGCGCGGCAGTCGCCAGTGCTTCGGCCTTGGTTTCGATGGCTTCCTTGTCGTCGGCCTTCACCACTTCTTCCGCTTCCTTCAACGCGGCTTCGATGGCAGCCTTTTCCTCGGTATTCAGTTGTTCGCCATACTCCTTCATGGATTTCTGCGTGGAGTGGATCAGCGCATCCAGTTGGTTGCGCGCGATGACCAGTTCCAGCGCCTTGCGGTCATCCTCGGCGTGGGCTTCGGCATCGTTCACCATGCGGTTGATTTCTTCCTCACTCAAACCAGAACTGGCCTGAATCTTGATCTTGTTCTCCTTGCCAGTCGCCTTGTCTTTCGCCGACACATGCAGGATGCCGTTTGCGTCGATATCGAAGGTCACTTCGATCTGCGGCATGCCGCGCGGTGCGGGCGGAATGTCGGAAAGATTGAATTGCCCGAGGCTCTTGTTGCCGGAAGAAATTTCGCGCTCGCCTTGCAGCACGTGGATGGTCACCGCATTCTGGTTGTCGTCGGCGGTGGAGAATACCTGCGATGCCTTGGTCGGAATGGTGGTGTTCTTCTTGATGAGTTTCGTCATCACGCCGCCCATGGTTTCGATGCCCAAGCTGAGCGGGGTCACGTCCAGCAACAGCACGTCCTTGACTTCGCCTTGCAGCACGCCACCCTGGATCGCCGCGCCCACTGCCACGGCCTCGTCCGGGTTCACGTCCTTGCGCGCTTCCTTGCCGAAGTATTCCTTCACTTTTTCCTGCACCAGCGGCATACGGGTCTGGCCGCCGACCAGGATCACGTCGGCGATGTCGGAATTGGACACGCCGGCATCTTTCATCGCGATCTTGCACGGCTCGATGGTGCGCGCGATCAGGTCTTCCACCAGGCTTTCCAGCTTGGCGCGGGTGATCTTTACCGCGAGGTGTTTCGGGCCGGAAGCGTCCGCCGTGATGTACGGCAGATTCACTTCGGTCTGCTGCGCGGAAGACAGCTCGATCTTGGCCTTTTCCGCCGCGTCCTTCAGGCGTTGCAGCGCGAGCATGTCCTTCTTCAGGTCGATGCCGCTTTCCTTCTTGAACTCGTCCACCAGATGCTCGATCACGCGCATGTCGAAGTCTTCGCCGCCGAGGAAGGTGTCGCCGTTGGTGGACATCACCTCGAACTGGTGTTCGCCGTCGATTTCCGCGATGTCGATGATGGAGATGTCGAACGTGCCGCCGCCCAAGTCATACACCGCGATCTTGCGGTCGCCTTCCTGCTTGTCCATGCCAAAAGCCAGCGCGGCTGCGGTCGGCTCGTTGATGATGCGCTTCACGTCCAGCCCGGCGATGCGGCCGGCATCCTTGGTGGCCTGGCGCTGCGAGTCGTTGAAGTAGGCGGGCACGGTGATGACCGCTTCGGTGACCGGTTCGCCCAGATAATCCTCGGCGGTCTTTTTCATCTTCGCCAGCACTTGCGCGGAAATTTCCGGTGCGGAAATTTCCTTGTCGCGCACCTTGATCCACGCATCGCCGTTTTTGGCCTTAACGATGTTATAGGGAACCATGCCGATGTCCTTCTGTACCATTTTCTCTTCGAAGCGGCGACCGATCAGGCGCTTCACGCCATACAGCGTGTTCTTCGGGTTGGTCACCGCCTGGCGCTTGGCCGCCGCGCCGACCAGCACTTCGCCGTCTTCCATGTAGGCGATGATGGACGGCGTGGTGCGCGTGCCTTCGGCGTTTTCAATCACCTTGGTCTTGCCGTTTTCCATGATGGCCACGCAGGAGTTGGTCGTGCCCAGGTCAATACCGATAATTTTTCCCATGATGCTTTTCCTTTCAGTTGAATGTGTTGAATCCGTAAAACTGCTGTCGCCTAAAGTGGGGCGGGTATTTGATATTTCAAGTCGTAGGTCGTGCTTTAGCCCGACATGTCGGGTTGAAACCCGACCTACGCCTTTCCTTTGCTCACCATCACCAGCGCCGGGCGCAATACGCGGTCATTCAGCGTATAGCCCTTCTGCATCACGCTGACCACGGTGTTGGCGGGTTGGTCGCTGTCCACCATAGTGATCGCCTGATGTTTGTGCGGGTCCAGCTTCTCGCCGACCGGGTTGATTTCTTTGATGTTGAATTTTTCAAAAACGCCGGATAGTTGCTTCAATGTCAGCTCCATGCCGCTCTTGAAACTTTCCACGTTCCCCGTGGTGACAGCCAGACCCGCTTCCAGGCTGTCTTTCACCGCCAGCATCTCGCCCGAAAAGCGCTCCACGGCAAATTTTTGTGCCTTGCTGACATCATCGGTCGCGCGGCGGCGGATATTTTCGCCCTCGGCCTTGGCGTACATCCACGCGTCGTAATGCTCCTGCGCCTTGCGCTCGGCTTCCTTGAGCATCTCCCCCAGGCTGGGCATGACATCCGGCGCGTTTGCGGCGGCGGTTTCGGCACCAGCCGGTATGGCGTGCTGTTCAATTTGCGGGTTGGTTTCGTTTTGCTCCATGACTCTCTCCGTGTGTTGACTCGCGGGAGATTGGGGCATGATCTTCGTTTTCAAGAGGCACCAGGAAAAATATGCGCCTCGCCCAGAAAGGCAGGACATCTTTTTGTGTGCGTAAATAATGACGTACAATTTGCCATCAGCTTCAGGAGAATCTGCCATGCCTGATAAAACTACCAGCAGCCTGTCTGGCTTCCCGTTAACTTCACAACAACCCGGACTTGCCGGGCGGATTTGATCGTAATTTCATACCCAAAGGGCACAAGAACCTCTTCGAGGTAAATTGTATTTTCAGTTTTTCATCAAATATATTTTTAGCCGCTCAAGAACGGTCATTTCCATCGCAAATCACTTCGTTGCCGCCCCAAACTACCCCGCCAGCACATACATTCGCTTCAAATTCCACGCCATCGCGACCAGATTAAACTCGCCGCTGACGTTCTCCAATCCCCGCAGCGAGAATTGCCGGAATCCCAGTATCGCCTTGATGATGCCAAACACCGGTTCCACCGTGCATTTGCGTTTCGCATAGAGCGCCC
>JAUYJO010000048.1 GCA_030700315.1 Gallionella sp.
GTCAGATACATCCAGGCCATCAACACAATATTGTACATCTCAGCCACATCGGGAAAGTAGATCGACATGGTGGAAATGACCAATCCCACTCCCAGCGAAAAGGCCGCCAACAATAGCATCGAAACCGGCAAAAATAAAAAACTCCAATAGAATGGCAAATCTGCCAGCAGCATAATTAGGAACAAAGGAATGATCGACAAGGTCAGGTTGACCAATCCCGTACCGATGGCGGAAACCGCAAAGGAAGTGCGCGGCAGGTATATTTGCCGAAGCAGTGCGCTTCCCCAGACTATCTGCGAAATCATGGCGCTGGTGGTTTGGGAGAAAAACGTCCAGGCGATCAAACCGCTTAAGATATAAGCCGGAAAGCCCTTCACCGCCTGAAACAGGGTCGAGAAAACCAGGGAAAGGATGATCATCATGCCCAGCGGCTGCAGCATGGTCCAGGCAATGCCCAATGCTGAGCGTTTATAACGCGAGATAATATCCTTGCGTACCAGCTGCAGGATCAAATCGCGATATTGAAAGATACCGCGCAGTTCCTCCAGCGCCACCGGTCCGCGCCTGGCGCTGTCGTAAATAAGGTCATCGGATGTTTTCAAACCACTCTCACAAAGTTTTTTAATTTCGTAGTGTTCCCAATTCAAAACACAATATTAATAGGAGCGCGGATGCTCGTGCTGACGGTTCGTCTCGCTCACCTGCACTCGTTCTTAGAGTGTACACCCAACGGGTGCGAAGAATAAGATACGGCGCGCCCACAGCTGAGATGTTCTGTTCACCGGCTAGTTTGCTCCTGCCGTAGACGCTCAACGGGTCAACCCCTCCGAGGGCATTAATTGCGCTGGCTGCGAGGGTCAATAGACTTCATAGTGAGTGCCCATGGTCAGCAAAAAGATTTCTTCCTCATTTGCATTCGGTTTTTTGGCAAACTCAAACAGGATACGGTTATCGAAGTCCACAGTACAAGCCCACACACCGGATAGTTCTCCCTTCAGCTTATGACTGTGAAGAGTGTGGTAGAAAGGGTCTTCGGCAAGCTGGCGAAGGATGTCTGCGGCTCTCTCTTTCAATGCTGGATCACGCTTTGTGGATCGCTTGAAAGCCCGAACGAATGTGGCGCTCCAAACCAGCGTCTTCACTCATCCAACTCCCTGATAAGCTCTTCTACTGTGCCGCGTCGTACATCGCCGACTCGATAAAGTTGGCGTGCTTCAGCAACTTCGGCTGCCAAATCTTTACGCCGAATTTCGATCAAACGCTGGCGAATAATTTCCAATACCAGCATCTGGTCATCTGGCGGCAATTTTTCAACCGTTTCGATAACATTCTGGAAATAGGATGTCTGTGTTTTCATATCTTTCTTCTCGATTTTTCATCAACTTTCAAAACGAACTTATCCAGCAAACACCAGTGTTGAAAATTATACCGTGTAGTGTTGAGGGTGTTGCAAATTGGTGGGGCGGTTTCAAAGCTCTTTGCTGTTCAAGTTAGCTGTGTTGACCGATGGAGCCCAGACCGATCAAAACCGATGAGTCGGCCACCGCCCAGGTGGGGCTGCTGATCTGGTCAGCTACAATGCGTGTCCTGACGGTTCGACTTTCGCTCACCGTGTCGAAGGGCACAGGGTCTGATTTTGCCTGTCCCATTGTAAGACCTTGGTCACGAAACTGTCAGCGTCCATGCTATAGTCCCAACGGGTGCGAAGAATAGGACACGTCCCCGCCCACAGCTGAGATGTTCTGCTCACCGGCTAGTTTGCTCCCGCCTGCGCTCGGCGATATTCTGCGACGACATCTTTGGAAGGTCCAACCGCGCGCACTGTCCCATGGTCGAGCCAGGCCGCGCGTTCGCACAGCGATTGAACAGAGTCCATGGAATGGGATACCATTATTGAGGTGGTCTTCCCGTTACGAAAACCATTCATGCGCGTCTGACATTTCCGTTGAAAAGATTCATCGCCAACCGATAAGACCTCGTCAAGAATGAGAATATCCGGTTGCCAGGTTGTGGCGGCGGCAAACCCGAGGCGGGCATTCATACCGCTGGAATATGTGCGCAAAGGCGCGTCGATAAACGCGCCAAGTTCAGAAAATTCGACGATCTCATTCATATGCGCTTCGATCTCGCGATAAGGGTGACCGAGAATGGTCCCATTAAGAAACACATTCTCACGCCCGGTCAATTCCGGGTGAAAGCCGGCCCCCAACTCCAGCAGGGGTGTGACTTTGCCTTTGATCCATACCCGGCCTTGGGTGGGAATTAACACGCGGGAAATAACCCTCAGCAGGGTGCTTTTCCCGGCGCCGTTATTACCAATAATTCCAAATATTTCGCCTTTGCGGATCTGTAAATTCACTTCCTTTAAAGCCTGAAAGTTCTTGA
>JAUYJO010000063.1 GCA_030700315.1 Gallionella sp.
GTCACGTTTGATCGGTTTGAGGCGGCTCATTGAATTGCTTTCAACTTATTGATTAACAAGCGCAATTATACCGCACCACAACTGTAATTAGTTGGTTTTTTGCGATATTTTTTATCGTAGAAGCCAGACAGGCTGCTAGCCATCCGACTAAGCTGCAAAAAACGCAACAAGTCGTTAGGTTATGCCACTGTCGTCAACGAACCCGCCCGCATCAACTTGCGCACCAGCGCCGCCGCGAAGGCCATGATCGAGCGCGCCGCCGCGTTAATGGGCACCACAGTTTCCAGTTTCATGTTGCAGAACGCCTACGAGGCGGCGCGCCGCAACGTGTCGGAGAATGACACGCTGATGCTGACACAGCGCGACTTCGAGGCCTTCGCTGCATCCATGGAGCATCCTCCCAAACCGAAGGCGGCATTGCGCAAACTCATGGCGCGCCGCTGAGGATGCCGCCATCCGGCTGCTGGATGCGCAGCATCGCCGCGAAGGTTTCGATTGCGGCGATGCCGCGCTGAATGAATTCCTGCTGCGCCAGGCCGGACAGCAACGACGGCGCGGCTTCGGCAAAACCTATGTGGCGCTTGCCGGGGACGAGGCAACTGTCATCGGCTTTGTCACCGTGAGCGCCGGACAAATTTTCGATCAGTTCGACAAGGACATGAACTACTTTTCTGGTTGGGGTGCGTGAAGTGTCCTTTCTGGTAAACAATCTGTCATTTCATGGACAGTTTTCTGACTTGACCTCATTTAGAGATGCAATTGGGCGGATGATGACGATCTGTGAAATCACCCGCCGTTATGGGCGTGAGTTGCATTGTCACAAAAGCATGGCGAGTGCAGATGTAATGCCAGGCATGACGATGCAACAAGCGATCCAAGCGTTGACACGAGATCAGCAGCTGCCATTGAGATCATGGATCTCTCAGAACGGGCCGTTTTGGGAGGACACTCGCAACCATAGGAGATGTTAATAAATAACTGTAACAAATAGCACGATGGTGGTATATTGCTGCCATGTTGATTGAAAACAACAATATTCAGCAAATACGCGCCCGATTTGAGAAGCTTGCATGGGCTTTTGACGAGCGCATGAGACGACTGTTTGCAGCAGCTGAGGCTGCTGTGCTAGGTCATGGTGGCGTCACAATAGTTGCAAAGGCTACCGGCGTATCCCGGCGCGCGATTCATGCCGGACTGGAAGAGCTGGCAGCCCAAAAGATGCCCGTTGAAAATCAGAGCAAGCGGATTCGCAAAGCAGGGGGCGGCAGAAAACACATCATCGAAACCGCTTCTGGCGTGAAGGCGGCATTGGAGAAGCTGGTAGACCCGACGACACGAGGCGACCCTGAGTCGCCTCTGCGCTGGACCTGCAAAAGTCTGCGCACGCTGGCCGATGAGTTGGGCGCGAACGGCTATTCGGTGAGTTATCCGAAAGTGGGTGATTTGCTACGGGAGTTGGGTTACAGCTTACAGGCCAATCGAAAGATGCTGGAAGGAACGGGCCATCCAGACCGCAACGCTCAATTCGAGTTTATCAGCGACCAGTGCAAGCAACGAATAACGGCGGGCAATCCGGTCATTTCGGTTGACACGAAGAAAAAAGAACTCGTCGGCGCGTACAAGAACAACGGCACAGACTGGCGTCCTGAGGGAGAACCCGAACAGGTCAAGGTACACGATTTTATCGACAAGGAGCTGGGGCGCGCGAACCCCTATGGCGTCTACGATGTGGTCAGCAACACCGGCTGGGTCTGTGTAGGGACGGATCACGACACGGCTAGTTTTGCGGTCGAGACTATTCGCCGCTGGTGGAATACGATGGGCTGGCCGCGTTATCCCACAGCAACGGAATTGATGATCACGGCAGATGGTGGTGGCAGCAACGGTAGCCGAGTACGTCTTTGGAAACTGGAATTGCAGCGATTGGCGGATGAGATCAAGATTCCGATCCACGTTTCCCACCTGCCTCCAGGCACGAGCAAGTGGAACAAGATTGAGCACCGGCTATTTTCCTACATCAGCATGAATTGGCGTGGCCAACCCTTGATTAGCCATGAGGTGATCGTCAATCTCATTGCAGGAACTACCACCCGGAAGGGGCCGAGGGTTCATGCCGAACTGGACGATTCTTCGTATCCGTCAGGCATCAAAGTAAGTGACGCTAAGTTTGAAAGCATTCGCCTCACCAGAAATGAGTTTCATGGCGAATGGAATTACAGGATCGATCCCAATCCCGGTTAAAATGTTACCGTTATTATTTAACGATTCATAAGCTCGGCAGCGCGGCACAAAGTTTCATAAACCTCATGTGGAACACGCGCTCCGATACGATCTTGTTTGGCGATGGCTGTACCCATTTTTCTCCTCCATTCAAATGAACGCGCAGTGTATCACTGTCGCCAAATTGACACCAAACAGATTATGTGATGTTTTATGACGATCAATGGCTTGCCTTCACGATCGAACAAGGCGTTCATGTCACCGTCATCAACAGTAATGAAGAAGAACAAATTTGGGTTAATCCAGCGGCGGCGCGATTTTTATAATCTCCTCAGCCGTGGTCAACCCGGTCGCGACTTTTTCCGCTCCGCTCAGGCGCAGCGGCTTCATGCCCTCGCGCCGCGCCAGTGCCTTGATCTTGCTCAGCTCGGCATCCCTGACCACCAGCTTTTTCATTTCTGCGCTAAGCGGCAGCATCTCGTAGATGCCGGTGCGCCCGCGATAGCCAGTCATGCGGCATTCGAGGCAGCCGGTGGCGACGCTCACTTGCGCGGGTTTGGCGGCTTTCCACGGGCTGACCAGCTCTTGCCAGGTTTCCTCGCTGATTTCACCTGTTGCCTTGCAATGCGGGCATAGGGTACGCGCCAGGCGCTGCGCCATCACGCCCAGCAGCGTCGAATTGAGCAGATAGGCCGGCACGCCCAGTTCGAGCAGGCGCGTGATGGCGGAAGGCGCATCGTTGGTGTGCAGCGACGACAACACCAGATGGCCGGTGAGCGCCGCCTGTATCGCCATTTCGGCAGTTTCCACGTCACGAATTTCGCCTACCATAATGATGTCCGGGTCTTGGCGCAGCAGGGTGCGCACGCCGTCGGCAAAATTCAGGCCGATGTTGTGCTGCACCTGCATCTGGTTGAACGCCGGCTCGACCATTTCAATCGGGTCTTCCACGCTACAGACATTCACTTCCGGTGTGGCGAGTTGCTTCAAGGTGGAATACAGGGTGGTGGTCTTGCCGGAGCCAGTCGGCCCGGTCACCAGGATGATGCCGTTGGGCTGGCGCGTCCAGTCGTTCCACAGCGCGGTCTGTTCACGCGTAAAGCCGAGATCGGTAAAATCCTTTATCAGAATTTCCGGGTCGAAAATCCGCATCACCAGCTTCTCGCCGAAGGCGGTCGGCATGGTGGAAAGGCGCAGCTCGATCTCGTCACCGTCCGCGCTGACCGTCTTGATGCGCCCGTCCTGCGGCCGGCGCTTCTCCACCATATCCATGCGCCCCAACAGCTTGATGCGGTTGGTGATGGCGTTGGTGACCGTGGAAGGAAGCTGATAGACTTGGTGCAGCACGCCGTCGATGCGGAAGCGCACGATGCCGATATCGCGGCGCGGCTCTAGGTGGATGTCGCTGGCGCGCTGCTCGAACGCGTATTTGAACAGCCAGTCCACCAGCGTCACGACATGCTGCTCGTTGGCATCCAGATTCTTGTTCTTGCCCAGTTCGACCAGTTGCTCGAAATTCTGCACGCCGATAACCTGCCCCGCCCTGGCTTTGCTGGCGAGTTGCACCGAGTTGGCGAGGCTGTAAATTTCCGGCAGATAGCGGTTGATATCGAGCGGGCTGGCCAGCACCCGCCTGATTTTCAGGTTGAGAATACGCTCCAGATCCTTGACCCAGTCGGTCAGAAACGGCTCGGCGGTAGCGATGGTCACCTCGCCCTCCCCGCCTTTGACCGGCATGATCTTGAGCCGTTCGGCGTAGGACTTGGAAACAATATTGGCGACCCCGCCGAAATTCAATTGCAGCGGGTCGATATGAAAATACGCTATGCCGATGCGCGCCGCCAGCCATTCGGTGAGGAATTCGACACTGAGCTGCTTGCCGGGCGGCAGCAAGTTGCGCCATTTCTGCTCGCCGATGACCACCAGCGGATGGGTGCGATCGGCCTTGCGGTTCCTGGCCAGCTTCTCCGCGTCCGCCGCCGGCACCATGCCGTCGTCCACCAACCAGTGCAATAGTTCGCCCAGCGCCAGCTTGCGTTCGCCGGACTGCGGCGCGGAAGGGGTTTCCTTACTCATGGCAGATCACATACTCAGGGTGAACCAAGGAGCAGCAGGATCGGGCGGGTCAGGCGGCATCCGTTTCACCGGCAAGCGGTTGAGGCGGGCTATCCTGAGACGGCTCGCCCTGCTGCGCGGTTTTTTTCAGCCGTTTTTCCTCCTGCTTCTTTTTCTTGGCGATTTCTTTCTGACGCTTTTCGTACGAATAGTTGGGTTTTGCCATTTGCGTTTCCGGTCACTGCCGTATCTCAAAGTCACGGTTGAGCATGATACCAACTCGACAAAAAAATGCAGCAATATTTCCCGTGACGAATATTTCCCGCGCTGCCGGAGGCGCGTTTCTCAGATAAACGGCTGAATTTCCTTGCCGCAGACCAGGTTGCGACCCTTTTCTTTAGACTGGTACAGCATTTCGTCCGCCACGCCGACCAGAAAATATGAGCTCTGCTCCCTTGCCGGAGTGATGCTGGCGTAGCCCACACTTATCGTTACATGGTCCGCCACGCTGGAAACGTCATGGGGTATGCGCAATTGCGCCACTCCCGCGCGCCAGTTTTCCGCAAGCTGCGCGGCCCCTTTCATATCCGTCTCGGGAAGAATTGCGACAAATTCCTCGCCGCCATAGCGCGCCACCAAATCGGTGGGGCGTTGCAGCAGGGACGGCAAACACTGCGCTACCGAACGCAGGCACTTGTCCCCCTCCACGTGCCCATAACGATCGTTGAATTTCTTGAAATAATCGATGTCCGCAACGAGAATGGAAAGCGGTGCATTGTTGCGCATGGCGCGGCACCACTCGGCCTCCAGCACTTGGTCGAAGTGCCGGCGGTTTGAAATGCCGGTCAGGCTGTCGAGATTGACAATCTCTTCCAACAGATCGGATTTGGCTTGCAGTTCCCGGTTCTGCGTTTCAAGTTTTCTCCTCGCTTCGCGCAGCTCCAGATGGGTGCCGACTCTCGCCCTGACAATAACCGGGTTGAAGGGCTTGGTGATGTAATCGACTGCGCCCAATTTGAAGCCCTTCAGCTCGCTTTCGATACCGGAGATGGCCGTGACGAAGATGACCGGTATTTGACGGGTATCTTCGTCCGCCTGCAAACGTCGCATTACCTCATACCCGTCCATTTTCGGCATCATGATGTCCAGCAGGATCAGGTCGGGCTTCGGGTCTGCCGAGGCGATTTTCAGCGCCGTCGCCCCATCCAGTGCCGGACGGACGATACAGTCCCGCTTGAGCGCATCTTTCAGGACATCGATGTTGTCCGGGGTATCGTCCACGACAAGAATGGACGGCTTATGGGATGACGGACTCATTGCTCGGGTCGTCGGTTTATTGCGGCAGGATCGAGGCCATGCCCGCGATTTTCCGGCACTCCGGATACGTGACTATTCCTCATACGAAATTCCCAGGATTTTTGCGCAGGAGACCAATTCGGCCAAACCCTGTTCGTAGTTGTAACCATTGATGTGCTGCTCGATCGAAACGATGATCTTCTTCATGGAGGCATCGCCGCCCATTAGCCCGCGCATCCTGGCCACAGTCTCCTCCACGCTCGAATCGAATTGCTCCAGTTGCGCCATTGCCTGGCGGATCAGACCGGTCAATTCGTTCATGTCGATCGGGCTGCCCGGTGCAGCCGCTTCGTCGTCTGCGCCCTTGCTTTCTACCCGCAAGCGAAGGGCGCAGTCAATCGATGCGAAAAGTTGCGCAAGTTCCGTATCGACTCCCGGCAGCAACGCTTTAATTCCTGCTTTTGCCCTGCTCCGGATGGCGGTTTCCAATTCTGCAACTTTGTCCTTCAGTTTTTCTGCGCCCAGCGTCCCCAGCAAGCCTTTCAGCGTATGCGCCAGCCGTTCGGATTTCTCCCAGTCGTTTGCCGCAATCGCCGTGCGGATTTCGGCAAGGGTATTGCGTTGGCCATTGCGGAATTTTTCCAGGATCGCGTAATAAGCGGCAACACTTCCGCCTACCCGGTGCACGGCGCCTGCCACCCGAACACCGGGCAAGTCCGGCAGCGCCTCCGGGTATTGTCCGGCTTTCGAATCCGGTGCCGCAGAGAGAACGGTCGGTTGGGCAGGCGTAATCCATTTGGCAAGAATCGCCACCATCTGGTTCGGATCGAAAGGTTTTGCGATGTAGTCGTTCATGCCGGCCACCAGGCTTTGCTCACGGTCGCTCGCCATTACATTGGCGGTCATGGCGATGATCGGCAGGCTGGCAAACCGTGGGGCTTTGCGTATTTCGCGGGCCGCGCTGAGCCCGTCCATCACGGGCATCTGGATATCCATCAGCACACCGTCAAACTTTTCTTCCAGCACCCGCGCGACAGCCTCTTTCCCGTTTTCGGCAATCGCCACCGTCACCCCGGCTTTTTCCAGCAATTCCCGCGCTACCTGCTGGTTGATTTCGTTATCCTCCACCAGCAGGATATGTGCTCCGCTGATTTTTGCGATGAGATCGGGGCGTAACAGTGCGGACACGGCGTGCCTTTTCCCCTTGACCTCCCCGTAGCCGAAGACTTCCATGGCCGCATCGAACAGATCGCCCTGCTGGAACGGCTTGGTCAACAGGCCATCGATCACGTTTCCTTCCACCTGGCGCAACACTTCGTTCTGTCCGAAAGAAGCAAGCAGCAATATTCTGGGTTTCGGGCCCGGCCCTGCCATTTCATGGATTTTCCGCGCAACCTCGAGGCCGTCCATTTCCGGCATTTTCCAGTCGAGAACCGCAAGCCGGTATGGCCTTCCTTCCCGACCCGCCCGTTCGATGGCCCGCAATGCCTCGGAGCCGCTGACGCTCGTCGTCACATTGAATGAGAATGATTCCAGGCAGGATTTCAGGATATGGCAGCAAGTCGCGTTATCGTCCACGGCCAGCACACGCATTCCGCGCATGCCGCCCTCAGGTATGCCGAACCTGTCGGCGCGTTTTTCCGCCACCTTGCCGAAACGCGCGGTAAAAATGAATTTCGATCCCTTGCCGGGCGTGCTCTCCACCCATATCTTTCCCTTCATCAAGCCAACCAGCTGCTTGCTGATGGACAGCCCTAGGCCGGTGCCGCCGAATCTGCGGGTGGTGGTGGTATCCGCCTGGCTAAAGGCACGAAACAGCTTGCCGGCCTGTTCCTGCGTCAAGCCGATGCCGGTATCGCGCACGGTAAAGCACAGAACGACTTCGTCCGTCTCGTCACGGTCGATCTCGATCAACACCTGCACTTCGCCCTGGTCGGTGAACTTGACCGCATTACCGGCCAGATTGATCAGTACCTGGCCCAGGCGCAACGGGTCGCCGATCAGGCGCGGGCAAACGTCCAACGACGTTTCGAACAAAAACTCGAGCCCCTTCTCCTCCGCCTTGGTGGAAACGACCGTCGCCAGGTTGCTCAACACGTCCTCCAGTTCGAAAGGCACGTGCTCCACGTCCATCATGCCGGCCTCGATTTTGGAAAACTCCAGGATGTCGTTGATGATGCCGAGCAGGGACTTGGCCGAACCATGAATTTTTTGCAGGTAATCGTCCTGTTTGGACGTCAGCTCCGTCTGCATGCACAAATGGCTCAACCCGATGATGGCATTCATCGGAGTGCGGATTTCATGGCTCATGTTGGCGAGGAAATCGCTCTTGGCGCGGTTGGCTGCGTCGGCGGCGGCCATGGCCTTTTGCAGCTCCAGCTCGGTCTGTTTGCGCCGGGTAATATCTTCCTTGACGGCCACGAAATGGGTGAGCACCCCGTTTTCATTGTGGATCGGCGAAATGGAAACGGCTTCCATAAAAGGCTCATCGCGTTTTAATGGGCAAAATTTTGGTAATTCATGGGCTTTTTTATAGGATTGGCAACATGCAAGTCATGACTTTCAGTCGTAGGTATTCTTCATCACGCAGCCCATACGATCTTCTCTGGATGACGCGTATTT
>JAUYJO010000064.1 GCA_030700315.1 Gallionella sp.
TGAGCGCGTCGAGGAAAACTGCCTGTCTCCGCCGCTTATCTTCGGGTTGTTTAACGACTGTAGTGAAATACCTGGTCATCACAAGCGTTTGGTTTGGCTTGAGAAACTGCTTTGCAAGCGCCTGAACGTTGAGCCAGTAGAATCGTTTCCACCCTTTGGATCGCAGGCCGTAATAAAGGTTATAGCCATCAATATATGTAATTACTCGTTCCATAAAAACGCCCTCCTAACTTAAGGGACAGCCCGCCTTGAGGGCGGGCGTCGGCCTGGAGATGCTATCTCCGGGGGGGTTGATTGAATTTTACACGATTGTAGTTCCTTGTCAATGTTTTTGTTAAATGCCCAAGACAGAGCTTCGGTGCTCTTCTTCTGGTCATCGCCTGGCATGTAGAGTAACGCGCGTCGGGAGGGCATGGGCCAAGTTTCCTTGCTGTATCTTATCCCCATTCTGTCATTCAGTAGAAAACGATGGCACATTCTTCCTTGTTAAAGAGACAGCCCACCTTTCGGTGGGCGTCGGCTCGGAGATGTTAGGCGTTACTTTTTCTTCTTACGTCGGAACAAGGAAATAATCCTCGATCATACTTCCAGTCCTTGCAAACGCGCTTCATTCTTCTCCAGCATTTCGCACATGCCAGCCCAAAGGATGAAATCCTCGCTGTCGTCCATTTGCCCCTGGTTGAACTTCTTGTGGAATATTGTGCTTGACATCTTGTATTTTTCTTCAAAGGCTTTCAATTCCAGCCGAAGGTTGAGAATGGCGCGCCGAAATTCGGCGATCTGATATGCGATGAAACTTTGAGAAAATGCCTCTTCATCGCGCGAATATTCCAGCATCTTTTTCAGACGGTTGGCAGTCTTTGGGCGAACGTTCAAATTGAAATTTAGCATGGGATACTCTTTCCTGTCCAAATTCAATAATTGAGTATAGCATGATACTCATCAATCCTGCCTCCATCCGCCTGCATTTTCCATTACAATCGGGATATTCCCAAAAAAGGAGGTTCGCTGATGAGACCAGTTTATGCAATTTCAGGCGGGGTATCGAAATTCGCAAAAGCACGACCGGATAAAACCTTCCAGGCAATTATCAAGGAGGCATATGACTATGCCATTGACGATATTGGTCTGGACTTTCCGACTTTCACGCGCATCGTGGACGGTTCGGTGGCTTCGTACTTTTCGGATCATTTCACCCGACAGTTGATGGCCGGCATCATGGCTCAGGACTACCTCGGGCTGTGTCCCAAGCCTGGCCATCGCGTGGAGGGCGGCGGTGCGACGGGCGGACTGTGCTTCCAGGAAGCGTGGAAATCGGTCGCCAGCGGTCACATGGATGTGTGTGTGGCGTACGGCTTCGAGACCATGTCGCACGTGGAGACATGGAAGTGAAATGAATTCATCGCGCTTGCCTCCGACATCTCGTTCGATTATCCCGTTGGAGGTTTTTATTCGGGATACTACGCCATGATGGTGACGCGCCACATGAAGGAATTCGGCACGACCGTCGAGCAGATGGCGCACGTCAGCGTGAAGAACCACATCAACGCGTATCACAATCCCTACTCCCAGAAGCGCAACCGCTACACGATTGCGGATGTCCGCAATGCGCCGATGGTGGCTTGGCCTTTGACGCGCCTCGACATCTGCGTGATGTCCGACGGCGCGGCGGCGACCATTCTCGTTTCCGAAGAAGGTTTGAAGAAACTCGAAGCTGCGGGCGCGAAGATTCCGCGTCCGCTCGTGAAGGTGACCGGCATCGGCCGCGGCACAGACATGATGCGCATGGCTGATCGTCCGCACGTGGACTATGACAACTTCATGGAAAACTATGCCACCGAGCAGGAGAAATCCTCCGACGACACAAAGGCGTATTACAAAAAACTATGGGATCACGGCACGCGCTATCCCGGAGTCCATTCGTTCCGCGCGGGACGCTCCGCGGGCAACATGGCTTGGAAACACGCGGGCATTAATGACCCTCTGCACGAACTGGACTTCATCGAATTGCACGACGCGTACACATCCTCTGAAATCCAGACCTACGAAGATTTGGGATTGTGTCGCTACGGCGAAGGCGGTCCGTTTGCTGAATCGGGCAAAACCTTTTTGCCGAACATTGACTACGGCTTGAAATTAAAAGACAAACCCGTCTGCGCGGTGAATCCGTCTGGCGGACTGATCGCCTGCGGACATCCTGTCGGCGCGACGGGACTGATGCAAGGCGTGTTTGCCATTTGGCAAATTCAAGGGACGATCAAAAAACATTTCAACGACGACCAGCTCCAGGTCAAGAATGCGAAGCGGGGCGCGATCCATTCCCACGCTGGCACGGGCACCTACGTCTCCGTCTCAGTTTTGGAAAGGGAGGGTTAAGTCATGGTTAAGTTACCTTCACAACGCGAAGAAACACTGGGCGGTTACATCGTCCACGGCATTCCGTTCCCGATCAGCACCGACGAGGAGTCGCTGGAATTTCTCAAGCGCATGGCGCCGATCCAGATCGAACAGGAATATAAGATTAAGTATCTGC
The DNA here is from genome assembly GCA_030700315.1 of Gallionella sp. Classification (GTDB taxonomy): domain Bacteria; phylum Pseudomonadota; class Gammaproteobacteria; order Burkholderiales; family Gallionellaceae; genus Gallionella. Next base: position 2,534 of record JAUYJO010000064.1, read on the forward strand.
ATTCGTACGGACAGGACAGCCCGTGGT
>JAUYJO010000071.1 GCA_030700315.1 Gallionella sp.
TCAGTCTCCTTGATCTGATCGGGGACATCCCCCGCGATCAAGGATCGGAGATTTTTACGTCAATTGCAGCAAGATAAGTTGTGGGGCTGATAGAGAACGGTGGGGGCGGAGCACCACCGCGTAGCGGTTTAGTTCAACATAATGATCAAACCAAAATATTCGTAGAGCTTGGGCATTACGCACTCCGTTTCATCGGATCAATCAAACTCAAAACAATTGTGATGCTGCCCCATTAGCTTACATTAATTTTGATGGCTGACAGGATCAACGTAAATTAGATTGTGTTGTGCGTCTATCATGAAATTTGCACTGCACGCATCGAGAAAAGCTTTAGGTCTAGCTGCCAGAAAATCAATAAGAAATTCAATGGCATTCGCGAACCGATAAAATCCCTCAAGTTTAAGTTGTAATGATCCGTCCACCAGTATCTTTATCGGATTATTGTCAATTGAAGGTTCGCGTGCATACCTAGTAAGACATTCTTGTACCAAATCAAATTCTCTAAATGATTGCTCTATTTTTTGGTATTTAACTAATTCAAAACATGCGGCTTCTTTTCCCTTAAACCTTTCTTTTATTATCAGAGAAATATCTTCTGTATGAATTTCATTCAATACTTCAGGAAGTCCCGCAACTGGCGCGTTTTTCAATCTTCGTAATAATTCAATCGACTCTGAGCAGCGTGTGATTTTTAGTATGGTTCCAGGCATGCCAGACCCAACTATAATGGCATGCATCCCCTCAGCAATAAACGATAGGCGGGAGTCAATCAATGCTTCACAAGTATCTTTATGAGGCTCTTTCATTTCACCCTATCAAAAATGTAATGCGATGCTGATGCCATTAGTTTTTTTGGCTCACTGAACTTTACTGAGCGAATTATTGGGGTCAGCATCGCAATCACTTTCCCGCTTCCCAATCTTCCAGCTTCAATCCTGCAATGCGTGAAAATTCCCCCGTGTTGTGTGTGACCAGTGTGCAGTCGTTAGCCAGTGCAATAGCTGCGATCTGTAAATCGTAGGGACCGATGGGCGTGCCTTTTCGCGCAAGGTCGGCACGGATTTCGCCGGATATGCGCGCGGCTTCGCCATCAAATGGCAAACTGCCGAAACCGGCGAACAGGGTAGCCAGAACAGCAAGATTGGCTTCGCGTCTCGCGCTCTTGTATGCGCCGTAATACAGCTCTGCCTTGACTACATCGCACAACACAATTTGCGCTGGCGAATGCGAGGAAAGTTTTGTCTTGGCGATGGAGGGAGTCGGATTGAGATGCTGAATCCAGACATTTGTGTCCGGCAGATACAGCATTACTCCAACTCCCGCCGTTTCTCATACTCGCCCTGCGGCTCTCGAACCAAATGCTCTCCTTGCCAAGCCCCGGCTGTTTTTGCCCACACGCTATTTGCATCGGCTTGCCCGGCATCTTTTCTTTCTGCCGCATCATCCAGAAGGATTAAGACCCTGACTGGTTGGCCTTCTACCAAATGAAGAGTCTTGGGCACAGCGATCTGCCCATGTTCAAGTTGTGAGTTGAATTCGATAGCTTGCATGATGACCTCCTAGGGTTTGCGGCGAACTCCCTGTTGCTAGTTTATATCATATGGGCTGGTGAAAAGAGCGGCAGAAATCGTTTGTCCGCTTTGCGGGCATTTCATTTCGCCGGAATGACGATCTACCTGCTAATCGGCTTATACCGAATCCGCTTAGGTTTCGCGCCTTCCTCACCCAGGCGCTTCTTCTTGTCCGCCTCATATTCCTGATAGTTGCCGTCGAAGAACGTCCACTTCGAATCGCCTTCCGCCGCGATGATGTGGGTGGCGATGCGGTCGAGGAACCAGCGGTCGTGGGAGATGACCACCACGCAGCCGGCGAATTCGAGCAGCGCATCTTCGAGGGCGCGCAGGGTTTCCACGTCGAGGTCGTTGGACGGTTCGTCGAGCAGCAGCACATTCCCACCGGAGATCAGCGTCTGCGCCAGGTGCAGACGGCCGCGTTCGCCGCCGGAAAGCTGGCCGACGATCTTGCCCTGATCCGCGCCCTTGAAGTTGAAGCGGCCGATGTAGGCGCGCGCCGGGGTCTCGTATTTGCCGACGGTGAGAATCTCGTTGCCGCCGGAGATCGCGTCGAACACCGTCTTGCCGTTGTCCAGCGAATCGCGCGCCTGATCGACGTGCGCGATTTTTACGGTGGTGCCGATCTTCACGGTGCCGCTGTCCGGCTGTTCTTTGCCGGTGATCATGCGGAACAGCGTCGATTTACCTGCGCCGTTCGGGCCGATGATGCCGACGATGGCGCCCGCCGGAATCTTGAAGCTGAAGTTGTCGATCAACAGGCGGTCGCCGTAGGCTTTGCTCACGCCGTCGAATTCGATGACTTCGTTGCCGAGCCGCTCGCCGACCGGGATAAAGATTTCCTGCGTCTCGTTGCGCTTCTGGTGTTCCTGCGAATTGAGTTCCTCGAAGCGGGCGATACGCGCCTTGGATTTCGCCTGGCGTCCTTTGGGATTCTGCCGCACCCATTCCAGTTCCTGCTTCATCGCCTTCATGTGCGCGTCGATCTGCTTGTTTTCGGTTTCCAGCCGCGCGCCTTTCTGCTCCAGCCAGCTCGAGTAGTTGCCCTTCCACGGGATGCCGTGGCCGCGATCCAACTCAAGAATCCATTCGGCGGCGTTGTCGAGGAAGTAGCGGTCGTGGGTGACGGCGACCACGGTGCCGGGGAAGCGCACCAGGAACTGTTCCAGCCAGTCCACCGATTCGGCATCGAGATGGTTGGTCGGCTCGTCGAGCAGCAGCATGTCGGGTTTTTCCAACAGCAGCTTGCACAGCGCGACGCGGCGCTTTTCGCCGCCGGAGAGATTCTTGACCACGGCATCCCAATCCGGCAGGCGCAGCGCATCGGCGGCGATCTCCATCTGGTGCGAGGCGTCGCTGCCGCCTGCGGCGATGATGTTTTCGAGGCGCGCCTGCTCGGCGGCGAGTGCGTCGAAGTCGGCGTCCGGCTCGGCATAGGCGGCATACACATCGTCGAGTTTTTTCTGCGCCTGCATCACTTCGCCGAGCGCGGATTCCACTTCCTGCTTGACGGTAGCTTCGGGGTCGAGCTGCGGCTCCTGCGGCAGGTAGCCGATGCGGATGTTCGGCTCGCGCTGCACTTCGCCGTCATATTCCTTATCCACGCCCGCCATGATGCGCAGCACGGTGGATTTGCCCGAGCCGTTCAGGCCGAGCAGGCCGATCTTCGCGCCGGGGAAGAAACTGAGGGAGATGTCCTTGATGATCTGACGTTTTGGGGGGACGATTTTGCTCACGCGGAGCATAGACATTACATATTGTGCCATGATGTTTGCTTGATGAATTGAAATGGGAAGATGAAAACGGGGGATAGCTTAACCTATCGCGCCGGGATTTTGGATGTTTGGTTGAGGCATTAAGCCAAATAATCCATTAGCCGAAACATTCCCTCCCACTAGCAGAGCAAGGGCTATGGAGGGGGTAGAAGCTCCAATTTTCACTGTTCTACCCCCATCCCAACCTTCCCCCTGCAAGGGGGAAGGAGCAGGTTTTGCTCTAATGGATAATCCGGGATTAAGCCAACCGCTTGAGCAATTTCTCGTGGATGCCGCCGAAACCGCCGTTGCTCATCACCAGCACATGGTCGCCGGGCTGCGCGGCTACGACGATGCTTTCGACCAGCTCATTGAGGTCGTCCTTCGCCACGGCCTTGCCGCCCAAGGGTGCCAGCGTGCCGCGCGCATCCCAGCCGAGATTGCCGGCATAGCAGAACACCAGGTCGGCGTCTTTCAGGCTACCGGGCAGCGCATCCTTCATCACGCCCAGCTTCATGGTGTTGGAGCGCGGCTCCAGCACCGCGAGGATGCGCGCCTTGCCGACCTTGCCGCGCAGTCCGGCGAGGGTGGTGGCGATCGCGGTGGGGTGGTGCGCGAAATCGTCGTACACGGTGATGCCGTTGGCTGTGCCGCGCACTTCCATGCGCCGCTTCACGTTTTTGAATTGGCCGAGTGCCGCCAGTCCCTGCGCCACCGGCACGCCGGCATGGCGTGCGGCAGCCAGCGCGGCCAGCGCGTTCATGCGGTTGTGCTCGCCGAGCAAGTCCCATGCGAGTATGCCTTGCGGTTTGCCGTCCAGCGTCACGCGGTTGTCCGCGTCGATGTTCCAGCCCTTCTCATTGCCAAAGGTTTCCACCGGCGTCCAGCAGCCGCGTTGCAGCACGCGCGCCAGCGATTCCTCGCGTCCGTTGCTGACCACCAGTCCGTTGCCGGGCACGGTGCGCACCAGATGGTGGAACTGCGTCTCGATGTTTGCCAGGTCGGGGAAGATGTCGGCGTGGTCGAATTCCAGGTTGTTGAGTATCGCGGTGCGCGGGCGGTAATGTACGAATTTGGAGCGCTTGTCGAAAAAGGCGGTGTCGTATTCGTCGGCTTCGATGACGAAGAACGGCGAATCGGTGATGCGTGCCGATACGCCGAAATTCTGCGGTACGCCGCCGATCAGGAAGCCTGGGTTTAGTCCGGCGTATTCGAGTATCCAAGCCAGCATCGAGGAAGTGGTGGTCTTGCCGTGCGTGCCGGCCACGCCCAGCACCCACTTGTCGCGCAGCAGCGTGTCGGCCAGCCATTGCGGGCCGGATACATAGGGCAGGTTGCGGTTGAGGATTTCCTCCATCAGCGGATTGCCGCGCGACACCACGTTGCCGGTGACGAATACATCCGGCTTGAGTTCGAGCTGCTCTGCGCCGAAGCCTTCAATAAGCTTGATGCCTTGCGCCTCAAGCTGCGTGCTCATCGGCGGATAGACGTTGGCATCGCAGCCGGTCACGCGGTAGCCCGCCTGCCTGGCGATGACCGCAATGCCGCCCATGAAAGCGCCGCAGATGCCGAGGATGTGGATGTGTTTGCTCATAGGACTCAACTACGGAAAATAAAATACACCGCACCCATCAGGCACAGCGCCGCATACAGGTAGTCCCACTTCAGCGGCTGGTTCATGTACAGCACCGCGAACGGCACGAACACCGACAGCGTGATGACCTCCTGCAATATTTTCAACTGCCCCAGATCCATCGCGGTGTAGCCGATGCGGTTCGCGGGCACCATGATCAGGTACTCGAACAGCGCGATGCCCCAACTGATCAGCGCCGCGATATACCACGGCGAGCTGGCGAAGTTCTTCAGGTGCCCGTACTACGCAAACGTCATGAACAGGTTGGACACGGTAAGCATCAGCGCCGTGACCAGCAGCGGATGCGAGACCAGGTTCATTGGAAATTCAAAGCGGCCATCGGTGCCATCTTCGGGAAGGGTTTAACGCACGCCCATCAATTTCACATCGAATATCAGCGTCGCATTCGGCGGTATCGCTCCCGGTGCGCCGCGTGCGCCATAGCCGAGATGCGGCGGGATAATCAGGGTGCGTTGCCCGCCCACTTGCATGCCTTCGATGCCCTGTTCCCATCCGTCGATCACCATCCTCGCGCCGAGTGGGAATTCGATCGGCGCGCCCCGGTCGAGAGAGCTGTCGAATTTTTTGCCTTTATTGTCTTTGGCCGATACATCGTACAGCCAGCCGGTGTAATGCACGGCCACTTCGCGCCCCGCCTTGGCTTTATCGCCCTTGCCCGGCTTAGTGTCGATCTTGATCAGCTTGGTTATGGTGCCCGCTTCCTTTTTTGCGGCGGGCGCTCCGGCATACGCCGTGGTTGAAACAATGCCCGCAGCCAGCAGCAAGGCCAGCGGGAAAAATAAAGTGCGTTTCATCATTTGTGCGTTCCTGAAAAATAACAATTATCGTACTGCCAGCAGTTCCACATCGAACACCAGCGTCGCATTTGGCGGAATCACCCCGCCCGCACCGCGTGCGCCATAGCCGAGGTGCGCGGGAATCGTCAGCGTGCGCTGCCCGCCGACTTTCATGCCTTCCACGCCCTGATCCCAGCCCTTGATCACTTGTCCCCCGCCGAGCGGAAAATCGAACGGCTCACTGCGGTCGTGCGAGCTGTCGAACTTCTTGCCCTTGTGGTCGGGCGCGGCTTCGTCGTAAAGCCAACCGGTGTAATGCACCAGCACCAGTTTGCCGGCGGTAGCTTCTGCGCCTTCGCCCAGCTTGTTGTTGGTTTTGATCAGTTCAGTCATGACGCTTGTTTCCTTTGGTGTTGTGGCTTGATCGGAACAAGCCGTGGTTGCAAAAATGCCGACGGTCAGCAGCACCGCCAGCGGTAAAAAAGTGATGCGGTTCATTTTGTGTCCTCCAACTTTGTCACATGCGCCCTGATCCATGTGGGGCAGTTTTTGTAGGGTGCAATAAGCGTAGCGCATTGCACCATTCGTCTTGTAAAACATCCGGCGCAATGCCCGTTGGTTATTGCGCCCTACGAGGACATTAGTAACCCAACACCGGCGCCAGCCACCGCTCCGCCTCTTCCACACTCCAGCCCTTGCGCCGCGCGTAGTCTGCCACCTGATCCCTGTCCACCTTGCCGGTGGCGAAATACTGCGCCTGCGGGTGCGCGAAGTAGAAGCCGCTCACCGCCGCGGTTGGCAGCATCGCGTAACTGTCGGTCAGCGTGATGCCCGCGTTAAGCGGCGCTTGCAGCAGCTCGAACAATGCACCCTTCTCGGTATGCTCCGGGCAGGCAGGGTAGCCGGGGGCGGGGCGGATGCCGCGATATTTCTCGGCGATCATGGCATCGTTATCCAAAGCCTCGTCCGCCGCGTAGCCCCAGAATTCGCGGCGCACGCGCGCATGCAGCAGTTCGGCGAAGGCCTCGGCGAGGCGGTCGGCCAGCGACTTGAGCAGGATGGCGTTGTAGTCGTCATGGTGCTTCTCGAACTCGGCCACGCGCGCATCGATGCAGATACCAGCAGTCACGGCGAATGCGCCGATGTAGTCCTTGACCTTGGTTTCCTTCGGCGCGATGAAGTCGGCGAGGCAGTAGTTCGGGATGTCGTCCGGCTTCTTGGTCTGTTGGCGCAGGTTATGCCAGGTCATCTGAACTTTCTTGCGCGATTCGTCGGTGTAGATTTCGATGTCGTCGCCATTCACCGAATTCGCCGGGAACAGACCGAACACCGCGTTTGCGGTAAGCCATTTCTCCTCAATGATCTTCTTCAGCATCGCCTGCGCATCGGCGAACAGCTTGCGCGCTTCCTCGCCTACCGTCTTGTCCTGCAATATCTTCGGGTAGCGCCCGGACAGCTCCCATGCCTGGAAGAACGGCGACCAGTCGATGTATTTGGCGATCTTGTCGAGCGGGTAGTTCTCGAATTTGTGTACGCCCATAAGATACGGTTTTGGCGGAACGTAAATCCCCCTCAGTCCCCCTTTTTCAAAGGGGGAAGCGGGCTCAGCTGTTTCCTTGGAGGGAGAGGCTGCATCAACCCCCCTTTGTAAAAGGGGGGCAGGGGGGATTTGCTTTGCCCAGTTCGTTTTCAGCCCGTGCGCCCGCGCCTCCGCGAGCGAGACATACACGGCTTTGGTCTTCCTGCCTTCGTGTTGCGCGCGCGCTTCGGCGTAGTCTGCCCTGATGCCTGCGACATATTCGTCGCGCAGCGTATCGCTCAATAAATTGCTGCATACGCCCACCGCGCGCGATGCATCGGTGGCGTACACCGTCGCGCCGCCCGGATAGTTCGGGGCGATCTTCACCGCAGTGTGTACGCGCGACGTGGTCGCGCCGCCGATCAGCAGCGGGATCGCGAAACCTTGCCGCTCCATTTCTTTCGCCACATGCGCCATTTCTTCCAGCGATGGCGTGATCAGCCCGGACAGGCCGATGATGTCGGCCTGGTGCTCGCGCGCCGCGTCGAGGATCTGCTGGCACGGCACCATCACGCCCATGTTCACCACCTCGAAATTGTTGCACTGCAACACCACGGTGACGATGTTCTTGCCGATGTCATGCACGTCGCCCTTGACCGTGGCCATCACGATTTTGCCTTTGGCGCTGGTGTTGCCGGTGCGCAATTTTTCCGCCTCGATGTAGGGCACCAGATGCGCCACCGCCTGCTTCATCACGCGCGCCGATTTCACCACCTGGGGCAGGAACATCTTGCCAGCGCCGAACAGGTCGCCGACCACGTTCATGCCGGTCATCAGCGGGCCTTCGATCACTTCGACCGGAAACTTCGCCTGCTGCCGCGCTTCCTCGGTGTCCTCGACGATGAAGGTGGTGATGCCGCGCACCAGCGCATGGGTGATGCGCTCCTGCACCGTGCCCTTGCGCCATGCCAGGTCTTCCACTTGTTCTTTGCCGCCGCCTTTGACGGATTCGGCTAGCTTGACCAGTTTCTCGCCCGCCTCGGGATGGCGGTTCAGCACCACGTCCTCGACCGCGTCGCGCAACTCTTTGGGAATTTCCTCGTACACGCCGAGCTGCCCGGCATTGACGATGCCCATGCCCATACCAGCCTTGATCGCGTGGTACAGGAATACGGTATGGATCGCCTCGCGCACCGGCTCGTTGCCGCGAAACGAGAACGACACATTCGACACACCGCCGCTGACCTTGGCATAAGGCAGGTTTTTTCTGATCCACGCCGTGGCCTCGATGAAATCCACCGCATAGTTGTTGTGTGCCTCAATGCCGGTGGCGATCGCAAAGATGTTCGGGTCGAAGATGATATCCTCGGGCGGGAAGCCGACCTTGTTCACCAGGATGTCGTAGCTGCGCTGGCAGATTTCGGTCTTGCGCTGGTAGGTGTCGGCCTGACCCTGCTCGTCGAAGGCCATCACCACCGCCGCCGCGCCGTAGCGGCGCACCAGCGTGGCGTATTTGACGAAGTTCTCCTCGCCTTCCTTGAGGGAGATCGAGTTGACGATGGGCTTGCCCTGCACGCACTTCAGCCCGGCCTCGATGATGCTCCACTTGGACGAGTCGATCATCAGCGGCACTTTGGAAATATCCGGCTCCGAGGCAATCAGGTTGAGGAACTTCGCCATCGCGGCCTCGCCGTCCAGCATCGCCTCGTCCATGTTGATGTCGATCACCTGCGCGCCGGTTTCCACCTGCTGCTTGGCAACTTCCAGCGCCTCGTCGTATTGCGCTTCCAGAATGAGCCGTTTGAATTTGGCCGAGCCGGTGACGTTGGCGCGCTCGCCGACGTTGACGAACAGCGAGTCGTTGCCGACATTGAACGGCTCCAGCCCGGACAGGCGCAGCTTCTTGTCGAGGGCGGGAATCTTGCGCGGCGGCACGTCTTTCAGCGCTTCGGCAATTGCCTTGATGTGCGCGGGCGAGGTACCGCAGCAGCCCCCGGCGATGTTGAGAAAACCGCTGGTGGCGAACTCTTTCACTAGGCGCGCGGTTTTTTCCGGCAATTCGTCGTAGCCGGTTTCGGACAGCGGATTGGGCAGCCCGGCGTTGGGGTGTGCGCTGACATAGCAGTTTGTGACACGCGCCATTTCCTCGATATACGGGCGCATCAGTTCCGCGCCCAGCGCGCAGTTCAGCCCGATGGATAACGGCCTGGCATGTGAAAGCGAGTTATAGAATGCCTCGGTAGTCTGGCCGGACAGCGTGCGCCCGGAGGCATCGGTGATCGTGCCGGAGATCATGATCGGCACGCGCACCTTGTGTTGCTCGAAATAGCGCTCGATGGCAAACAGCGCGGCCTTGGCATTCAACGTGTCGAATATGGTCTCGACCATCAGAATGTCCGCGCCGCCGTCCAGCAGGCCGCGTATCGCTTCGGCGTAGCTTTCCACCAGTTCGTCGAAGCTGACGTTGCGCGCGCCGGGGTCGTTCACGTCCGGCGAAATCGACGCGGTGCGCCCGGTCGGGCCGAGCACGCCCGCGACGAAACGCGGTTTGTCCTTGGTTGAAAACTCGTCGCACAGCCCGCGCGCCAGCTTCGCCCCGGCGACATTCAGCTCGTACACCAGATGCTGCATCTCGTAGTCCGCCATCGACACCAAGGTGGAGTTGAAGGTGCAGGTTTCGAGTATGTCCGCGCCCGCTTCCAGATATTCGCGGTGGATACCGCCGACGACATGCGGCTGGGTCAGCAGCAGCAGGTCGTTGCAGCCTTTCACGTCGATCTTATGGTCTGCAAAAGTGCGGCGCTTGCCGCTGAAGCTACCGTACAGCTCGGTGCCGCGATAATGCGCTTCAGTCAGCTTGTGGCGCTGGATCATCGTGCCCATCGCGCCGTCGAGGATCAGGATGCGTTGTTGCAGCAGGGCTTCAATGGGATGAGGCTTATGTGGCATGGTGTCCGGCTCGAAAAATGAGGGCAGATTTTATCATGCGGAACTCATTGGAGCGGTTGCCGCTTGCATCGCATTTTCCCGGCATCACATGTCGCCTGCATCGCATATCTCAGGCATCGCATATCTTAGGCATCGCAGGCGCACCAAAGCGGCAGCAATGCTCTCCGGCGATTTGACCGTTGGCGATGATATGATGCCATCCCGGATTTTTACTGGCAGGACATCGATCCTGCGCCGAGTATATTGAATGCCGGTTTTCCCCCACGATTAAGCGATGAGTTTTTATAGCGCCCCGCTGCCCTATCAACCCGATGCCTCGCGCTACTACGCCGCGCTGGCCGATTTGCCTCGGGCAATATGGCTGGATAGCGGCGGGATGGCGCGTTATGACATCCTGGCCGCCGCACCGTATCGCACGCTGGAGTTGGGTGATGGAAAGGTGCAGAGCGATCCGTTTGGTCTTTTGCGCGATGCATTGGGTGAACAGGTCGCGCCCGTTGATGGCGTGCCGTTTGCCGGCGGCGCGCTGGGTTACTGGGGTTACGATCTGGCGCGCCACATGATGATCTTGCCCCGTATCGCGCAGGCTGACGCGCCGATGCCGGACATGGCGGTGGGCATCTACGACTGGGCGGTTGTGCTGGATCATCATCGGCACACCGCGCGTCTGGTGTCGCATCAAAGGTTCGCCGAAACGGTGGAATTTCTACCGCAAATATTGTGCCGTTTACAGAATCTGCCGCCGCTACCCGCCGCTACTTTTCGCGTGCGGGGACCGATCACCTCCAACTTTTCCGGGGAAAGTTACGCGGCCGCCTTTGCTGCGGTGCAGGCTTATCTGCAGGCGGGTGATTGTTACCAGATCAACCTCGCGCAGCGCTTCAGCGCGCAGGCCGAAGGCGATGCGTTCGGTGCCTATCTCGCGTTGCGCGAGCTGAGTCCCGCGCCATACTCCGCCTTTCTGAATTTGCCGCAGGCGCAAATTCTGTGCGCCTCCCCGGAATGTTTCGTCAGCGTGCAGAACGGCAGGGTAAAGACCAGGCCGATCAAGGGTACGCGCCCGCGCGACAGCGACGCGCGACAGGATCGCCGGCTCGCCGAAGCGTTGCGCACCCACCCCAAGGATCGCGCGGAAAATCTGATGATCGTGGATTTGTTGCGCAACGATCTGGGCAAGAGCTGCCTGCCAGGTTCGGTGCATGTGCCGGAATTGTTCAAAGTGGAGAGTTTTGCCAACGTGCATCATCTGGTCAGCACGGTGGAAGGGCGGCTTGCGCCTGAGCGCGATGCGCTGGACGTGTTGCGCGATTGTTTCCCGGGCGGCTCGGTGACCGGTGCGCCCAAGCTGCGCGCCATGCAGATCATCGAGCAACTGGAGCCGCACCGGCGCGGCGTCTATTGCGGCGCGATCGGCTATGTCGGCTTCGACGGCAACATGGACAGCAATATCGCGATTCGCACATTGGTGCATAACCGCGATAGAATCCACTGCTGGGCGGGCGGTGGCATTGTCGCGGATTCAGAATTGGCGGCGGAGTATCAGGAGACGCTGGACAAGGCCTCGGCGATGCTTGAGTTGTTGAAGCGCTGCGGCGGACGCGATAAGCGCGCTATCGAAACAACGGCTCAGCCTTTTAATCAACCGGAGTAACTATATGGCGCGTCAAGCCTTACAAGAATCGGGTTGTGCACCCATATCCTGCCAGAATTGCGGCCTTTACCAGCTTTGTCTGCCGATGGGGCTGGACAGCGCGGACACGGTGCTGCTCGACCGCTATGTAAAAAGAAAGCGCCTGCTCAAGCGCGGTGAGGTTCTTTACCGTATCGGCGAAGCCTTCACTTACGTTTATGCGATCCGCAGCGGCTCGGTCAAAACCTATATTTCCACCGATGACGGACGCCTGCAAATTACCGGATTCCACGTTCCCGGCGAACTGCTCGGGCTGAACGCCATCGACGAAAAACGCTACAACGGCGAGGCGATGGCGCTAGAAACCACTTCTGTTTGCGAGATTTCGGTGGAATGCTTCGAGGAGTTGGCGCGGCAAATTCCCTCGGTGCATTACCAGATGCTCAGGATGATGAGCCGCGAGATCAAGCACAACCAGGAGCTGATGCTGCTGCTCGGAAAAAAGAATGCCGAAGAGCGGCTGGCGACTTATTTGCTGTCGCTGTCGCGGCGTTTTGCGCTGCGCAATTATTCTCCTACCCAGTTCAATTTGAGCATGTCGCGTGGCGACATCGGCAATTATCTGGGCATTGCCGAGGAAACCGTCTCCCGCGTCTTTACCCGCTTCCAGGAAGAGGGGGTGATTGCCAGCGAACGCAGGCATATCATCCTGAACGATCTCGAACGCCTGAGCGCCATCGCGCGCGAACCTTATTCCGCTACCGCGCAGGTCATCCCGTTGCTGCGCAGGTAATCCCGCTGCCGCGCAGCCCGCCTTCCCGCTGATTTTTCCCGAACGCCGTTCGCTGCGCTTTGCTGCGGCCACGCCACCCCTACGCCGGAATTTTATTGCAGCCCTTCTTGGTATATCGAACAAGAAGGTTGACGTGCGTCAGGGCTTCCTCGCTCAAACACCTATATCTTGTGCGGGAATTAAAGGCGTGTCCGAACAGCTTGCCGATAACTGCGGCAATCTGCTCGGAAGTGCTTTTTAAACAGTGGTGTAACTTTATAGGAGAGAATCATGCAAAAAAGGGTATTGATGGCCGTGGCGACAAGTGCGTTGTTTGCTTCATCCAGCGTCTTCGCGGAGGCTGGCGACTGGATGGCGCGCGTGCGTGCAGTTCATGTGGGCTGGGTACAGGAATCGGGCTCGGTGGCGGCGCTCGCCGTACCGGCAAATGGCATTCACCTCGAGAAAAAAATCGTACCGGAAGTGGATATTTCTTATTTCTTCACCAAAAATCTCGCGGCCGAGCTTATCCTGACTTATCCGCAGAAGCATACGGTGCGTGTAACCCAGAGCGCAGCCGGCGCGTTCGATGCGGGCTCCTTGAAGGAGTTGCCGCCAGCCCTGACCCTCCAATATCACTTCATGCCGGATGCGCAGTTTCGCCCCTATGTCGGCGCCGGTTTCAATTACACCACCTTTTCGAGCGTGAACCTCGCTCCGCTCAATAGCGTTTCGGGCGGAACCGCTTCGATAGACCGCAGCAATTTTGGCGGCGTTCTGCAGGCGGGCTTCGACGTGAAGGTGGGCGCAAATTCCTACATCAACTTTGATGTGAAGAAGGTCTATATCAAGACCGACCTCGCCCTGAACGGGACCAAGCTCAGCACCATCAAGGGCGATCCGTGGCTGGTGGGTATCGGCTACGGTTTCAAGTTCTGAGTTACGGGCCGGGATAAAGCAAAACAGCTTGACCCGATTGCGCGCGGCAAGGGGCATGGTGAAAATAGAGCAATTTGGTTGACGCACGTCAGGGTTTTTTTGGGGTTTTGCATGGAAAATGACGACCGTCATAGTTACATAGCAACACGTTCATCTTCCCTTGCACGCTACACATAGCGTGCGACATTTGGGCCGTTTGTGCGAATCCCCTTCCCGCTAACGGCCTCTTTTTTGTGAAGTTGGCTGTGCCTGTTATGGATCGGATATGTCGCGCATGAATGGCACTTGAACTCTTTTAATGACCGCCTTCCTTCCATGTTGATGAAATGTGCATTACACTACGCCGCAATTAGAAGTTGCAGCGCAAAGTTTAAGTCCGTTCGTGTGTGTCTCACCCTGCTATAAGGAATGAACATGAAACATGGCACTTTGGTAGCGGCACTGATAGTTGTTTCAACTCGCGTATCCCGGGTTTTGTCCGGTGAACCATCCCAGCCTGCCCCCGCCGCACCCCTCAAAAAGGAAACGATGGCGGAACCGTGCAATAAGCTTTGCTCAGGCTTACTGCTGTCCCAGTCCGGCTTCAATAACGTGATATTTGCCGCGCCCATCATGCCCGCACCCTGTTTCAGGCACGAATAATGGAACGCGCTATCCGCGTTTTGACCCAATCAAAAGATTTTGTTTTTAACTCGCTTCAGGAGGTAATGTGGAAACAGCTCAAGCGGCACCAATAAAATACGACATGGATATCGTCAGATGGTTTTCCATCGCGGCGGTAATCTATTTTGTGGTGGGTACATTTATCGGCGTGTGGATCGCGGCGGAATTGGCATGGCCGGCATTGAACTTCATTCCTGAAATCACTTTCGGGCGTTTGCGCCCGTTGCATACCAATGCGGTGATTTTCGCGTTCGGCGGCTGCACCCTGATGGCCACCGGCTTCTATATCGTGCAGCGCACCGGCTCGACCAAGCTATGGAGCAACGGCTTGGCGTGGTTCACCTTCTGGGGCTGGAACCTGATTATTGTGCTGGCGGTGATTACCCTGCCGCTGGGAATTACCCAGTCCAAGGAATACGCCGAACTGGAATGGCCGATCGACATTCTGATCGCCGTGGTCTGGCTGGCATTCGGGCTGAACTACATCATGACCATCGCGATTCGCAAAGTTTCGCATATCTATGTGTCCAACTGGTTTTTCATGGGCATGATCGTGATGATCACTTACCTGCATGTGGTAAACAGCCTCGCCATTCCGGTCAGCCTGACCCAGTCCCATTCCATCTTCTCCGGCGTGCAGGATGCGATGATCCAGTGGTGGTGGGGGCATAATGCGGTGGGCTTCTACCTGACCGCCGGCTTCCTCGGCATCATGTATTACTTCGTGCCCAAGCAGGCCAACCGCCCGGTATTTTCCTACCGCTTGTCCGTGCTGCACTTCTGGACGCTGATGTTCGGTTATGTGTGGCTGGGCGCTCACCATCTGCAATATACCGCCTTGCCCGATTGGACCGGCTCGCTGGGTGCGGCGATTTCCCTGGCGATGATTATCCCGTCCTGGGGTGGCGCGATGAACGGCATGATGACTTTGTCCGGCGCCTGGGATCGCCTGCGCACCGACTATATTCTGCGCTTCCTGGTGGTCGCGCTGGCGTTTTATGCCATGTCCACTTTCGAAGGCCCGGTGATGTCGATCCGCACCGTGAACGCCTTGTCGCATTACACCGACTGGACGATAGGCCACGTACACTCCGGCGCGCTGGGCTGGGTGGCGATGGTTTCCATCGGCGCGCTTTACCATCTGGTGAAGAAGCTGTGGAACACCGAAATGTATTCCGACAATCTGGTCAACGTGCATTTCTGGCTGTCCACCATCGGGACCGTGGTTTACGCCGTGGCGATGTGGGTGTCGGGCATCATGCAGGGTCTGATGTGGCGCGATTACGACGAATTCGGCACCTTGTCCTATACCTTCGTCGAATCCGTGGCCGCGATGCATCCATACTATGCGATGCGCACCATCGGCGGGATCATCTTCAACCTGGGCGCGTGGATCATGCTGTACAACGTGGTGATGACGGTGCGCCGTGCAAGCGCGGCGCGCGGCATCAATGCCGTTCCCGCACAAGCATAAGGAGCAAGACATGTCTGATCACGATAAAATTTACACGACCAAGTTCCAGGACAAGATGGAGCGCAGCACCGTCCTGATGTTCGCGGTGCTCGCCGTTGTGCTGACGGTTGGTGGCATCGTTGAAATCGTCCCGCTGTTCTACCTGGACCGCACCATGACCCACCTGTCGCCCGATGTCAAAGGCAAAGTGGACAGCAAGGAAATCTCGCCGATTGTCTGGCAGCGCCAGCCGGGCCAGTCGCTGGACGAATGGAAACCGGGCGACGGCGTACGCCCCTACAAGGCGCTGGAGCTGGCGGGACGCGCAGTTTATATCCGCGAAGGCTGCTACCTGTGCCATTCGCAGATGATCCGCCCGTTCCGCGACGAGAAAGACCGTTACGGCCAGTACTCGGTGTCTTCCGAATCCATGTACGACCACCCCCATCAGTGGGGTTCGAAGCGCACCGGCCCGGATCTGGCGCGCGTCGGCGGCAAGTATTCGGATGAGTGGCATCGCCGCCACCTCAAATATCCGCGCGAAGTGGTGCCGGAATCGGTCATGCCCAACTATGTTTTCCTGGAAAACAAAAAGGTGGACGCTGCCAAGGTGAAAAAGACCATGGAGGTGATGAACATGATGCCGTTCTATCCGGCCAATTACACCGCTGCCGATATCGCTACTGCGGCAGATACCGGTGGCAAGACCGAGATGGATGCCATGATTGCTTATTTGCAGAGCCTGGGCAACCACATCAAGTTTACCGAAGGCGTGAATTACCGTGACTAGACTATTGGGCTACCTGGGCATGGATACAGAAGCAATGACCGTCAATGACTGGCTCGGCGTGTTCTTTACCGTCGTGGTATTCATCGGCATGGTTTACGTCTATGTCATGGTGTTTCGTCCGGCCAACCGGGACAAGTTCGAAGCGCAGCGCGGCATGGCGCTGGACGACGAAGATCATATCAATGCGGGAGAAAGAAAATGAGCGAGAAACACGAAGCAGCAGATGTGCAGACCACCGGGCATGTGTGGGACGACGATCTGGCCGATCTCACCAACCAGCCGCCCAGATGGTGGATGTTGGGTTTGGCGGCCAGCGCGTTGTTCTGCCTGGTGTATTTCATATACTACCCATCCTTTCCCATCACCACGATGAACACCTTCACCAAAGGAATCGGCGGCTGGACGACCATCAAGGAAATGGAGGAAGCCCAAGGCGAGGTGGAAGCCGTGCGAGGTAAATACGAAGCCAGGCTCAATGGCATGACCCCGGCGGCCATTCTGGCGGACAGCGAGTTGACCGAATATGTCATCCGCACCGGCAAGGAGCTGTTCGTCGATAACTGCACCGCCTGCCACGGCCAGAACGGTATCGGCACACACGACAAGGAAGGCTTGTTTGCCCCTGTCCTGAACGATGACGACTGGCTGTTCGGCGGCAAGATCGACGACATTCACGCCTCCATCGAAGGCGGGCGTCAGGGCATGATGATGGCGCACAAGGATATGCTGTCCGCCGCCGAGATCGACGCCTTGGCCAATGCAGTCGCGCAAGGCCAGCCTACCTCCACGCCGCTGTTTGCGGAAAAGGGCTGCACCGCCTGCCACGGCGAGAACGGCAAGGGTATCCAGGCGATGGGCTCGGCCAACCTGACCGACAAGCTGTGGCGCTTTGACGGATCGGTCGCAGGCATCAAGCACACCATCGCCAACGGCGTAAATGCAGGCGACCCGCAAGGCCGCGTGGCGATCATGCCCTCGTTCAAACAAGCCGGCAAACTGGGCGACACCGAAATGAAAAAACTGGCGGTGTATGTGTACAAGTTTGGCGGCGGTCAACCCGATGCCCCCGCTGCGGCAGCGGCGGCGCAACCGGAAAAATGACCCGCCCGCGTGGGATCGAGGTTTTGATCCGCGCGAGCACTGGATGAAGGAGCGATAACAATGAAGCAGGATATGGTATTTTGGGGCGTAATCATCAGCGTAGCGGGAGCTTTTGCAGTCATGGCATGGCTGCTCTACGTGATTTACAGGAATGCGACCAAGGGCGATAAGGGCAAGTAAACTCCACCCCGCGCAGAATAAAAAAGGAGGGTCAAATCCCCTCCTTTTTTATTCGAAAAACCAGATGGTTTTTTGAGCCGAAACGGTATCAGCAATGGTTACAATGCCCGCCTATTGATTTTTGGGCAATACAACCCCAGCTAATTAACCAGGCCAGTCAGGAGCGAGAGCGTGAGCAAGGAAACGGAACACAAGGAAGTCGGGGCGGTTACCGGAATCTACCATGAGCTCGAGCACTGGAATGTGAACACGGGCGGCCAGACTATCCATGCGAAGCGTATGCCCGGCTTTTTCCGCACCCTGAAAAACTACACTCAATCGCTCTGGCTGCTGTTCTTCCTCGTTCCCTATCTGCGCTGGAATGGCAAGCAGGCCATCCTGTTCGATATCACCCATAACCAGTTCCATTTTTTCAATTTGACGGTGCTGCCACAGGACATCTGGATGCTGTCGCTGTTGCTGCTGCTGCTGGCGATGACCTTGTTCGCGGTGACTTCGGTCGCGTCACGGGTGTGGTGCGGATTCTTCTGTTTCCAGACGGCATGGACCGACTGGTTCACCTGGCTGGAAGATAAAATCGAGGGCGCTCCCCACGCTCGGCACAAACTGGATGCCGCGCCCTGGAACCTGGAAAAAATTGGCAAGAAGACCCTCAAGCATTTCATCTGGATGGCGATTGCGCTGCTCACCGGTATCAGTTTTTCGATCTGGTTCGTCGATGCCTACGTTTACTGGAACAATCTGGTGCATTTGCGCTTGCCGCTGGTCGGCTGGGTGACGCTGATCGCGTTCTTTCTCGGCACCTATATCCTGGCTGGCTTGATGCGCGAGCAGGTGTGCATGTGGATGTGCCCCTATGCGCGCATCCAGGGCGTGATGACTGATGCGCAAACAATATTGCCTGCCTACGATTACACGCGCGGCGAGCCGCGCGGCAAACTGCGCCGCAGCGGCGAGGTGCTTGAACAAAAGGGCGACTGCGTCGACTGTTTTCAGTGCGTGCAGGTGTGCCCGACCGGTGTGGATATTCGCGACGGCCAGCAATTGGGCTGCATCACTTGCGGCCTGTGCCTGGATGCCTGCGATTCCATCATGGACAAGGTGGGCAAGCCGCACGGCCTGATACGCTACGCCTCGCTGGACGAGCTGGAAGGCAAGCACGCCAGGAAAATGTACCAGCATCCGCGCACCTGGGTATATATTGGCATCATCCTGATCGCCTTCGGCGGGATCGTGTATGGCCTGACCAACCTCGGCTCGGTGGTGCTGAAGGTGATTCCGGAACGCCAGCCCCTGTATGTGAGCATGAGCGACGGTTCGATACAGAATAAATACAATCTCAGGGTGCTCAACAAAACCGACAGAGATATCAATGTGGCGGTCACGGCAGAAGGCGGCGTAAAGGGGCAGGTCATTGTCGGTGCCGAGAAACCGTTGCTGGCGCACCATGGCCGCAGCACATCGTTCACCATTTTCGTCAGAGCGCCCGGCGAGAACATTAAAAAAGAAGTAACGCCGATCGAGTTCCGCATCCAGGACATCGACGATCCGCTCATCGGCACCGAGTACAAGACAAAATTCAACGGCCCCAAACGATAGCCGGGGGAGGGCGATTGATCTGGAAATTTACGAAATTATTCGGCAAAGGAGATTGAAAAATGCTTTCACAACACCATAAAAAAGCCTTGCGCAACCCCTGGTTCATCGGGATTTTGGGGTTGATGGCCGTGGTGCTGGGCGTGAACGGCACATTCATCTGGCTGGCTATGAAAAATCGCCCGGCACTGGTGGATCGGGAATACAGCACCAAGGACCGGAAATCCGATAGCGCCGCGCTGCATGACCTTGAAGCGCACCGGAGCCTGGCTTGGCAAACCACCCTCAAACGGCCCGAGAACATCGTAACGCATTCGCCGACGGCTTACGAAATCAGCGTGGTAGATCGTGCGGGCATACCGGTCAGCGGTACGATGGAGGTGGCAGCTTACCGTGCCTCTGACGCGAGCAAGGATTTCATCACGGCCTTCAGGGAAACTTCGCCGGGAAACTATCAGGGCTATATCAATTTCCCGCTCAAGGGCTATTGGGAGCTGCGTATCCGCACCCAACGCGGCAAGGAATTATTCGAGGTCAATACCGGCAGATTCATGGTTGCAGCCGCCTCGTGAGTTGAATCCGATGGCGAACGCAATTATGGAGGGAGGCCGCGCGTTGGATGCATGGCCGAAGCAACAGAAGAAAAAACCGGGATGGAGCGGGTGAACGGGATCGAACCGTCGTATGCAGCTTGGGAAGCTGCCGTTCTACCATTGAACTACACCCGCTTGGTGTAGAATGCGGCGCGCATTTTAACACGACCACCGGCAATTAAGGGTAATCCAAAACGTGATCACTGTCAGCATCAACGGCGCGATACGCCAATTCCCTGAACCGATCAGCGTTGCCGCCCTCATCGATGAGATGGGGATGACCGGCAAGCGCATCGCATTGGAACGCAATGGCGAGATCGTGCCGCGCAGCGCGTTTGCCACGCAGCAGTTGGCGGAGGGCGACCGGTTGGAGGTGGTGGTCGCGGTGGGTGGCGGTTGATTCGTCATTCCGGTCCTTCGACAGGCTCAGGATAAACTGGCCTCCGGCCTGCACCGGAACGACGGCTTGGTAGATTTTAAGGAAACAACATGAACGACAATTTAATCATCGCCGGCAAAAGCTATTCGTCCCGACTGCTGGTCGGCACGGGAAAATACAAGGACTTTGCGGAAACCCGGGCGGCGGTCGAGGCCAGCGGCGCGGAGATTATCACCATCGCGATCCGCCGCAGCAACATCGGGCAGAACCCGAACGAGCCGAGCCTGCTTGAAATTCTGCCGCCGTCAAAATACACGCTGCTGCCCAACACCGCCGGCTGCTACACCGCCAAGGACGCGGTGCGTACCCTGCGCCTGGCGCGCGAACTGCTGGACGGACACACCTTGGTCAAGCTGGAAGTGCTCGGTGACCCGCAATCGTTGTACCCGAACGTGATCGAGACCCTTGCCGCCGCGAAGACGCTGGTCGCGGAAGGCTTTCAGGTAATGGTGTACACCTCGGATGACCCGATCATCGCCAAGCAACTGGAAGATATCGGCTGCGTGGCGATCATGCCGCTGGCCTCGCTGATCGGCTCAGGCATGGGCATCCTCAACCCGTGGAATTTGCAGCTACTGATGGAGCGCGTACAGGTGCCGGTGATCGTGGATGCGGGTGTCGGCACCGCGTCGGATGCCGCCATCGCAATGGAACTGGGCTGCGACGGCGTACTGATGAACACCGCGATCGCCGCCGCCCAGCAACCGGTACTGATGGCCAGCGCGATGAAAAAAGCCGTGGAAGCAGGGCGCGAGGCGTATCTCGCCGGTCGCATGCCGAAAAAACTGTACAGCGCCAGCCCGAGCTCGCCGACGGCGGGGATCATCAGCTCGGTACGCAGTTAATCAGGCTCATCGCGTTTTAATGGGCAAAATTTTGGTAATTCATGGGCTTTTTTATAGGATTGGCAACATGCAAGTCATGACTTTCAGTCGTAGGTATTCTTCATCACGCAGCCCATACGATCTTCTCTGGATGACGCGTATTT
>JAUYJO010000088.1 GCA_030700315.1 Gallionella sp.
TCATCCTGTCGCTGATCGTCGCGGTGGCCGCGTTCAACATCGTCTCCACGCTGGTGATGGCGGTCACCGACAAGCAGGCCGACATCGCCATCCTGCGCACCCTGGGCGCATCGCCGCGCAGCATCATGAAAATTTTCATCGTACAGGGGGTGGTGATCGGCGTGATCGGCACGCTGCTCGGCAGCGGCGGCGGCATCGTGCTGGCGCTCAATCTCGACGTGGTGGTTCCGTTCATCGAGCGCCTGTTCCACGTGCAATTTCTCGCCAAGGACGTGTACTTCATCACCGACCTGCCGTCCGACCTGCGCTACCACGAAGTCGCGCTGGTCGCGTCCATGTCTTTTTTGATCAGCCTGCTGGCGACGCTATATCCCAGCTACCGCGCATCGAAGACCCAACCGGCGGAGGCGTTGCGCTATGAGTGATCAGAGGGCAGAAGGCATAACCAGCGACTTGGCTGGCGTTGTTTGCCAGCCTAGTCGAATGGCTAGTAGTTCTATCAGAGGACAGAGGACAGAGGTGGTCATTTCCTGCCGCGATTTGAGCAAGACCTTCACCATCGGCGAGGAGGAAGTGCCGGTGCTCAAGGGCGTCAATCTGGACGTGCAGCGCGGCGAGCGCCTCGCCATCGTCGGCGCATCCGGTTCGGGCAAAAGCACCCTGCTCCACCTGCTCGGCGGGCTGGACAACGCCAGCAGCGGCAGCGTGCAGATATTCGGCCAGGAAATGCAGCAGATGAACGAGACGCGACGCGGCGAATTGCGCAACCGCGCGCTCGGCTTCGTCTACCAGTTCCACCATCTGCTGCCGGAATTCACCGCGCTGGAAAACGTCGCGATGCCGCTGTTGATCCGCGGCCTGAAACGCGCCGAGGCCGAACCGCCCGCCGCCGCGATGCTGGAACAGGTCGGGCTGGCGCATCGCCTGCGCCATCACCCCTCGGAACTGTCCGGCGGCGAGCGCCAGCGCGTCGCGGTAGCGCGCGCGCTGGTCACCGAACCAGCCTGCGTACTGGCCGACGAACCCACCGGCAATCTCGACCGCAACAGCGCGCAGGCGCTGTTCGAACTGATGCAACAACTCAACGAAAAATTAGACACCAGCTTCATCGTCGTCACCCACGACTACGAGCTGGCCGGGCGGATGCAGCGCCGCTTGCGATTGGTGGACGGGGTGTTGCAGGAAGGGTAAACAGGATCCGGTTCCCGCTGTGCCTCAGCGAACGGCTCGGTGTGCCCGAGCGAACGGCCCGGGCGAAAACGAAATCCTGATTGTGGCCTGCGCACATTTCAAGCTCAGCACAAATTACTGGCATAACCGCCAGATGGCCGCATAACCATATTGCCGCATTGACCGACATGAAGACACAACGCATCCCGGCACTCACACCCGAACCCATCGTCCAAGAACCCATCGTCCAAGACCAGGTCATGGCGAATTTCCCGAAACGCCCGCGCGACAGCCACAAGGGCTTGTTCGGCACTGTCGCGGTAATCGGCGGTGCCTCCGGCATGGTCGGTGCGGCGCTGCTGGCGGCTCGCGCCGCGCTCAAACTGGGCGCAGGCTGCGTGCATGTCGGGCTGCTGGCGGACAACGCGCCGACTATCGACCCGCTGCAACCGGAACTGATGCTGCATCGCGCGGCAGATTTGCTTGGCTCTCATCCTCCTTCCCCCTCACCTGAGAGGGAAGAAGTAAACGTGAAAAGCATGTTCAATCTGGATGTGGTGGCCATCGGCTGCGGCATGGGACACGGCCTGGCCGCGCAAAATCTGCTGCATGATGCCTTGAACACCCGTGCCGCACTGGTGCTGGATGCCGACGCGCTGAACATCCTCGCATTGCGCCCCGACCTGCGCCCCCTGTTGCTGTCACGCAATACCGCGACCGTGCTCACCCCGCACCCCGGTGAAGCCGCGCGCCTGCTGTCCTGCAAGGTCAAGGACGTACAGAAAGATCGCGTCGCGGCGGTACGGCAACTGGCGCAGCAGTTCACTTGCAGCGTTGTATTGAAAGGCGCGGGCAGCCTGTGCGCCATGCGCGATGGCAGATTGTTTGTCAACAAGACCGGCAACCCCGGCATGAGCACGGCGGGCATGGGTGATGTGCTGACGGGCATGATCGCCGCCTTCATCGCGCAGGGAATGACGGCAGACGATGCGCTGCTACTGGCGGTGCATCTGCATGGTGCGGCGGGCGATGCGCTGGCGCAGCAACAGGCCAGCATCGGCATGACCGCGACCGAGGTGACCGAGTGGGCGCGCTGGCTTTTAAACCGCCACACCACGCCAACCACATCATGAGCATCCTCTACCGTTATCTGATGATTATCGTAGCCTGCGTCTCGCTGCTGATCGGGGTGCAGATTCCCAGCTTTGTCGACCAGTATCAAAAACGGGTGGATGCGCATCTGCGCGAAGTGACCATCAATCTCCAGCCCTTTCAGGAGATTGCCAACACCTATTTCGGCGGTAATCTCGACAAGCTGATTGAACTGAATCTCAGAGCTAACGCCAAGCCACTCCAGGAGCAAGGCGCTGCGATAGCGCTCATGGTCAAGCGCAAGTCGCGTTTCGAGGCCGACATGGCGGCACTGCAGACCAGCCTGCCGATGAAGGCGCTACACGTCCTGTTCAACGGTGATCGCGAGATGATCGATGAAGCGCTGGGACAATACAGCTATACCGTTCCGCTCAATCAGGATGCGCTGCTGTTCGGGGCTGCGGTATCCCTATTGATCCTGTTGATCCTGGAACTATTATTCGCGCTGTCCCGCTTCGTCGGCGCAAAAGCATGGCGTCGGCTGCATCGCCCTCCGCTATCCAAAGCGCTATGACATGACTAGCCAAACAGTTCGTACATCACCAAGCCCACCAGCAGGATTATTACAATCAATAACGCTGCAAACGGTGCACATTCCCCAAACGGCAAATCATGCTTCTGCGTATCCAGCAACAACCGAAGAGTTGAATCCTGCGTATTGCGCAACCGTCCATTGTGGTAATTCATTTTTCATCTCCAGGTAACTGCATGCGCTCTGACCAGGCAACAAGGTTGGTTTTCGCCCAAGCCTGCGCCTACTTCAGAATGTCTTGGCCCACGTCACCGAGGCCGAGTGCGGTTGGAACATGATCTTAAACTGCCCATTTTCGATCAGTGCCGATTGAGGCCTGAACGTGATCTTGACCCGTTCCCTGTAAATTACAATCGAGTGCGGTTGCAATGCAATATTCGTCTGGCCTCCTCCAAATTTAAACTCGACACTCAAATGACGTTGCAAAGATACGAGGTAGTTGTCATCGGTTTGCCGCCACTGCGTGCTTGGCGCCTGCGCAGATAGTGTTGCCGGGCTGGTGGAAAGGTGCGACGGTGGTGAATTGAATAATCCAAATTTCCCGGGCGCGATAACTGATGAGCGTGAAACCGCAACATTGGCATTGAGCTGGTAGGCTGGCAGCTCAGCATCAGCGCGCGCGAGCTGTACCGATAATATATTCAGATCGGGCGCAGAAGAACCCTCCTCGGATTGTGCCGTATGCGCTGTAACGGCCAACCCTACAAATAGAACACCAACGCACATGCGTAGCATGGCTGCTTGAATAAGGCGAGAATCAAATATATGGATGGACATGATGCGCTCCTTTAATGCTTCAAAACACCGCAGGAACTGGCAGTAAAAACATGGCTCACCCATGTTGCAGTCCCGCTGCCCTAGTAGTGCGTTCCAGCAAAACCATTACCGTTCGCGGTGAG
>JAUYJO010000096.1 GCA_030700315.1 Gallionella sp.
AAAATGTATTGCGATTGGCTGTGACTCGCCGACGACGGCAATGGTTCGAGGGGCTTTGGGCTCAAGCCGCAATCGATCCCGGCCTGCATCGGTTCGGGCATGAATGAGGGATGATTATTTCTAATGGACAATCTGGGATTATAACGAGTGAAAATAAAAACGCCCCGAAAGGGGCATTTTTATTTGCTTTGAAGCATATTTCGTGGCGGGTGCTGACGGGATCGAACCGCCGACATTCGCCTTGTAAGGGGGCGAAAAGGGATAAGCTATGCAGCACACGCAAAATCTCGACCTGCGAAGGCTTGCCGGTGAGGTGGTACACGATGACGTAGTGGGGATGCACCACGCATTCAGGGATGCCTTCCATTCGCCCAGTGCGTCCCAATTTCGGGTTTCCATCCAGTAGCGCAGCTTTTTCAATTAGCAAGTCCACCAGATCGACGGCTGCCACCGGGTTATCGCTGACAATGTGTTTGGCAATGGCCTTGCGGTCGGCCACGGCGGACTGTTTCCAGGTCGGCATTAGCTGCTCTTACTCTTACTGGCAAATTTCAGTAATTTGGCTCGTTCTGCAGCCCACTCGGCTTTTACTTGCTCATGTGGGATGCTTGGGCGTGGATCGTCCAGCGCCTCCTGTACCTGGGCGCGAAACCACTTGTCGTAATCGGCGGATTTATGTGCGTGCCTCATGCGCTCGGCGGCATCGGGGCGGGTAATATGCGCCTTGAGCGCGGCAGGATCGAAGTTGGCCGCATTTACCCGGTACTCGGCAATTCCGATTTCTTTGAGATAACCAACCAATGTCTCGAATTTTTTGAAGATGCGGACTGCGCCGCGCTGTGCGGCCAAGGCGCGCTCGGACATGCCGTATTTGATCATCACACCCCAACCTCCGGGCTGCCCAATCACATCGGCACCACAAACGACACCGGCCTCGACTAGATGGGTAAGGGTGCTGTGGTCTATCGTGTCGCGAGTCACTGCCATTTGCCATGCTCCTGCGTGTTATTTAGTTAACGATAGAGTCATCAATTACTAATAAAATGACAAACGGCATTTATTTTGCATGGCAATTCGCGCCCGCTGCGGGCGGGTAGTCGGTTACCTGCTTGACAGACTGCTCTGGCTAGACCAGACCAACGCAGTTTTTAGGAGAATCGCTATGCCATCCGTTAATGTGCTGCAAGCCAAATCCTCGCTGTCCCGCCTGGTGGAAGCCATCGAACAAGGGCAGGAACGCGAGATCGTCATTGCTCGCAACGGTCGCCCGGCTGCCAAGCTCGTGCCCATGGACACCGTGCCGACCGGGAAGCGCATCGGCGTCGCCAAGGGCAAATTCAAGATGCCGGACAGCATCGACGCGCACAACGACGAAGTGGCGCGTCTGTTTCTGGGCGGTAATCAATCTTGAACCTTCTACTCGATACGCACGTCGCCCTACCCTCCCTATCACAGCAAATACAACGGGATCGAGCGTTATTGGGCCGGGCTGGAGAATTCGTGGAACGGGTATCTGCTGAGCACTGTGGAACAGTATTAAATCGGGCCGGAAATTTTTTCTGGAAGGGAATGCGCACCGTGGCGCGACTGCTGACTCGCCATACGAGAAAGGTATAAAGGTTTGTGGCAACGAAAAAGCAGAACTTGATCAGCGGCTGCAACGTTCCCCTATTTTACACTGGTGGGATATAACAATACTTCCTAAAACGGTATGTTTGTAATTTCCGTCTCCCTTAGAACTGCAACCATCTCGATTCTAGGGGCTACCGAGCGCACGATTTTTTGAATTCCATGCCCAGGATTCGCTAGTCGCTGCGATGTGACTAACCCCATACTTTCCAGCAAACAAACATCCTTCGAGATTGCCGAGCGGTTGCGATGCAGGCTGCTCGACAATTCACTGATCGTTCTTGGCTCACGGATTACTTCTGCCATCAGACGACGACGCGCCGACGACAAAACATTGAACATGCGCTGGGGATCTTCAAACGAGAGAGTGGTTGTGCCTTCAAACTTGCCACCTTGATCGGCGCGGCGCGCAGCACTGCGAGCGCGTTCAAAAAATTCTGCGACATCTCCAGTGCGAACTATTTGCTTGGTCATTTTTTCAACCCCCTTTGCTTGCTAATTATTTCCTGCCACTCACCCTGGAACCGCTCTAGCGTCTCCTCGTAGCCAACATACTCAACCGCTTCCACTACACCCATGTAGTGCCGATGGTGGTGGTCGTGCGCATTATCGAAACCCAGAACCCGCCCATTGTCGCCCCGATATATTGCATGGTTGATATAAGCAAGGTTGTACTTGGTTACCACTGTTTTGCCTTTATCTCTATAGCCCCATATTTCGTAACTGAGCAAGCCGCCTCCAGATTTCTGTCTAAGCTCGAAGCGTTCTTGCTCCAATAGAATTTCTTTTTTTGGCTTCGGCATACCCTCTCCAGATGTGCATAATAATATCACATCTGCTAAATATGGAGATTACAAAACATGTGCCTGAAATCATCAAGCGCGCGTTGGCCGGTTTATCTTTTCCAGCAAGTGCTCATGTTTGAGGTGTGAGTAACGCTTGATGGCCAAGGTGCTGGCGGTCGTGCCCAAGCACGGTCTGGAGGCTGTTCTCGTTGCTGTAGAGCTGGTGCTGGAGTCCGGCAACTTCAGCGTCGAGCATATCGAGAATGTGCTGAATCGGCTCAAGCCATCGCCGCCGCCAGTGCAGGTGGAAACACACCTTGAAGTGAATGAGGCACCGATTGCCGACACGGTTCGCTACGATGGCTTGCGTATGGAGGTGCATCATGCGTGATGTCGCCGCCGAACTCAAAAGCTTGCGCCTGGCTCCGGCATTCTTCGCTCGGGCGCGTATCTGGTCGTCGTTCAATGCAACGTCAAGACACTAGTGTCAGGTTAAAAATCAAACAGAATCATTTGGTTATTGGGTGGCGGCACAATGGTTCCGGTGGTATCAGGCTGCAAGGCGCATGAAATATGGGTTTTCTCGAAAACCGAGACCGACAATATCGGAAACTATCCGTTAATCTATAGCGTCAGTTGCGATTTATGCTTTTACTCTACTTCGATTTTGATGAGATTGCCCTGCCCGTCACCGAGCTTAAGTTCAGTGCCATTGGGTTCAGCCCGATTATCGGGCAGGCATTTCAGGTCTATAGCAGCCCCTTTTCCGCAAACGACAGGGTTTGCCCGCCCGCCACCACGAAATGATCGAGCACGCGCACATCCACCAAGCCGAGAGCCTGCTTCAGAGCGGTGGTCAGAAGCTGGTCGGCCTGGCTGGGTTCGGTGACGCCGGAAGGATGGTTGTGGGCGAGAATGAGGGCGGCGGCGTTGTGCGCGAGGGCGCGCTTGACCACTTCGCGCGGATAGACGCTGGTTTGGCTCAAGGTGCCGTGAAACAACTCTTCCGAGGCGATCACGCGATGCTGGGTGTCGAGAAACAGCGCCAGAAAAACCTCCTGTTGCCGCCCGCCCAGCAACAGCCGCAAATAGTCGCGCACCGCGTGCGGCGAGTTGAGCGCGTCGCCGCGCTGCATTTCTTCCTGCAACGCGCGCCGCGACATTTCCAGCACGGCTTGCAATTGCACGTATTTCGCCTGGCCCATGCCGTGTGTTTCGCAAAAGTCGATTTCGCTGGCGGCAAACATTTTCGTGAGGCTGCCAAAGCGGAGGAGCAAGTCGCGCGCCAGATCCACCGCGCTCTTGCCGGTTACGCCAGTGCGCAAAAAGATTGCCAGCACCTCGGCATCGGATAATGAGGCCGCGCCTTTCTGCAACAACTTCTCGCGCGGCCGTTCCAGCTCCGGCCAGTCGGTAATCGCCATAACCGCCTCTCCGCCCATACGGGCCGTTTCTTGTTAAGATGCGCGGCATTATGAAGCAAGAACCCATCAAGCGTATCGTGCTCGGCATCACCGGCGGCATCGCGGCCTACAAGGCGGCGGAGTTGCTGCGCCTGCTGATGAAGCAGGGTGTGGAGGTGCAGGTCGCGATGACCGAGGCGGCGTGCCATTTCATTACGCCGACCACCATGCAGGCATTGTCCGGCAAGCCGGTGCTCACCACACAGTGGGATAACACCGCTAACGGCATGGCGCATATCAGCCTGAGCCGCAGCGCCGATGCGATCGTGATCGCGCCAGCGACCGCCGATTTCATCGCCAAACTGGCGCATGGCCTGGCGGACGATTTGCTGTCCTCAATGTGCCTGGCGCGTCTGTGCCCGTTGCTGGTCGCCCCGGCGATGAACCGCGAGATGTGGCAGAACGCCGCGACGCGGCGCAACATCGCGCAACTGCTCGCCGACGGCGTGCGGGTGCTCGGCCCGGATTGCGGCGTGCAAGCCTGCGGCGAGGAGGGCATGGGGCGGATGCGGGAGGCGGAGGATTTGGCGCGGGATGTGCTGGCATTGCTGCGCAATGCTCCCCTCTCCCCTACCCCTCTCCCCGCAAGCGGGGCGAGGGAATTAAATAATGTGAAGATTCTGATCACCGCCGGGCCGACCTACGAGGCGATCGATGCGGTGCGCGGCATCACCAACCGCAGTTCCGGCAAAATGGGCTATGCCATCGCGCAGGCCGCGCTGGAGCAGGGTGCAGAAGTCACGCTGGTGTCCGGCCCGACCGCGCTTGCCAAACCACAGGGCGCGCAAGGCGTGGATGTGACAAGCGCCGCGCAGATGTTCGAGGCGGTGAAGCAGCGCGCCGACGATTGCGACATTTTCATCGGCGTGGCGGCGGTGGCGGATTACCGCGTCGCGCAACCGAGCGAGCAGAAAATCAAGAAAAGCGCTGCCCCGCTCACGCTGGAACTGGTGCCCAACCCGGATATCCTGGCGTATGTCGCCGCGTTGCCTGACCCGCCGTTCTGCGTGGGCTTTGCCGCCGAGAGCGAGAATCTCGCGAAGTACGCCGAGCAAAAACGTTGCGTGAAGAATGTGCCGCTGCTGGTGGGCAATCTCGCGCAACAGGCCATCGGCAGCGACGAAAACGAACTGGTTCTGTTCGACGACAGCGGCAGCCACGTCTTGCCGCGCGCCGACAAGCTGACTTTGGCAAGACTATTGATGCAACACATTAAGCAACGCTATGAAGGAGCAAGCCAATGAAACACATTCCGGTTGATGTGAAAATTCTCGATCCCCGCCTGCATGAAAACATGCCGGGCTACGCGACCGCCGGTTCGGCGGGAATCGATTTGCGCGCGTGCATCGAGCACAATATGGTGATCCAGCCCAAGCAGTGCGAACTCATCCCCAGCGGTCTCGCCATTCACCTGAACGATCCGGGCTATGCCGCCATGATTCTGCCGCGTTCCGGCCTGGGGCATAAACACGGCATCGTGCTCGGCAACCTGGTCGGCCTGATCGATTCGGACTACCAGGGGCAAATCTTCGTTTCACTGTGGAACCGCAGCCAGATCCCCTTCACGCTGATGCCGATGGAACGCATGGCACAACTGGTGATCGTGCCGGTGATGCGGGCACAGTTCAATATCGTGGATGAATTCCCGTTGAGCGAACGCGGCAGCGGCGGGTTCGGCAGCACCGGCAAACATTAAGCCCAGAAAAAAACCGTGATCCACCAAGCGCTATCGAGCAAAAGCAAACTGTTTTATAGAGAGAAGCCCGTTCGCCTTTCCGTCACATTTTGCGCTTTTGCAAGTATCGCCGCGCCGCTGCGGGTAATTCGGTAAGATGGCGTCCGCGCGCCAAGTGCGGCGCACGCCACAATAGATTCCGATACTGAAAGGCCGTTCCATGCTGGAAATGTTTGCTACCCCCCAATTCTGGGTAGACGTGTTCAAGATCATCATGATCGACCTGCTGCTGAGCGGCGACAACGCGGTGGTGATTGCGCTGGCGTGCCGCAACCTGCCGCCCCACCAGCGCACGAAAGGCATCATGTTCGGTGTCGGAGGCGCGATCGGCTTGCGCATCGTGCTGACCTTTTTCGCCGTCAGCCTGCTCGCGCTGCCCTATCTGAAACTGATCGGCGCGCTGCTGCTGCTGTGGATCGGCATCAAGCTGATCCTGCCCGAAGAGGAGCACAGCGCGGACAACATCAAGGCCGACACGCGCCTGTTCGGCGCGATCAAAACCATCATCATTGCGGATTTTGTGATGAGCCTGGATAACGTGCTGGGCGTGGCGGCGGCGGCCAAGGGCAACGTGTGGCTGCTGGTGTTCGGCCTGGTGATCAGCATTCCGATGATCGCGTGGAGCAGCCAGATGGTGCTGAAACTGATCGACCGCTATCCCTTTATCATCTATGCGGGCGGCGCGCTGCTCGGTTATGTCGCGGGCGAAATGCTGGTCACTGAGGCGCTGTTTGCGGCGCTGGTTGAATCACAACATTATTTACACTGGCTGGTTCCGGGATTCTGCGCATTGCTGGTGCTGGTTGTCGGCAGATGGCTGGCGCTGCGCAAGGCCGTTTCCATACCGGTGCTCGACCTGGTGGACGAGAAAGTAGACAATAAACCGTGAAGGGAAAATTATGAAAATACTGATTCCGGTAGATGGCTCGGCCAATGCGCAACGCGCGGTTGACTACGCGATCAGGAATATCGCCACGTTAAAGGAGCAACCGCAACTGTTGCTGCTGAACGTGCAGTGGAACGTGGCCAGCGGCAACGTCAAGCTGTTCATCAACCAGCAAACCATCGACGACTATTACCGCGAACAGGGCATGGCGGCGTTGCGCTCGGCGCGCGCGGCGCTGGATGCCGCCGCGTTGCCCTATCAATACCACATCAGCGTCGGCACGCCGGCGGAAGCGATCGTGCAATATGCCGGCGAACAGGGCGTCGACCAGATCGTGATGGGCAGGCAGGGGCAGGGCGGCTTGCAGGCATTGCTGCTGGGGTCGGTGGTGAACAAGGTGTTACATCTGGCGAGCTGTCCGCTGGTGCTGGTCAAATAAAAAAGCAACTTATTCCATTAGGGATGCAGAAATTGTAAAAGTACCTTTTATGAGCCCGGGTGGGTTTCGTAGGTCGGGATTCATCCCGACAGAGCGCCGCATAACCCAACCCCGTCGGGATGAATCCCGACCTACCTCATCGTGAGGTTCATGGCCAAACGGTACATTTGTGATTTCCGTCTCCCTTATTGATGAATTTTCAATAGAAACAGCAAGATCGCGGGAGTCGCCGGATGCGCCAGGATTGAGGGTGCGCGAGACGCTCACTACAGAAATACGCTATAAATCGAAAGGGTTGTGGAAAGTTATTGAGAATTACCTTAATATTTGCAACGTAATTTGCTAGGCGATTAGACATCGGGGAGTGGCAATGAACAAGGGATCGTTCTGGAAAAAAGACTGGTTCGTCGGTTTGCTGGTTGCATTGGTGTTCATGTTGGGCGCGGGCAGCGACCTGATGCAGAGCCTGGAGCGCAAGGCTTACGACCTCGGCGTGCTGGCATCGTCTCGCACGCCAAGCGACAAGATCGCGGTGATCGCGATCGACGAGCAGAGCATCGCCAATCTGGGGCGCTGGCCGTGGCCGCGCGAGATCCACGCCAGGATGGTGGATATTCTGGCGGCTGGACAGGCCAAGGTGATTGGCCATACCGCCTTTTTTTTCGAGCCGCAGGTTGATGCCGGGCTGGGCTATATCTACAAAATAGCCGAATTGCTTGGCAGGTCCTCGGTGCTCGAACATCCCGGCGCGGCCAATTTGGCGGGCGCAGCCAGCTCGGTCGAGGCAGCCATATCTGTCGATGCAACGAGCCCGGTCGACCCGGCAAATTCAATCGATGCGGCCAGCTCGGTCAGCGCAGCCGGCCCAAGCGAATTCCCCCAGCTCGACGCCTTGCTGCTCGAAGCAAAACATAACCTCGATAACGACCAGAAACTCAGCACGAGCATGGCCAATGCCAACGATGTATTGCTGGCGATGTACTTCGAGCTGGGCGAACCGCAAGGTAAACCCGATCAGGCCTTGCCCGATTATGTGCTGCGCAATAACCTCGACAATGTGAAAGATGCCGGCGATTCCGGCGCGCAACCGTTGCCTTCACAGGGGGTATTGGCGCCGATTCCGGCGCTGGGCAGCAAGGCCTTGGCCATCGGCCACCTGAACAGTTTTCCGGATGTGGACGGCGCGGTACGCACCGAGCCGCTGGTGGTGGGTTACTACAACCAGTACTACCCTTCGCTGTCGTTGATGCTGGCCGCCAAGAGCCTCAATCTCGAACCCAAGGACATTCATGTAAGCCTGGGCGAGAGCGTGCGGTTGGGCAACCAGAGAATCGCCACCGATCCGGCCTTGCAGATGCACACTTATTTCTACAAGGATACCGACGGGCGGCCCGCCTTCCCGGTGGATTCCTTCTACGACGTGTTCACCGGAAAAATTCCGGCGGAAAAATACCGCGACAAAATTGTGCTGATCGGCGCGTCGGCCGCCGGCGTGGGCACCCTGCAAGTAACGCCGATTTCTGCGGGTATGCCTCCCGCACTGATTCTGGCGCATTCGGTGTCCAGCATCCTCAAGGGGGATTATTTCGTCGCGCCGGGCTGGGGGACGATGGCGGAAATCGGCGTGTTCGTGCTGGTCGCGCTGTATCTGATCCTGCTGCTGCCGCGCTTGGGCGCGGCGATCGGCGCGGCGGTTACCGTCGCGCTGCTGGTGGCGTTGCTGGCGGCGCATTTCGTGCTGATGACGACCCAGGCGCTGTGGCTGCAACTGATGCTGCCTGCCGCGCTGCTGCTGGCCGGGCATTTGCTGCTGACCACCAAGCGCTTTCTGGTAACGGAAAAGGGCAAGCAGAAATCCGATGCCGAATCCGCGGAAAGCAACCGCATGCTGGGGTTGGCCTTCCAGGGGCAGGGGCAACTGGACATCGCCTTCGACAAGTTCCGCAAGGTGCCGGTGGACGACAGCCTGATGGAGGTGCTGTACAACCTGGGGCTGGACTTCGAGCGCAAACGCCAGTTCAACAAGGCCGAATCGGTATTCAAATACATGGCGGAATACAACTCCAAGTTCCGCGACCTGGAGCAGCGCCTCACCCAGGCGCGCGAGATGTCCGAAACGGTGATCCTGGGCGGCGGGGGCGGTCGCACCAATAGCAGCACCATGATGCTGGGCAAGGCGGGGGTGTCCAGGCCGATGCTGGGCCGCTATGAAATCGAGAAGGAGCTCGGCAAAGGTGCGATGGGCGTGGTGTATTACGGCAAGGATCCCAAGATCGGCCGCGTGGTGGCGATCAAGACCATGGCGCTGGCACAGGAATTTGAACCGGACGAGTTGCAGGATGTGAAGGAGCGCTTCTTCCGCGAGGCGGAGACGGCGGGTCGCCTCAACCACCCGAATATCGTGTCCATCTACGATGCCGGCGAAGAGCACGACCTGGCCTATATCGCGATGGAATTCCTCAAGGGCAAAGACTTGGTGCCGTTCACCAAGCCGGACAATTTGCTGCCGTTGCCGAAAGTGATGAGCATCGTCGCGCGTGTCGCCGATGCGCTGGATTACGCGCACAAACAGCATGTGGTGCACCGCGACATCAAGCCGGCCAACATCATGTATGACCCGGAGAGCGATACGCCCAAGGTCACCGATTTCGGCATCGCGCGTATTACCGATTCGAGCAAGACCAAAACCGGCATGGTGCTGGGCACGCCTTCGTACATGTCGCCCGAGCAACTGGCCGGCAGAAAAATCGAGGGGCACTCGGACCTGTTCTCTTTGGGGGCAAGCTTATACCAACTGGCATGTGGTAAGCTTCCGTTCGTGGGGGACTCGATGGCGCAACTGATGTACCGTATCGCCAACGAACCCCATACCGATATTTTGAGCGTCCGGCCAGATTTGCCGCCTTGCCTGGTGTCCATCATCAACAAGTCGCTGGCCAAACAGATCGAAGACCGTTATGCCAATGGCGCGGAGATGGCTGCAGCATTACGCCAGTGCGCAGCCGGCTTGCAGGAGTGAGCTATGAAAACAGAAGACGCGCTTGAAATAGTCAGCCAAACCCATCCGGGCATGGTGCGCTCGCACAACGAAGACAGCGTTACCCAGGAATTGGCTTGCGGCTTGGTCGTGCTGGCGGATGGCATGGGTGGCTATAATGCCGGGGAAGTGGCGAGCGGCATTGCCGTTTCGGTGGTCGCGACGGAAATCTGCCAGCGCTTGCAGAACGCCAGCCCGACGGACCGCGACGAAGCCAGCGGCGAGGAGCTGGGGGTGGTGGTGCTGCGCGAGAATATCCAGCGCGCGAACGCCTCGATTTATCATGCCGCGCAGAGCCAGCCGCAATATGCCGGAATGGGCACGACCATCGTTGCCGGGCTGTTTTATGACAACCGTGTGGCCGTCGGGCATGTGGGGGATTCGCGCATGTACCGGTTGCGCGGCGAGACGCTGGAGACGATCACCCGCGACCATTCCCTGCTGCAGGAACAGATCGACGGCGGGATGATCAGCATCGAGGATGCGCGCCTGTCCAGGAACAAGAATCTGGTGACGCGCGCGGTCGGGATCGACGCCGACGTGGTGCCGGAGATCCATGTACACGATGTGCTGATCGGGGATATTTACCTGCTGTGCTCGGACGGCCTGAACGACATGGTGGAGGACGATGATATTCAATCCACGCTGTATGCGATGCAAGGCAACCTGCCGCTGGCGGCCGAGCAATTGATCCAGACGGCGAACGACAACGGCGGCCGCGATAACGTCTCGGTGATACTGGTCAAGATCACCGGTGAATTTGCCGTGCCGCGCGGCTGGCTGGCAAGGCTGTTGCATTGGTTAAAAAAATAACAAATGGTTTAATTCCATTTCTCCTTACAATTAGGAAAACAATCCGTAGGTCGGGCTCCGCCCGACATTTGTATCCGGCGGGTAGAACCCGCCCTACGATAATGCTCTATTGATCGGGAATTGGAATAAGAGGCAAGCGGCAGTTAAAGAAATAATGGGCGGTTAAGGAAATAACAGGTTCCAAATTCAGTTTGGGGAAGGGTCAAAAATATGGCTGCAAAATTGATACTGAGCATGGATGGGGTGGTCATCAAGGAATACCCCTTGAGCAAGGAGCGCATGACCATCGGGCGCAAAGCGCATAACGATATTGTCATCGACAACCTGGCGGTGAGCGGCGAACATGCCGCAGTCGTCACTATCCTGCACGATTCCTTCCTCGAAGACATGGACAGCACCAACGGCCTGGAAGTCAACGGGGTTCCGACCAAAAAGCATTTTCTGCAAAACAACGACTTGGTAGAAATCGGCAAATACAAGCTGAAATACGTTAACGATCAGGCTGGCCAGGCCAACCCCGCAGATTTCGAGAGAACCATGGTATTGCGTGCGCCAGTCAAGCCCACCGCCCCTGGCGCGGAAAAAGGTGAGACAACCTCGGGTGCGATGAAGGCGCAAACTCCCCCCGCTACCAAGCCTGCCGCAGAAGCGTTGGAACAAACCGGCACGCATCAGCCGATCGCGCCGGCGGCCAAACCCGCCGTGCAACCAGCGGCACAACCGGCTAACGCCCAACCGGCTGCAGCCGCCCCGCCGGTCACCAGAACGGCGGTGGTGCAAATCCTCACCGGCCCCAACGCCGGCAAAGAGCTGGAGCTGGTCAAAAATCTCACCACCCTGGGCAAGCCCGGCGTGCAGGTGGCTGTTCTGACGCGCCGCCCGCATGGCTACTTCATTACCCATGTGGAAGGCGCAAGCCATCCGACGGTGAATGGAACACCGTTGAGCGACCAGCCGCACCAGCTTAACGACCGCGATGTGATCGAGCTGGCCGGGGTGAAAATGGAGTTTTATTTCAAGGGGTAACAGATGACAGAAGACAGAGGACAGAGGACGGAAGCGTTGTCGCGGCTTCGCCACGCCTCTATTGAAAGATTGCCGCGCAGCGGCGACAAAGCCTCTGTCCTCTATCCTCTGCCCTCTGTCTTCTGGCAGGCATCGTGAAAAAAAATGCAATTCTGATCGGATTGGGGTTGCTGATAACCCTGCTCTTTGCCGGCAATGCCGCGCGCCTCTACCAACTGACTGTTGTCGATAAGCTTTCCGCAATTCTGTACGACTATCGCTTGCAGTTGACCATGCCGCGCACGTTGGACGAGCGTATCGTCATTATCGACATCGACGAAAAAAGTCTCAAGGAGGAAGGCCGCTGGCCGTGGAGCCGGGATCGCTTGAGCTTGCTGATGGACAAGCTGTTCGACAAATACGGTGTTCTGGTGGTCGGCTTCGACGTGGTTTTCGCCGAAAAAGACGAAAGCTCCGGGCTCCGGGTGTTGCAGAAAATCGGGCAAACCCAGCTCAAGGACAATGCGCCATTCCAGGCGGCCTTGGCACACATCCAGCCGCAGCTCGAGTACGACAAGCTGTTCGCCAACAGCATCAAAAACCGCAATGTGGTGTTGGGGTATTACATGACCAACCACAAGGACGCCAACGCATCTGGCGTATTGCCCGAACCGGTTTTCCCCGCAGGCATGTTCAAGGGCAGACCGATCGAATTCACGGCCTGGAACAGTTACGGCGCCAACCTTCCCGAATTGCAGCAAGCCGCAGCGGGCGCCGGGCACTTCAATCACTTGGCGGATACCGACGGCGTGGTGCGCCGCGTGCCGATGGTCGCCGAATATAACGGCGCCTATTACGAATCCCTTTCGCTTGCCATGGTGCGCACCCTGTTCGGCCATCCCGAATTGCTGCCGGGTTTTGCCGAGGGCAAAACCGCAGGCTACGGCGGCCTGGAATGGCTGGAGCTGGATACCGCCGCCGGCAAGTTGAGAATTCCGGTAGATGCCGAGGTGGCAACCCTGGTGCCCTACCGCGGCGGGTGGGGAAGCTTCCGCTATATTTCGGCCGCCGACGTGCTGCATGATCGTGTCGCGATGGGCCAGCTCAGCGACAAAATCGTGTTGGTCGGCACCACGGCACCCGGATTGCTCGACCTGCGCGCCACACCGGTGGCCGAGATTTATCCGGGCGTGGAAGTCCACGCCAACATGATTTCCGGCATCCTCGACCAGAACTTGAAAGAACGCCCGGCTTATATGCTGGGCGCGCGAGTGGTCTGGCTGCTGCTGCTGGGTATCGCGTTAAGTTTCCTGTTGCCGCACCTGACACCCGCCAAGGCAATCCTGGCTTCGTTAGGCGCATTTGCGCTGACGATGGGCATGAGCCTGGCGGTCTGGTACTACGGCAACTTGTTGATGCCGGTAATCAACAGCCTGCTCATGGTTGCCATGCTGTTCGCGCTGAACATATCTTACGGCTACTTCGTCGAGTCGCGCACCAAACGCCAGATTACCGGCTTGTTTGGCCAATATGTGCCGAGCGAGCTGGTCGAGGAAATGGCAGCGAATCCGGCCAGCGTATCGATGGAAGGCGAAAGCCGCGAGATGACCATCCTGTTTTCCGACGTGCGCGGCTTTACCACCATTTCCGAGGGGCTGGATCCCAAAGAGCTGACCTTGCTGATGAACGAGTTTTTGACGCCCTTGTCGCGTGTTGTTTACAAGCATCGCGGCACCATCGACAAATACATGGGCGATTGCATCATGGCCTTCTGGGGGGCGCCCCTGCCGGACGCGACACATGCGCGCAACGCGATACTGGCGGGCATCGAAATGCAGGCGACCCTGAAAACTTTGCAGCCGCATTTCAAGGAGCGCGGCTGGCCGGAGATTCATATCGGCGTGGGCATCAACAGCGGGCGCGTCAGCGTCGGCAACATGGGCTCGGAAGTGCGCGTGGCTTACACGGTGATGGGCGACGAAGTGAACCTCGCCTCGCGCCTGGAAGGCATCACCAAGCAATATGGCGTCGGCGTGATCGTCGGCGAAAACACCAAAAATGCCGTGACCGATTTTGTGTACCGCGAGCTTGACCACGTGCGCGTAAAAGGCAAAGAGAAGCCGATCGCGATTTACGAGCCGGTCGGCCTGGCCAGCGAAGTGAGCAAGGATTTGCAGGATGAAATCAAGC
The DNA here is from genome assembly GCA_030700315.1 of Gallionella sp. Lineage (GTDB taxonomy): Bacteria > Pseudomonadota > Gammaproteobacteria > Burkholderiales > Gallionellaceae > Gallionella. The sequence continues at coordinate 13,983 of JAUYJO010000096.1, forward strand.
TGTTCCACGAAGTGCGCCGCCTGTATCGCCGGCAGGATTGGGATCAGGCCGAACTGCAACTGATGAACTTGCAGCGCATGGCGCCGGAAACCGCGCTGTATGGGATCTACGCCAAACGCATCGCCTATTTCCGCAAGAATCCGCCGGCTGCGGATTGGGATGGCGTGTTCGTGTTCCAGACAAAGTGAAGAGTGGCCAAACAATGAAACTCAGAGTATTGGGATGCAGCGGTGGGATCGGTGGCAATCTGCGCACCACCTCGTTCCTGCTCGATCAAGACGTGCTGATCGATGCGGGAACGGGCGTCAATGAACTCAGCCTCACCGAGATCAGCATGATCGACCATGTGTTTGTCAGCCACTCGCATCTCGATCACATCGCCTGCATCCCGTTCATGGTGGACAGCACCTGGGCCATGCGCGACCGCCCGTTGAACATTTACGCCACCCGTGAAACCCTGGACATCCTCAAACAGCATATTTTCAACTGGAAAATCTGGCCGGATTTCACGGAAATTCCCGATGCCCTGCGCCCTTCCATGCGTTACCGGCCGATAGCGCTGGGCGAAACGGTCGTGCTGGGCGAGCGCAAAATAACCGCCATTCCGGCCAGCCATACCGTACCCGCGGTCGGCTTTCACCTGGATAGCGGCGCGGCGAGCCTGGTCTATAGCGGGGATACCACCTGCAATGAGGCGCTGTGGGAGTTGGTCAACCGCATCGAAAACCTGCGCTACCTCATCATAGAAACCGCGTTCTCGGACAACGAAAGAGAGATGGCCATTCTCGCCAAACACCTCTGCCCCAGCTTGCTGGTCGAGGAGTTGAAAAAATTCCACGGCAAGGCGGAGATATTCGTCACCCACTTGAAGCCCGGCGAGGTAGAGCTGACCATGCAACAAATCGATAACGGCGTTCATGGGCAGCGCCCCCGGATGTTGTCGAACAACCAGGAATTCGAGTTCTAGTGTTTAATCGCATAAACCTTGCCGTGTTTGACCGGCCTTCGGAGGCAATTTGCCGGTGCTGGCCGGGTGCGTGTGCAAGCGAGTGGTCTGTGGCCGGCATCCAAGACGGCACAGCAATAGAGTGGCAAAACAGGAGCAGTAATGAGTATAGCAATGGCAACCAATAGCGCACCGGGTAATGTCGGGGAGAGCAGTCTCAGCCTCAAGCTCGAGTTCACCAAGAACCTCAACCACGTTATCAACAAGATACATGCCACCAGCAATATCGACGAAATCATGCTGGATGTCAGCAAGGACATCTGCACGCTGTTCAATGCCGACCGCCTGACTATTTATGTGGTGGGCGAAGACAATGCCTCGCTGATTTCCAAGGTCAAGACCGGACTGAATTCATTCAAGGATCTCAAGCTGCCCATCGCCGAGCAAAGCGTCGCCGGATATGCGGCGATGCACAAAAAACTGCTCAACATCAGGGATGTCTACGACGCGCAGGAACTGTCCTCCTACAGCCCGCAACTGCGCTTTCTGCAAGAGGTGGACAAACGCACCGGCTACCGCACCAAGCAGATGCTGGTCGCGCCGATCCTGGACACCAGCGGCGACCTGGTCGGCGTTATACAGGTCATCAACAACAAGGCCGGCGCCCCTTTTGCGACCATGGTCGAGGAAGGCATACAGGAGCTATCGCAGAGCATGGCGGTGGCCTTGCGCCAGCGCCAGCAGATCGCCACCGTCAAGACCAAATATGATTTTCTGGTGGCCGATGCCGTGCTCTCCGCCGCAGAATTTGAATTGGCGACCCGCACCGCACGCCGCAAGGGCGTCGATATAGAGGAGGTGTTGATCGACGAATTCCAGGTCAGCCTCCCCGCGCTGGGCAAGGCCCTGTCCACCTTCTTCGGCGTGCCTTACGAACCCTACAAGGCAGATCGTATCAAGCCGTCCGATTTGCTGAGAAACATGAAGCGGGAATATGTGCAAAGCAGCCACTGGGTTCCCATCGAGGAGACCCAGGAGGGGCTGGTGATCATGACACCGGATCCGGAGCGGATTCAGACTTCGCGCGTGGTCAACAACATTTTCCCCAAAAACCGTCTGGTCTATAAGGTTTGCTCGCAGCGCGAATTCAAGCAGACCCTGGACTTGTTTTATGGCGGCGGCGGGGGCGACGCCACCGGCGGCTTTGCCGCAGACGAATCGTCGATGGACGATCTGCTGTCCAGCATGGGCGGGGATGATGAAGAGAGCGCCGGCGCCAGCCAGGACGATGTCAGCGCTGCAGCCGATAACGAATTGGTCAAGCTGGTCAACAAAGTCATCGTGGACGCTTACCGGATGGGCGCCTCGGATATCCATATCGAGCCTGGGCCGGGCAAGGCAAAGACGCAGATCCGCGTGCGCAAGGACGGCTCGCTGCTGAATTACATCGAAGTGCCGTCCACCTATCGCAACGCGCTGGTGACGCGCCTCAAGATCATGTGCGACCTGGATATTTCCGAGAAGCGCAAGCCGCAGGACGGCAAGATCAAGTTCAAAAAATACGGGCCGCTGGACATCGAGTTGCGCGTTGCGACCATCCCCTCGCAGGGCGGTGTCGAAGATGTGGTCATGCGTATTCTCGCTTCCGGCGAGCCATTGCCGCTGGAAAAAATGGGCTTCTCGGCACGCAATAACGAGCTGATCAAGACGACGGTCAGCAAACCCTACGGTCTGTTCTTCGTGTGCGGCCCGACCGGCTCTGGCAAGACCACCACGCTGCATTCCATCCTCAAATACATCAACAAGCCGGACACCAAGATATGGACGGCGGAAGACCCGGTAGAAATTACCCAGAAGGGCCTGCGCCAGGTGCAGATCAACAAGAAGGCCGGGCTGGATTTTGCCACCATCATGCGCGCTTTCCTGCGCGCCGATCCGGACGTGATCATGGTCGGCGAAATGCGCGACAAGGAGACCGTATCCATCGGCATCGAAGCCTCGCTCACCGGCCACCTGGTGTTCGCCACCCTGCACACCAACAGCGCGCCGGAATCCATCAACCGCTTGCTGGATATGGGCATGGACCCGTTCAACTTCGCCGATGCGCTGCTGGGCATTCTGGCGCAGCGTTTGGGCAAGCGCCTGTGCGGCGACTGCAAGAAGCCGCATATCGCAACCGCCGAAGAAATAAAATTGCTGCTCACCGAGTACAGCGGCGAGCTGGTCAACACCGCGACTTGGAAGAAAGATCCGGCTGCCGCGACCAAGGCGCTGTATGCCGAATGGGTCAAGCTGTTTGCCGATGACAAGGGGCAGTTCACGCTGTACGAGCCGGTCGGCTGCGACAAATGCTCCGGCACCGGCTATCGCGGGCGTGTCGGTTTGCACGAGCTGCTGATCGGCACCGATGCGGTCAAGAAAGCCATTCAGGAACATGCGCGCGTCGCCGAGCTGCTGGCTATCTGTCTCGAAGATGGCATGCACACCCTGAAGCAGGACGGCATGGAAAAGGTGTTGCAGGGCATTACCGACATGCACCAGATACGCGCGGTTTGTATCAAGTAGGAGGCTCATCATGCATTCCACGGAACATCTGCTGCACCGCCTCAAGGAGCTCAACGAGATCGGCATCGCGCTATCCCAGCAGCGCGATATCAACAGCCTGCTGGAAACCATTCTGGTGGCGGCCAAGCGCATCACCAACGCCGATGCCGGCACGCTTTATTTGCATGAACCGGAACAGCAGGTGCTGCGCTTCGAAATCATGCGCACCGATTCGCTCAACATCGCGATGGGCGGCACCAGCGGCGTGCCGATTACTTTTCACCCGGTTCCGCTTTACGACGAGAGCGGCAATCCCAATCATGCCATGGTCGTGAGCCACGCGGCGCTCAGCGGCGAAACCGTAAATATTCCCGATGCCTATGTTGCGGAAGGCTACGATTTTTCCGGCACCAAAAAATTCGACGCCAAGACCGGCTATCGCTCCCAGTCTTTCCTGGCCGTGCCGATGCGCAACCATGAAAACGAAATCATCGGCGTGCTGCAACTGATCAATGCGCAAGACCGCGAAAGCGGCGCGATCATCCCGTTTTCCGGTGACGACCGGCAATTGCTGGAATCACTCGCCTCGCAGGCCGCCATCGCGCTCACCAACCGCCGCCTGATCGCGCAACTGGAAGAACTGTTCGAATCTTTCATCCATCTTATCAACACCGCGATCGACGATAAATCTCCCTACACCGGCGGGCACTGCGCGCGCGTGCCGGTGCTGACCATGATGCTGGCCGAGGCGGTCGACCGCACCGATAGCGGGCCGCTGAAAAATTTTTCGATGAGCGAAAAAGACCGGCAAGAATTGAAAATTGCCGGCCTGCTGCACGACTGCGGAAAAATCACCACGCCGGTGCATGTGGTGGACAAATCAACCAAACTGCATACCCTGTTTGACCGCATCGGCCTGATCGACACGCGCTTCGCGGTGCTCAAGCGTGACGCTGAAATCGCCATGCTGCGCGCCCTGGCCAATGAACGCGGGAATGAGGATGCGCTCCGCGCCGAATACGTGTCGCGCATCCGGCAACTCGATGATGATCGAAAATTCCTGAGCCACTGCAACATCGGCGGCGAGGCCATGTCGGTGGAGGCGCAGCAGCGCGTGCGCCGGATTGCCGCCTATCAATGGTGCGATGCCGACGGGAAAACGGGCAATTTCCTCAGCGACGATGAAGCCGGCAACCTCAGCATATACGCCGGCACCTTGACGGCGGCAGAGCGCGAAATCATCAACCACCACATCGTCGTCACCATCAAGATGCTGGAGTCCCTGCCGTGGCCGAGACACCTCAAGAACGTCACCGAATATGCGGGCGGGCATCACGAACGCATGGACGGCAAAGGCTACCCGCGCGGACTGACGCGCGACCAAATGTCGGTGCAGGCGCGGTTGATGGGCATCGCCGATATTTTCGAGGCGCTCACCGCCAAAGACCGCCCCTACAAGCTTGGCAAGACCTTGACCGAATCGCTGACCATACTCGGCAAGCTCAAGCTGGCCGGGCACATCGACCCCGACCTGTTCGACGTGTTCATCCGCGAAAAAGTTTATCTCGACTACGCCCTGCAGTTTCTCGCACCCGAGCAGATCGACGAGGTGGACTTGAGCAAAATCCCGGGCGTGAATTTGACTTCCCCGGATGTGAACTTGAAATCATAGCGACGGGTGCGAATCGGATTGATTTGTACTGGTCAAATGCCGCGTAATGAGCCAACTGACTGCTATCTCTAACGGGCATGACAAATTGCCGACCTGACAATGAAACATTTAGCAAGATAGCCACACGTGCTTTACTCCGAAGCCCGAACCCCTCCCTGCCTCCCCTTGTCAGGGGAGGAAGCTAGGCTCTCCCCCTGACAAGGGGGAGCTGGAGGGGGTTTGGGCTTGTTGTTTCACGTTGCTAAACTATCTGGGATGTTTTCACATCAGTTTGAATCGCACCTCATAGTGACCACTCTTCCGCAAGGATGGGCTGTCTCTGCCCTACAATTTATTTCCGGTTCGTCCGGCTCAGGCAGCTCTCAATCATTGGTTTCTTCAACGACAAATACCGTCATTCGCGCTTCGGGATTGCAAAAATCCTACGCCGGACATCGCGTGGTGGACGGGCTTGACCTGAACATCCGCAAAGGCGAATGCTTTGGCCTGCTCGGGCCAAACGGCGCGGGAAAAACGACGACGCTGCGCTTGCTGCTCGGCCTGATCGCGCCGGATGCGGGCGAGTTGCAGTTGCTGGATCATGCCGTGCCGGGAGAAGCGCGCGCCGCGCGGCTGCGCGTCGGCGTGGTGCCGCAGATGGACAACCTCGATCCGGATTTTACCGTGGCGGAAAACCTGCTGGTGTACGGGCGCTACTTCGGCATGAGCGATGCGGCCATCGAGGCGCGTTTGCCGGAATTGCTGGAATTCGCCAACCTGACCGGCAAGCGCGACGCCAAAGTGCCGACGCTGTCCGGCGGCATGAAACGGCGGTTGACCCTGGCGCGCGCGCTGGTAAACGACCCGGAAGTCATTTTCCTCGACGAACCGACCACCGGGCTCGACCCTCAGGCGCGCCACCTGATCTGGCAACGCCTGCGCGAGCTGACCGCGCGCGGCAAGACGCTGCTGCTCACCACGCATTTCATGGACGAGGCCGAGCGGCTCTGCCACCGTCTCGCGGTGATGGACAACGGGCGTCTCATCAGCGAAGGCTCGCCGCGCGAACTGATCGAACAAAACATCGAGCCGCAGGTGGTCGAGGTGTTCGGCGAGCACGCGGCGGCATGGGCGCAAAGCCATGCGGCGCGCCATGCGCAACGCTTCGAGGTGAGCGGCGAATCGGTGTTCTGTTACGTGCAAGATGCGCAGCCGCTGTTGCTGGAATTGCAGCAACATCACGAACTTCGCTACCTGCATCGCCCGGCGAACCTAGAAGATGTGTTCCTCAAACTGACCGGACGGGAGATGCGCGAATGATTCCTATCACCACCTGTAGGGGCGCGATTCATCGCGCCCAAATGTATTGTTATGACCAAGGGCGCGATGAATCGCGCCCCTACGTGCGAATGGTAATGTCGAGATGAAAAACAATTATTTCTCCCTGCCGCGCCCGAGCCTGCGCTTCATCCCCATCTGGCGGCGCAACTTTCTGGTATGGAAAAAAATGGCCGGTTCGTCGATACTCGGCCATCTTGCCGATCCGGTGATTTATATGCTGGGTCTGGGTTACGGGCTGGGCGGGATGCTGCCGGAAGTCGGCGGCATGTCCTACATCGCCTTCCTCGCCGCCGGGACGGTATGCTACAGCGCGATGAACAGCGCCAGCTTCGAAGCCTTGTATTCCGGCTTCGCGCGCATGCACGAACAGCGCACCTGGGAGGCGATCCTCAACACGCCGATCACGCTCGACGACATCGTGTTTTCGGAAATCGTCTGGGCGGCGAGCAAGAGCCTGCTGGCCGGCATGGCGGTGCTGGCGGTCATCTGGGTTCTGGGCCTGTCGCATTCGCCGCTGACGCTGTGGCTGATCCCGCTCGCGCTGCTGGTCGGCCTGTGCTTCGCCTCGCTCGGCCTGATCGTGACCGCCGTCGCGCCCGGCTATGACTTTTTCATGTACTACTTCACGCTGGTAATCACGCCGATGGTGCTATTATGCGGCGTGTTTTTTCCGGTCGAACAATTGCCGCCGCTGCTGCAAAATATCTCGGCTATCCTGCCGCTGACGCACGCCATCGACATCGCGCGGCCATTGCTGAACAACGTGATTCCGGCGCAATTCGTGTGGCATGTCGCCGTGTTGCTGGGTTACGCGCTGTTAGGGTTTTATGTGTCGCTGGTGCTGTTCAGGAAAAGGTTGTCGCAGTAACGAACTTGGAGGTGACAGACAAACCTTCAGCGAGCGATAACACAGCGCGTTTTCGAAGTGACGCGAATTGAGCTTGGCTTCGAATTGCATGCCGTAAAGCTGCACTTCGTGAACGACGGGTCAGTGCCATAATACTTATGATTGTAGCCCGAAGCCTTTTGCCCATGAGTCTGATCAAATCTCGAAAACGCGTCGCTGACCACGGAGAGGTATTCACTCCCGCGTGGATGGTCGATGCCATGCTCGATCTCGTCAAGGACGAGTCGGAGCGTATCGACTCCCGCTTCCTGGAACCGGCATGTGGAAGCGGCAACTTTATCGTCAAGGTCTTGCAGCGCAAGCTCGCGGCCGTCGAGGGCAAGTTCGGGAAATCCGACTTTGAAAAGCAGCACTATGCGCTGCTGGCGCTGATGTGCATCTACGGGATCGAGCTTCTGGCAGATAACATCACCGAGTGCCGCGAGAACATGCTGGAAATTTTCACCGACTACCTGAATCAGCAGGCGTCAGATGATTTCTACCGCGCCGCTTCATACGTGCTATCGCAAAACCTCGTCCATGGCGACGCTTTGACGATGTGCGCCAGTGGTGGCGAGCCAATTACCTTTGCCGAATGGGGCTACCTGGGCAAGGGCAAATTTCAGCGCCGCGACTTCCGCTTCAACACCCTGACCCATTCGTCGGCCTTCAGCCAGGAAGGGTCGCTTTTTGCCCACCTCGGCAAGCATGAGATATTCATGCCGACGAAGACCTGGCCGCCGATGACGGTGAGTGAGCTGGCTGCTCTGGAGGGATAATGAACATGGTCAGCATCTGGGAGCATCTCAATAACCCCGGCTTTAATCCCGTCGAATTCGATGGGATTAGACGGCAGGCTTGGCTGAATAGCTTCGCGCTCAAAGGGAAACAGCCATGAACGGGACGGCGGAAGCCTTGACCGAACAGGTCAGTTTCTCCTTGCGCGGCCGCAATCCCGATGTGCTGACCTGTATCGCGAACCTTTCCAACGACGAGGTATTCACGCCACTAGAGTTCGCCAACCGGATGCTGGATACCCTGACCGAGGCGTGGGCGGCCAGCCACAGCGGGGCGAACCTCTGGGCGGACAAAACGGTGAAGTTCCTCGATCCGTGCACGAAGTCCGGCGTGTTCCTGCGGGAAATCACCAGCCGTCTCACCAAGGGGCTTGCAGACGAAATGCCTGACCTCGACGAGCGCGTCAATCACATTCTGACCAGGCAGGTGTTCGGCATCGGCATTATGCAATTTCCCAGCATGTACGAAGTCCGTATTGAAACCAAGGAGGAATAGATACCATGCAAACTGGTAAGAACAACATACTTCACTTCATCTATCGAGCCACGCAGTATTTCCAGATTCCGGATTTCCAGCGCCCCTACACATGGAATGCCGAGATCGTGGAGGCGTTCTTGCACGACATTGAGCATGTCCGTGCATCTTCTCGCAATCATTATTTCGGCACGGTCGTTTATGTCCCCGAGGCGGATCACTTCACGATCATTGATGGTCAGCAGCGGCTGACTACCACGCTCCTGATGCTCGTTGCAATCTACCACATCCTGAATGAACAGCCTGACAAGTCGGTTGATATGAAGGCATCGGACATTCAAGAGGATTTTCTTTCGGCCAAGAAATACGGTGCATCCGATAAAGACCGCAAGATTCTCCTCCGTACCGTTACGACGGACAACGCAGTATTCAAGAAACTTTTCGAGGGGCAAAGCCTAACTGCCGATGAAGCGGCGAACCGCCAGAAGAAGACCTACGATCAGTTCAGGCGTTATTTTCTGCAACGCGACCATCTTGAAACCTACATTCGCACACTCGAACGATTCGAAATCATCACTGTCGCAATTGACTCCAACGATGACAATCCCCAGTTGATCTTCGAGAGCATCAATTCGACCGGCGCTCCGCTATCCAGTGGCGACAAAATCCGCAACTACTCGTTGATGCTCAACAGCGAGAGTGCTCGCCGCCATGTATATGACCGGTACTGGTCACAAATCGAGAAGATACTCACCCGGCGTGATGGCAATGAATTGATTGATGACATCACCGGCTTTTATCGCCATTTTCTTCAGTGCAAGGCATGCGAGAATTTCGCGGAAGCACAAACTTACAGCCGCTTCAAGACCTTCTTTGATGGCTTCGTCGAGCGCGAGCACACTATTGACCGGCTGGACGCTTACTACGAGGAGCTGCTTGTTTTCCTGGAAGCTTATTGCTTCATCCGTTACGGCGTCGACCCGCATGACCGTTTCTCCGCATTCCGGGAGTATAACTTCCGCTTTCAGTATCTCGAAGTCGCGCCACGCATTTCCTTCCTGATGGACGTGCTGGTTCGTTACATCCGAGGAGCTTTGACGGAGCAGGAAATCTTGGGCATCTACAAGGCGCTTGAGATTTTCATTGTCCGCCGCCTGATATGCAATATGGGGACGGCATCGATGAATAGGGCTATTCCCACTTGGTTCAAGCAGACGCAGCAGCTCCTGGAAAGGCATCCAGACAGTCCATTTGACGATGTCTTCAGGCGGCTTCTTCTGCGCGGCAGTGGAAGGACTCGCGTGTTTCCGAACGATGCGGAAGTCCGCAATGCGGTCGAGAATTACCCGATGGGAACCTATGTCAATCGTCTGATCAACTACTTCTTGGCCTGCATCGAGGATTCTATACAGCCCAACGAATCGCGACTTCTTTTGCAACTTCGCAACGGCGATATCAAGCTTTCGATCGAACACATCATGCCGCAGAAGCTCTCTGGTGCGTGGAAGCGTACGCTGGGCGAGAACGCCGAAATCATCCACGAGACATGGCTAAACCGCCTAGCTAATCTGACACTTACAGGATATAACTCTACCTATTCGAATAAGCCATTCACTGAAAAGAAGGAATGCGAGAATGGGTTTGCGAACTCGCCCCTGAATATCAACCGTCATATCGCCGGATACGAAGTCTGGAATGAGGCGGTACTCAAACAGCGAGAATCATGGCTTGCAGATCGCATTTTGCTGGCATGGCCGACACTCACCTCATCCGTTAGCTCAGATGATGAGTCTCGCCCCGGTCGCTATTCCATCGGCGACAGCGTCAGCCTGACGCACACGAAGCCGGTCTACGTTGAAATTTGTGGAGACCGTTTTCCGGTTTCAAGCTGGCGGCAGCTTGCAGAGACAGTCTGCAAGCAACTTGCCAATCTGGATACTGCAATTTTTGAAACATTTCTGACTGATGAAGATTTCGCTCTCCGGGGCGGAGGGCGACTGGTGTCCAGTTCGAAGGATAGTCTCAGGAATTCGTGCGAGGTGATGCCAGACGTATTCGTCGAGACACACTTCTCGGCCAACGATCTGCGTGACTTGATAGCAAGAGTGGCTGAAAAGTATGAACTCGAAGACGAGATATTCTTTGAGTTAGAGCGGTAGACCTGGGGTGCGGCAAGTTGATGATGGGCGAGGCCGATGAGTAAGTCGAAACGCAATATCTCCGCAGAACATCCAGACGCGCTCTTCGGGCGCGTCGTGTCCATCCTCGAACAGGCGCAGGGCAATGTCGTCAGGGCGGTGAACACGAATATGGTGCTGTCCTACTGGTTCATCGGGCGCGAGATTGTCGAGGAATTGCAGGGGGGCGAGGAACGGGCGGAGTACGGCAAAAAGGTCGTCGAAGACCTCTCCGCACGGCTCACCGAACGATACGGAAAAGGGTTTTCGGAGGAAAATCTTCAGTTGTTTCGAAGGTTTTATCGTGTGTACTGCGACCGTGTTGCAATTTCGTACCCACCGGGTACGAAATTCGGAGAGACACAAAAATCGTACCCGGCGGGCACGAAATCCGGCATGGCACAGATTCTCTGCCCGCCGGGTGGAGAATCGGGAGATACGGGAAAAATGTCCCCATTGGGGATAGAGTTGCCAAAAAGCTCCCCAGCGGGTGACGAATTGCCGCAAGGTTTCTCGCCCCAGCTCACTTGGTCGCATTACCGCGCCCTGATGCGGGTGGAGAATGTGGCCGCCCGCGATTTCTACGAGCGGGAAGCCGCTGAATGCGGCTGGTCGAAGGTGCAACTGGAGCGGCAGATTCACAGTTTCTACTACGACCGGATTGTTGCCAATCGCGGCGAGCAGGGGCTGCTGCCCGATGGCAGGGAGCGTCTGCCCGGCGAAAGGGTTGAGCCATCCCACCTGCTCAAGTCGCCGATGGTGCTGGAGTTTCTGGGGCTTCCCGAATCGCATGAACTGCATGAAAGCAGGCTCGAACAGGCCATCATCGACAACCTGCAAAACTTCCTGCTGGAACTCGGCAAGGGGTTTTCATTTGTTGCCCGGCAAAAGCACATCCGATTCGGCGACGACGATTTCTATGTTGATCTGGTTTTCTACAACTACGTCCTGAAGTGTTTCCTGCTGCTGGATCTGAAAATGGGCAAGCTCACCCATGCCGATATCGGGCAGATGGACGGCTATGTCAGGCTCTACGAAGACCGGTTCAAAATCCCCGGCGACAATCCCACCATCGGTTTGCTGCTGTGCTCTGACAAAAGCGAGGCGGTTGCCAAGTACTCGATCCTGAACGAGAACAAGCAGATTTTTGCGTCGAAATACCTGCCAAATCTGCCGACGGAAGAGCAGCTCCGGCTGGAGATCGAGAGGGAACGGCACCTCATCGAGTCCGCCTTGGAGGATCGCGCCAGTGAGTAATGCGCTTTTTATGCTCAATGCCATCGATATGTCATCGACAGACCGTCATGAGTAAACCCAGCATCGAGGAAATCCTCGCACCCAGGCCGGAAGCCCGGCCGCGTATCTACGCCTACTCGATTGATGACAAGGCGCACAAGGGTCTCCTCTTCCCACGAAACATAGTCGCGCTGTGCGCTCTTTAAGTTTCTGAATGAAAGCTGTCATTCATGCGTAAGGGATAGAGCAATATGCCTTATTCTGGTTTTGCAATTCCCCTGATGCACGGCACTCCCCGTATAATTCGGCCATCGTAAATTCAAGTGACCACCGATCATGTTATGGGTTAAGTCGTTTCATATTATTTTCGTCGTAAGCTGGTTTGCCGGCTTGTTCTATTTGCCGCGCATTTTCGTCAACCACGCGATGGCGACCGAAGCTGCGGAAATCGCGCGGCTCAAGCTGATGGAGGGCAAGCTGTACCGTTTTGTCACGCCGATCGGTGCGCTGGCGATCCTCTTCGGCTTCTGGCTGTCGATCGGCTACGGCTTTTCCGGGGGCTGGCTGCACGCCAAAACCGCGCTGGCGATGCTGCTGGTGGCTTATCACTTGTATTGCGGCCATCTGGTCAAACAATTCGCCGCCGACCGCAACACGCGCAGCCACGTGTTCTACCGCTGGTTCAACGAGGCTCCCGTGTTGCTGCTGACCGCTATCGTTATCCTCGTCACCGTCAAACCATTTTAATTTATGCCTGATTTTTTCGCCCCCTGCCCGCGCGGCCTGGAAGCCTTACTGTGCGGCGACCTTGAAGCGCTCGGCGCAAATAACGTGCGCAGCGCCGAGGGCGGGGTACATTTTTCCGGCGATTGGACACTGTGTTATCGCGCCAATCTGGAGAATCGCATTGCCAGCCGCATCTTGTGGCGCGTCGCAGAAACGCAATATCGCAACGAACAGGATATTTACAAGGCGGCGTTCGATCTGCAATGGCAGCGCTGGTTTGACGTGGCCCACACCATCCGCGTCAACACCACCGCGATACGCTGCCCGCTGAAGAGCGTGGAATTCATCACGCTGCTGGTCAAGGACGCGGTGTGCGACCGCTTCCGCGCCCACTGCAACGAACGCCCCAGCGTGGACACGCTGACACCGGACATCCGCATCCATGTATTCATCGAAGACAGCAAACTGATGCTGTATCTGGATACCTCCGGCGACGCGCTGTTCAAGCGCGGCATACGCTCACACACCAACATCGCGCCGATCCGGGAGAACCTGGCGGCGGGCATTTTGCGTTTGGCAAAATGGCAGCCGGGCACACCGCTGCTCGACCCGATGTGCGGCAGCGGCACGTTTTTGATCGAGGCGGCGCAGATGTCGCTGAACATCCAGCCAGGTATCGCGCGCAGCTTCGCCTTCGAGAAACTGAAAAATCTTGATGCGTCGAAGTGGCAGGCGATGCGCGAACAGGCTATTGCCGCGCAACTTCCGCCCAAGCCGCTGGAAATTTTCGGCAGCGACCTGTACGGCGATGCGATGAAGACCGCATGGCGCAACTTGCAGGAAGCGGGGTTGGCGGAATGCGTGCAGCTCAAGCAGGCCAATATTCTGGAAATTTCGGCCCCGGCTGAATACGGTGTGCTGGTGGCGAATCTGCCCTACGGCGAGCGCATGGGAGAGCTGGACGAACTGGCGGAGCTGTACCCCAAACTGGGCGATGCGCTGAAGAAAAAATTCGGCGGCTGGACGGCTTATTTATTTACCGCCGACAAGGCGATTTTGAAACTGATGCGCTTGTCGCCGTCCAAGCGTACCCCGCTGTTCAACGGGGCCATCGAATGCCGCCTGCTGGAATATAAAATCGTGGCGGGCAGCAATCGCCCGAAACCGGCGGTAACGAACCCGCAAAACAGTTATTCCATTTCCCATTCAATAGGAAAATAATCCGTAGGTCGGGCTCCGCCCGACATCTGTATCCGGCGGGTAGAACCCGCCCTACGATTTGCTCTATTGATCGAGAATTGTAATTAACTCAGCTTCAAATTCTCCGTACCGCTCATCACATCCCGGTCCCCGCTCAGCTTGCTTTCCAGCTTGATGCGCAAGCGCAGGTCGTTGACCGAGTCGGCGTTCTTCAGCGCTTCCTCATAGGCGATCATGCCGGACTCGTACAAGTTGTACAGCGCGCCGTCGAAGGTCTCCATGCCCAGTTCGCGCGATTTGGCCATCACGCCCTTGATAGAATTCACCTCGCCCTTGAAAATCAGGTCGGCAATCAGCGGCGAATTGAGCAGGATTTCGATTGCGGCGGCACGACCGGCACCGCCCTTCTTCGGGATCAGCCGCTGCGAAATCAGCGACTTGATATTCAGCGACAAGTCCATCAGCAATTGTTCGCGGCGCTCTTCAGGGAAAAAGTTGATGATGCGGTCCAGCGCCTGATTGGCGCTGTTGGCGTGCAGTGTGGCCATGCAAAGGTGGCCGGTTTCGGCAAAGGCCACCGCGTATTCCATGGTCTCGCGGTCGCGAATTTCGCCGATCAGAATCACGTCCGGCGCCTGGCGCAGCGTGTTCTTCAGCGCGTTGTGCCAGTTCTCGGTATCCACGCCGACTTCGCGGTGGGTGATGATGCAATTGGCATGTTCATGCACGTATTCCACCGGGTCTTCGATGGTGATGATGTGTCCGTAGCTGTTCCTGTTGCGGTGGCCTATCATCGCCGCCAGCGTAGTCGATTTGCCCGAACCGGTACCGCCGACCAAAATCACCAGGCCACGTTTGGTCATCACGATGTCTTTCAGCACCGGTGGCATACCCATCTCGTCGAGATCGGGAATCTTGGTGGTGATGGTGCGCAGCACCATGCCGGCACGCTGCTGCTGCATGAAGATATTCACGCGAAAACGCCCGATGCCGGGCGGGCTGATCGCGAAATTGCATTCATGCGTCGCCTCGAATTCGGCGGCCTGCTTGTCGTTCATGATCGCGCGCGCCAGCTCCTGGGTATGCACCGGGGTCAGCGCCTGATTGGAAACAGGCGTCATCTTCCCGTCCACCTTGAACGCCGGCGGAAACCCGGCGGTGATGAACAAGTCGGAAGCCTTCTTGCCGATCATGCCGCGCAATAAATTGTGGATTAGCTCGGTGGCCTGGTCTCTTTCCATATAAAGCTCCTAATATCGCTATAAGCTATTAACCCAGCTAGTTCATTAGCTATTGGGCATTGAAAAACAATGGGTTGTAGGTCGGGCTTCAGCCCGACCTACGCCACAATGGATTACCTGGGGTTAACCAGGAAACATATCCTTGTTCATCGCCTTGCTGCGCGCTTCTGCCGGCGTAACCTGCCCATTTTTAACCAGTACGCTCAGGCATTGATCGAGGGTCTGCATACCCAGATTCTGGCCGGTCTGGATGGCCGAATACATCTGCGGCACCTTGGCCTCGCGGATCAAATTGCGGATCGCCGGGGTGCAGATCATGATTTCGTGCGCCGCCACCCGCCCGGTGCCGTCCTTGGTCTTGAGCAGCGCCTGCGAGATCACCGCGCGCAGCGACTCGGACAACATCGCGCGCACCATTTCCTTTTCATCGGCGGGGAACACGTCGATGATACGATCGATAGTCTTAGCCGCCGAGCTGGTGTGCAACGTGCCGAACACCAGGTGGCCGGTTTCCGCCGCAGACATCGCCAGGCGGATGGTTTCCAGATCGCGCATTTCGCCGACCAGAATGATGTCCGGGTCTTCGCGCAGCGCCGAGCGCAAGGCGTTCTGGAACGACAGCGTATCCCGTCCGACTTCGCGCTGGTTGATCAGGCATTTTTTGCTTTCATGCACGAACTCGATCGGGTCTTCCACCGTCAGGATGTGGCCCAGTTCGTTTTCGTTGCGATGGTTGACCATCGCCGCCAGCGTGGTGGACTTGCCGGAGCCGGTCGGCCCTGTGACCAGCACCATACCGCGCGGATAATCCGAAATAGTCTCGAAGCTCTTCGGTGCCTTGAGGTCTTCCAACGACAAAATCTTGGAAGGGATGGTGCGCATGACGGCGGCTGCGCCGCGATTCTGGATGAAGGCATTCACGCGAAAACGCGCCAGCCCCGGCACCTCGAAGGAAAAATCAACTTCCTTGTTTTCCTCGTAGAACTTGCGTTGCTTGTCGTTCATGATGTCGTACACCAGCGCATGAACTTCCTTGTGTTCCATCGCCGGCAGATTGATGCGGCGCATGTCGCCGTGCACGCGTATCATTGGCGGCAGGCCGGCGGAGAGGTGCAGGTCGGAGGCTTTGTTTTTGACGCCGAAGGCAAGTAGTTCGGTGATATCCATTATAATCTTCCCTGTTTGATGTTGCGGCCATGAACCGCGCGAAAAGGATTATGCAGCGCATGGGATTATGACAACAATCGCTTCCAACTTGCAAGCCGTACGCGACGCGATGGCGGTCGCTGCCGCCGAAGCAGAGCGCGCCCCGGACGATGTCAACCTGCTGGCAGTCAGCAAATCCTTCGCGCCCGAAGCAATCCGCGAAGCCTATGAGGGCGGGCAGACCCGCTTTGCCGAAAGCTACCTCCAGGAAGCGCTGCACAAAATCGCCGCGCTGCACGACCTGCCCATCGAGTGGCACTTCATCGGGCCGATCCAAGGCAACAAGACGCGCGCCATCGCGGAACACTTCGCCTGGGTACACAGCGTGGATCGCCTGAAGATCGCCGAACGGCTGTCCGCACAGCGCCCCGCGCACCTGCCGCCGTTGCAGGCGTGCCTGCAAGTGAACATCAGCAATGAAGCCAGCAAGAGCGGCATACCACACGATGCAGCGGCGCAACTGGCGAAAGCGGTCGCGCTTCTGCCGCGTCTCAGGCTGCGCGGGCTGATGGCCATCCCCGCGCCCAGCGACGAGGTTGCCGTGCAACGCGAGGCATTCGCGCGATTGCGTGAGTTGTTTGAACAATTGAACCGGCAGGGAATGCAACTGGATACCCTGTCGATGGGCATGTCGCACGACTTTGCCGCCGCCATCGCGGAAGGCGCGACCATGGTGCGCATCGGCACGGCGATATTCGGCAACCGAATTTATCAAAAGGAAACAACATGAATATTTGCTTCATCGGTGGCGGCAACATGGCATCCGCACTCATTGGCGGCCTGCTCGGCAAGGGATTTGTCGGCGGGCAAATCGGCGTGGTGGAGATCGACGCGGCCAGCCGCGCGCGGCTGCATGACGATTTTGCGGTGCGGGCTGTGGACAATCTTGCCGAGGGTGTGGCGGGCAGGCAGGTCATCGTGCTGGCGGTGAAACCGCAGCAATTGCGCGGCGTGGCGCAGCAGCTCGCGCCGCTGCTCGACGGACAACTGCTGATCTCCATCGCCGCCGGCATCCGCGCCGGCGATCTGGCACGTTGGGCAAACAATCCGGCGGTGGTGCGCGCCATGCCCAACACCCCGGCGCTGGTCCAGAGCGGCATGACCGGCCTGTATGCAATGCCCGCCGTCAGCGCCGTGCAACGCGAACAGGCACAGAACATCCTGGCTGCGGTAGGCGACACTCTCTGGCTGCAGGACGAGGCGATGCTGGATGCGGTGACGGCGATTTCCGGCAGCGGCCCGGCCTATGTATTCTATTTTATCGAGGCGCTGCAACAGGCGGCGCGCGAACTGGGCTTCAATGACGCAGAGGCACGCCGCCTGAGCCTGGCGACCTTTCTCGGCGCCAGCCAATTGGCCGCAGGCAGCGACGAGGATGTCAGCGTATTGCGTGCGCGCGTCACCTCGAAGAACGGCACCACCGAACGTGCCCTGTTGAGCATGGCCGCCAACCGGGTCGCCGAGCATATCGCGCAGGCCGCCCAAGCCGCCGCAGAACGCGCCCAAGAGATGGGCGACGAGCTGGGGGCGCAGCCATGATGAACGAAGCCCTGCTGTTTCTGTTCGACATGCTGCTGCTACCGTTCGCGGCGATCCTGCTGCTGCGATTTCATTTGCAGTGGCTGCGCGCGCCGTTGCGCAATCCCATCGGTGAATTCATCATGGCGCTGACCGATTTTCTGGTACTGCGCGCGCGCCGCTTCATTCCTGCCGTGCGCGGGCTGGACAGCGCGACGCTGCTGCTCGCACTATTGGTTGAAATGCTCTATCTGGCCGGTGCTCTGTGGGCGCAGGGCTATCCGTTCCACGGTTTCCCGCTGCCGGGGCTCATGCTTCTGGCGCTGGTCAAGCTGCTCAAGATCAGCCTGTACCTGCTGATGGCGGCCGTGTTCGCGCAAGCGATCCTGTCCTGGGTAAGCCCACACTCGCCCATCGCCTCACTGCTGTCGGTGGTCACCTACCGCTTCCTCCAGCCGTTGCGCCGCCTCGTGCCACTGCTGGGCAGTGTGGATTTATCGCCGCTGTTGCTGTTCATCATCTGCCAGCTTATCTTGATCGTGCCGATCAGTGCGCTGGAACGCTTCTCGACCGGAATGCTGTAAATGGCCGGATGGTATCGCCGCAGCGGTGAGGTCATCACCCTGACCCTGCATGTGCAGCCAGGCGCAAAGCGCAGCGGGATCGCCGGTTTGCACGGCGAAGCGCTCAAGCTGCGCCTGGCCGCGCCACCTGTCGAAGGGCGCGCCAATGAGGCCTTATTGAAATTCATCGCGGAATTGTTCGGCGTGCCCTTGCGCCAGGTGGAACTCAGGCAGGGCATGCAATCGCGCCACAAAGTCGTGGCGGTAACCGGCAGCACTATCGACCCGGAAGGCTTGCTGAAACCTATTTCAAAGGCTACAACGCTGTAGTGGCGCGATTTATCGCGCCCATCTTCTGATGCCTGAATAGATCAGGGCGCGATAAATCGCGCCCCTACAATTTAATTAGATTTTCAGGCGCTCGACGACCCGGCCATGCCTGAGATGCTCCTCGATGATCTCGTCGAGGTCTTTTTCGTTCGCGTAGGTGTACCAGATGCCCTCCGGGTACACCACGATGACCGGCCCCTCATCGCAACGGTTCATGCAGCCGGCGGTGTTGATGCGGATATTGTTCTGGCGTTTGGGGATGTCGAGTTCGGCAACCTTGTTTTTCATATAATCGCGTGCCTGCTGCGCGCCATGCTTGCCGCAGCAGTCGCCGCCGTCCGCCCGTTGATTGGTGCAGAAAAAAACATGCTTGTCGTAAAAACTCATAAAGTGCTCCCGTAGATTGAAAGGATCCAGGCATGGCGCTTGAATGCTTCGTCCGCCCCTGCCGCGCGGAATTATACTTTTTTGATGCGCCACAGGTGAAACAACAGCAGCAGCGGGAAAACCAGGGAAATGGTCTGCGCCAGCCCGTTGTAATTGAGCAAGTGCCCGTAGTGCCAGTGATAAACCGACATAGCGGCAGCGGGCGTATTGTCGCCGAACACGAAATTCACCACGGCAAAATAGGCCAGCGCCACCGCCGCACCGAAGATGATCGCCCCGCTGCGCGGCAGCGATAACATTGCAAACAGCAGCACCATCCCGAGCAGCATTCCCAACACCGCCTCGCTGTTGATCCACAACAGCAACGCCCATGATTTCAGCAGCGCCGCCGCCATCAAAAATTTTACCAGCGCCACCACGCTCAATATCACCGGCAAGGCGGTCGCCGCGTTGCGCGGGGTGCGCAATAAGGTCAGCAACAGCGTGCCGAGCATCAACAGATTCAAGGTGACGGCGCCGCTTTCCCACCAGCCGAACGGAACAGGCGTGAGCGTGGCAAACGGCTGGCGCGCCACCTCGCTGATGAACACATTTCCGAGCATCGGCAAGGACGGGTTGATCTGCCCAAATATCCACAGCGCCAGCAGCGCCAGGCCGAAATCCATCTCCTTGCCCTGGTGGAACAAACCGCTACGCCAGCGCGTCAGGCGAACTGACAACCCGGTCCACGAGGCCATGCTCATCGCCAGCAGCACGCCCAGCAGCGCGCCCGCACTATTGGCCAGCAAATCCATATTCGAACTGATGCGCGCGGGCAAATACATCTGCAAATACTCCATGCCCGCCGACAGCATCGCTCCCAGGCACAAGCCGAAAATCACACTGGCCAGCGCCCCGCAGCGGGCGCGCAATGCCAGCCCGGCCAGCAGCCCAAACGGCAGGTAGGACAGCAGATTGACGGTCGCATCGAAGGCGGTATAGGTATACCGCAAAGGTTCACCGAGCACCTCGATGAAATCCAACCCCTGCTCGCGCCAACCAGAAAAGGGCGACAAGCTGGCATACACGATAAACAGCGCATAGCCGATGGCCAGCCAGGTGCGCAGGCGCGCGCGATTTTCAGTTACGAACAAATCCTTCATTTGATGAATTGGTAACTACTCAGGTCGAAAAAAACTCCCCCGCCAGATATTAACGTCCGACCACCCCTGCGCGCCGAGCACTTCGCTTCCCCCTTTGCAAAAGGGGGGCTGAGGGGGATTTGAAGTGCGCCGCTCTCTCGCCACCTGCTGTCAATCCCCCCTGCCCCCCTTTTTCAAAGGGGGGTATCACCCCTCCCAGCATGCCCTGCTTTTCGTTCGACAACTTGGCACGGCAAAAGCGTTCAACCACTTCCGCGCTGACTGCACACTCTCCGCTGCCAATACACCTTGCCAAGCCTATGAGCGAGCTGGTGTTCGGTAAAACCGTGGCCGGTCCCCGGTTTTCCAGTCCGAGCGGTTTATTTGTGTAACCATTTTAACGGAACGCACTCCTATAGGCCGTAAATTTGACGTATGGCAGCTTCTATAGCTGCCATGTCTTCTTGCGAGAGAAACCCCATCTGCTTTCCAAACCGGGATTTGTCTGCGGCTCGGAGTTGATGGCATAAGGCGACAGAATCCGGCTTCCCTGCTGAGGGTGCCGAAACAATGAGCGGCGGAAGTGGGCGTGGAGAAGATGAAAGCGGGACAATTCCAACCGTGCGAAGCTTGTTGTTGAATGGAGTGATAGAAAAAACGACACAAGGTCGTGCATCGCCCTGCTGTTCACCACCTGTTGTCGGTTCGAGATTCACCCGGTAAATCTGACCGCGAAGAAATTTCATAAGATAATCACGCACTTTCCAGACCATCGGCAGCAAGCGCTTCAAAGGCACGCGCAGTTTCCCGCACAGCCGCAAAATCCGGGTGCGATTCCAATTCTTCAGCAAGTTGCTCAAGTGCGGTTTCACGCGCCAACAATGCTTGCTCCATGAGGTTTTGCACAACTTTGCTCCGTTCACGCGACGGGATCGTCTCATTGAAGCGGCGCAATACGACCGGGTCAATGCTGTAAGACGCTCTGAGTGTATTCATAATTATGTATCGTCACAATATTCAGTATTACTGCGCACAGTCTATGCGTTTCATCGCCAAAGTCAATATTAGAGATTAGGCATTTCCCCAGACTGCGCCGGAAAAATGAGGTTCGCCTTTGGCGAACAGCCGCACCGAAAACTTTTGTCACAAGCGACAATTTGTTGTCGCTTCATTTCGCTTTAGAGACTAAGGGAGCGGCTTTAGCCGCGAATTCAAAGGAATCGCGGCTAAAGCCGCTCCTACGGCAAGGCACTTCAAACGGGTACATTTGTAATTTCTGCTTCCCTAAACACTGCCCTTGCTTGACGTTGACCAGTTTGGAGACTATAGTCATCAGTGTGTCTATTTTATTTTTGGGGATCATTATGCAGACAATCCAGGCTTCTGAATTCAAGGCGAGATGCCTTGCCTTGATGGATGATGTAGCGCGCTCGGGCGAGGTATTGGTGGTCACCAAAAATGGGCGACCGGTTGCAGAATTGCGACCTTATTCCGGGGGTAAATATGGATCGCCTTTTGGTTTGCATTCAGGGCTTGAAATTACCGGGGATATTTTATCGCCGATAGAGGAAGACGCATGGAAGGCGCTTGAGTGATCGTCCTGGATACTCACGCGCTGCTGTGGATGGATCGCAACGATGCGTCCTTGGGATCGCAGTCGCGTCGCCTGATTGAAGATGCGTGGCGGACGGATACTGTTGCCGTGAGCGCAATCAGTTTTTGGGAAGTGGCGATGCTTGCGCAGCGCGGACGCATCGTATTGCCGGTGGTCGTGGAGGCTTGGCGCGCAGATTTGTTGCAAGCAGGTGTTCGGGAAATCTCTATCAACGGGCGCATTGCCATGCTGGCAGCTTCCTTTCATGATTTACATCGAGGCCCTGCTGATCGCTTTATTGTTGCCACCGCTATGCAACATGGTGCGCTGCTGGTTACCGCAGACAGTAAAATTCTTGAGTGGCAGGCAGACTTGGTTAGACAGGATGCGCACAAATAACAGCGGAAAGCAGGTAAAACAGGGAACCACGGTTCCATAAAACCGTAAAGCCGGGGGCATCCACGGTTTTGTTGTTACTTAACGGGAGAATCGGAAAGCCGTAGTTCCCGGATTCTGAGATTTACTGCTGTTACTGCGAACAGTCTGCTCCTAATAATGGCGTTCGGTGGGCTGAGTGCTTTGATTGATCAACTGGCGGGTAGCCAGCCATCCTGCAACACTTCATCAAGCATTGACCACTGACAAGCTTCTGGAAAATCAGCCAAACCCGTCTCGCTAGCGGCCTGTGCAACGGCATCAGCCCAAATCTCGGCTTGCCAGTCCGCATCTGTGAGCATTGGCTGTAAACCAGGACTCTTTGCTAGGCGCTTCTTGATGCCCTTTCTCTGCTCACTGATAGTTCGCTGCCAACTTGCAGTCTGGCGGCCAGGTTGATACGCCCACTTGATCAAGTGAGCCAACAACAATGCCATCCGGTTAGCCAATTCTCTTTGCTCACTTTTGCCCACGTCCTCAATCTCCTCGGCAATATGGTCGATATCCATGAGGTCAAATCGGCCAGCACGAATAAGCCCCGCCTGCTCCTTCGCCCACGCAACAACATCGGTTTCGTACGTATGCATATTCAACACCTCCACCAAGAATCAATTGCAATCGCTGCCCCCGTCAGTCACGCTTCTCATCAAGCACAGCAATATAAGAATATCGTAGCACACAATAAGCGTAGCCTATCTCCTTTTGTTCTCCAGGCACTGCATACCTCCTGATGGAAGAACAATCGGGTTACCTTGAACCATCTCGCATAAGGTCAAGCTTTGTAAAAGAACCCGGGTGCGATTCAAAGTGATGTGGAACTTGTAAAAATCGTGGAGCCCCCTCCCCCTTGCAGGGGGAGGGTTGGGGAGGGGGTAGAAGCGTTATGTGCCATCCTGAACATTTCTACCCCCATCCTAACCTTCCCCCTGCAAGGGGGCAGGGACTGTCAGCTCAGCATCCACCATATCAACATCACTTTGAATCGCACCCAAAGAACCCCCAGGGTAAATTTGTTCTCCAAATAATCGTAGGGTGGGCAGACAGCTTTATCGTCTGCCCACGCGGATTGGTAACCGCGTGGGCACAAAAACGTGCCCACCCTACATTTATTGATTTTAAACATAATTATTTGAAGAACAAATTAGCCCTGAAAGACCCCCACCCGCCTCCTTGTGAGCAGCGGGGTTTTGATTTATGCATCCCTATTATTTGATATGCAGGCTCCCTCCAGTTTGGGTTGTTGCACGGTTGTCAATACCCGGCTTCTTTCCGGTGCCGCAATGCCAAGATAATCACAAAATCGCCTTCGTAGCGATACAGAGCAATATAGCCGCTGTCGCCGAAATCGATTGGCAACTCACGATACTCGATATTCATCCCTTCGGCTGGCCTGCCAACCTGTGGATGCGGGCTCAGCAATTGAATAGCCTTGGTGATGACGCTGGCGGCGCGCTTTGCCGCTGCCGGATTCTTGGGGCGCAAAAACTCGCGCAATCGCTCCAAGTCATTCAGTGCGGCGGGCGCAAATATTACTTGTGGCATGCGGGCACGGCTTTCTCATTTTCTTCACCCCATGTATCAAGCCATGCAATCACCTCATCACCTGTGACATGTAAACCGGTTTCCAGATATTCGTTCCAGGCATTGATGGCATCCTGCCGGAAAGTTTCGCGTTTTTCCTCGCGCTCGACATACTGGCTAATAGCCTCCCGCATCACCCAGTGGGAAGTTCGGTGGCGCGCTTCTGCAAGACGTTTTATGCGATCCCGCATATCTTGGTCAATCTTGATCGCTACAGGGTGTGTGGTGGCGGCAGTCATTGTGCTCTCCAGTTTGGTATTGCCAAGTATTACCTTAGCATAAGACGCTTCCGCTTGGCTACTATCACCTTTGCTGCTTCTTGGACTTAGCCGGTTAATCGGGGTTTGAACCCCTATTATTCATCCCGCTCCTATAATCCACTACGCTGGCTACCCAACCACCTTGATCTCTTCATTTTACGTTGCCTGGATTTTTCGAATCGAGAAAATCAAAACTTTCGAGTTTTTTCTTCAACTTGGGGTCATGCGGGGTAAGGGTGAATGATCTTGTCAGGTAATTTTGCGCCGAGCGGTGATCGAGTGACACCAGCAATTCATAGTCCGCAGCCGCTTCAAAAAACCTTGCCCGCAGCGAGTTGCTGATCCGGGTGTTGCTGGCGCCCGCCATGAACAGGCCGAGGGCATCTTGCCTGTTCAAGCATTTCGGCAAGTTGAGCAAATGTTCGTAAAGAAGGCCCGGAAGTTCATGGTCTTTGGGCGCATACGGGGTATGTTCCAGGCGGCGCGCAAATTCATCGACCCATTGCCGCTCGACCGGCCTTGCGGAGGCGCATGCCCAAAAAATCAAGCTTTGATAGCCAAGCTTGAACGAAGGGTCTGCGGCTCCCGATTGCTGCAAATAAAACCGGATATTTAGCTCACCCATGGGGTCGCCGGCATCCCCATAACCCGCCTTGATCAACGCGAGCGCTGCGGCATGATTGGCTCGGGCGGATTGCGGGTGGCGTGTGGCTTCGATTTGGGAGCTTAGCAGGGGATCTCTCATCTGCTCCGCGCGCAGCCAGGTAAATAATGCAACTATCAGCACTGCAGCAATTGCCAGCAGGCCGGTGGTCTGCGAACGATGGTCCATCCTCAGCTTCTGCAAGGCCATCAGGGCTGCGTAACCCGCACCTGCAATCAGGCCGACCGAGGGAAGATAGTTGCGGTATTCGTGCGCTATTTCGAGCGGCAAAAAGGTGGATTCGAGAGCGTGGCCAACAAGGAACCATAGCGCGGCAAAGCACAGCAGCGGCTGACACTGCCGAAACAGCCATATACCCGCAAAAACCGCCACCCAGCCGGCGACCGCAAACAGCGTCAAGAGTGGTTGGAGCAACCCTGTCGACAAAGTAAAGTCGTCGAGATAAAGCCCGAAAGCGGCGTAGTCAGGCAGAACAATCTGTGCCGCATAAAACCAAAGCACCCGGGCTTCGGTCAGCAGGCGCTCGGTTAACGTGAACGGGCGCATCGCGTAGGCGGTTTCCAGCCAGCTCCCGCCAAGGTAGGTCAGCATGGCCGCAGCAATGACCAACAACGAGAAAAGCGCGGCAGAAACCACCCACAATTCTCTGCGCTGCCATTCCTTGCGCGCAGGCGATGCGGGTCGTGTCAAGAGCGTGACCGCGAGGATGTAAAGCGGGAAAAGCAGCCCGGTTTCTTTGCTCAATACGGATAGCGGCCAGGACAGCAGCCAACCGGCGCACAGCCATGCCCAGTATTTGGCGTGGCGGTCGGGTGACGACACGGCTTGCAAATGGCTGATGAGCGCCAGCAGCATAAACATCCCCGACAGCAGGGTCATGCGCTGCACGGCCAGCATCACCGCCATAAAGTTGATCGGGTGTACCAGCCAGATTGCCGCCACCCAGAGCGGCAGCCAGGCGCGGCTTTTTGCGGAAAGCCGGTTCTCCGGCAATGCGTCGAGCAGCAGCGCCACAAACCAGGCCACGAGCAGGCCATTGAGGAGGTGTATGGCGAGATTGACGGCCTTGAACGCAAACGGGTCAAGACCAAAAAAATAATGGGTGAGCGCGAAGCTCAAAACGCTGAGCGGACGACCCAGCGGGCCGGCGGACGAGCCGGCGAGGCTGTCACGTAGCGCAGCGAGGCTTAAGGTTTGCAGATGGACGGCGCTATTTTCGACGATATTTTGGTTATCGTCAAAAAAGAACCCCCCTTTCAGCCCAGGGGTCATCACGGTCAGCACCAGCGCCAGAATGGCGATCCAGAGCGCGGTTGTTTCCAGGGTTTTGCGTAGCTTGCTCATCACCTGCCCAAAAAAGAAGCCCCCCGGAGCCAGAGGCTCTGGGGGGCTGGTTGATGCCTACCCGATCAGCTATTAGCCCTTGCAGGAACCTGGCAGATATTTAGCAGGCACAGTTCCCGGCGCACAAACCCAAGTCACCTGACCAGTGGTTGCATTACCCGTGCCCGTCAGGGTGATGGTCTTGCTCTGCGCATCGGTCGGCAGGTTGGTAGCTCCCGTCGTCACAGTGATCACCCCCACAGTGGCTGAAGTTTTGCTCCATGCAACGGAAGCGACATATGTCGATGCTTGAGTCTGTACGCCCATCGATGCCGCAGTAGCCTTCATTTCGCCCAGTGAAGCATAGGCCTCGGATGCCGCTGTACGTGCCGAGGAAGCGGCCAGCACGGCTTCGGAAA
The DNA here is from genome assembly GCA_030700315.1 of Gallionella sp. GTDB lineage: Bacteria > Pseudomonadota > Gammaproteobacteria > Burkholderiales > Gallionellaceae > Gallionella. Next base: position 40,604 of record JAUYJO010000096.1, read on the forward strand.
GTTTCGCGCGCACCGTGTAATCCTGGTATGCCGGCAAAGCGACGGCAGCCAGAATGCCGATAATCGCGATCACGATCATCAGTTCAATCAGGGTAAAACCCTTTTGTATATTTTTCATGCTAATGCTCCTTTGAGTTAACTCTGTATAGCCATCTGACCAAGCTGGCAAACTACGCCAACGCAAGTCAACGGTTAACACACACAATGTGTGTTGCCAGTTTACACCGCAAGAGCCATGCCAGATATCGTGAGGTAAAGGCCAGAAAACACCGGCCAGACGTGTTGGCGCGGCTTTGTGCCGCGTGTCCGGTGTTTTTTCATTGCCCGCACGGCGTATGGGAGCGGCAAAACCAGTCGATTAGTGTCCAAAGTTTGTTACCAGAGTGACGGTTTTCGGCACTTGTTTGTGCTTCTTTCAGGCAATGCCAAACCGGGTATACGCTTTACCTTGACGGAGATAAATAGGCATCGTCTGCCGCCGACTGCTAGCAAAAACGTTTGCCCTTGCCTGAGTGTTGTAGTAACATGACTACATCATTCATTCATGCATACGAGGTGTCGCCATGGCCATCACCACCTTAACAAGCCGCGAGTTCAACCAAGGGGCGAGCGAGGCAAAACGGGCCGCAAACAATGGGCCGGTGTTCATCACAGACAGGGGCAAACCAGCCCATGTGCTTTTGAGCTTCGACGACTATCAGCGGCTCACGAAGCAGCGGCGCAATATCGCCGACGCGCTGGCAATGCCTGGTATCGCTGACATTGAATTTGAGCCGCCGCGTGTGACTATCCAAAGCCGACCAGTCGATTTTTCATGATGTACGTTCTCGATACCAACGTGGTGTCCGAGCTGCGAAAGGTGCGGCTTGGCAAGGCCGATGCGAACGTGACGGCATGGACGGAAAGCGTTGATGCCGCCGACCTCTTTGTGTCGGCCATCACCATCATGGAACTGGAGCTTGGCGTTCTGTCGATTGAGCGCAAGGACGCGACCCAGGGGGTCATGCTGCGCTCGTGGCTGGATCAGCACGTATTGCCCGAGTTTTCCGGCCGCACGCTGCCTGTCGATACCGCTGTGGCACAACGCTGCCCCCGGCTGCATGTGCCCGACAAGCGCGGCGAGCGTGACGCGCTCATCGCGGCAACAGCCCTTGTGCATGGCATGACGGTGGTCACTCGCAACGTCGCTGATTTCAAGCCCACGGGAGTGACCCTAATCAATCCGTGGGAGGTATCGCAGTGACAAAGACCCAGTGCAAAAACCCAGTGAACGTGCATCTTGAAAACGCAATGCCTGCCGTGGCTAATTTCGTTGTTTTTTCTTCTCGTTCCCACGGTCTCCGCGGGAACGTATCAGTGGACGCTCCGCTTCCCGTACCGCAGAGCGGCACGGCCAGTGTTCCCACGCGGAGCATGGGAACGATGCAATGTCGCCATAATTACTGACTGCTGTGTAAGCTGCCAAGATGCGAGGTCGCAAATGAACAAATCAGCCGGAGCGCCACGCGGAGAAAACGCCGCGCTCAACAGTACATTAGTATCGACAACGACTCGTGCAAAATCACTCTGCACAGCCGATCAACTCTCGTCTACCAACAACGCAGCCAGCTTCTCTTCGGTCAAGCCTGCGGCGGTTGCGTACTCCGCGCTATCACGCATCGTTTTGCGCAAACGATCCGCATAGAAAGCGCGCATCGCCTCATAATCCTGCGCACTCACCATCACACCTACCACCCGATCATGACGCATCACCCGAACCGGCTCACGTTGAACCTTGTCGAGAAACTCCCCAAAACGGGTCTTGGCTTCGTTTGCTGTATAGGTTTGCATGGCATACCTCCATTATTCATCAACAAGATACGCTCAATTTAACCGAATCGTTCGATTTGATCAAATGGCAACTTCTTTCATATCGCTACGCTCAACCCATCCTTGCTTTTTTCGCCACTCACGCTTTTGAGCGACACACAATGAATATCTATTGACTACCCGTCGAATACCTTTTACATTGATGTCACTCAATTTAAGGAAAAACCACCATGGTCAAAGAAGTGCAAATGTCGATCAAGATGGAAACCGAGTTGCGCGACGAATTTATGGCGGCAGCGGCGCTGATGCACCGTCCAGCGGCTCAGATTGTGCGCGACTTGATGCGCGGTTTTCTGGCACGTCAGGAGAGGCCGAATGCCAAAACGATCTCGGCTATGCAGGCCGTTGATAATGGCGAAGATTTATATCACGCGAAAGATGCAAATGATTTGTTTAAGCAATTGGGTATATGAAGAAACCCATTTACTCTGGCTTGTTCAAGCGAGATTTAAAACGGGCTGAAAAACGCGGCAAAGACATGGCGGCGCTACGTACCGTTTTGCGCCTGCTTATAGAGGGCGAGCCTATTCCAGCCGCGTATAAAGACCATCCGCTGAAGGGTAATGGAAACATTACCGGGGCTTGCATATCGAGCCTGACTGGTTGCTGATCTACAAGATGGATGATACGCACGTGTGGCTGGCGCAAACAGGAACACATGCAGATATTTTTGGGGCTTGATGGGTGGGATTATCGGACCCATCTGTTTTCCTGCCCTGAAAAATAATCCCCTTACCTTTATTTTGATACCGTTTTTTGCTACCATTACCTTATGAAACGCAAACACCAGCGCACTTTAGAACTGATCTTTGCCCGGCCTACTTCGGCAAATGTCCGCTGGGCTGACATTGAGGCGCTATTCCGGGAGCTTGTTGCAGAGTTTGAGGAACGCGAAGGCTCGCGCATCGAGGTGTTCTTGTTCGGGCTGGTACGGGTATTTCATCGCCCCCATCCGTCGCCGAACACGAGCAAGGGCGCTGTTGCGGCAATTCGAAAATGTCTGGAAGAGAACGGAGTGAAACCATGAACACGATGACGATTAACGGCTACCGGGCGGTCATCGCCTTTGATCCTGATATTCAAATGTTTCGGGGTGAGTTCGTGGGCCTCAACGGCGGTGCCGACTTCTACGCTGCCGATGTGGAAGGCCTGAAACATGAAGGGGAAATTTCCCTGCGCGTGTTTCTTGAAGCCTGCGAACGTCGCGGTATTGAACCGCGCAAGCACTTCTCGGGCAAGTTCTCCCTGCGGGTTGATCCTGCTACCCACGAAGCCGCTACCATCGCCGCCGCCGCACATGGACAGAGTTTGAACCAGTGGGCTACAGAAGCTATCAGGCAGGCTGCAATGACAGAATAGGACCGTTCTTATCGGGTTCTCTCCCAAACATACTACCGGTAGTATGCCGTGAGAATCAGTCGTGATAAAGTCTCCCGGCCTATATGGCCGCGATGGCCTGTGCCACATGGCTTACCGGCTGATCATGAAAGAGCAACTTCCATGCGAAAGCTGCTGACGTTGAGGCTGTTGTGTGAGAAAATTAACTTGTAAGTAACCAAATAGTTACCATGAAATTTCTGTTATCGACCCTGCTGCTGTTCGCCCTTATCCCCAACGCCAAGGGGGATATCTATACCTATACCGATGCCAGCGGGATCGTTCACTTCAGCAATATTCGGGTGAGTAAAAGCGACAAGGTTGCCGTTTCGGCGCAACGGGATGAAAGCAGGCTCATGCAAGCATTTGAACGGGTTCAGGTCGGCCAGGCTGACCGCTACGCGCCGCTCGTGGCAGAAGCCGCTCAAACCTATCGCATCGACGCGGCGCTGCTGCACGCGGTGATTTCCGCAGAGTCCGGCTATAACCCGGTCGCCGTTTCGCGCAAGGGCGCGGCAGGGCTCATGCAGCTCATGCCCGAAACCGCACGGCGCTACGGTGTCGAAAACAGTTTTGACCCGGCGCAGAATATTCGCGGTGGCGCGCAATACCTCGGCTATTTGCTGCAACTGTTCGGCAATAACACCGAACTGGCCTTGGCCGCCTACAACGCCGGAGAAAATGCCGTCATCCGCCACGGCTATAGCATCCCACCTTATCGCGAAACGCTGGGCTATGTTCCCAAGGTGCTGAAGCTGCAAAAAAATTACCGCTCCATTCTGTAATTCTTCCGCCATGAAAATTCTTCTTGACGACGAGAATTGCCCTAACGGGCATGGCTGTAGCTACCCCCGATGATGAAACGTCTCGCAAGATTGTTCCACCTTTTACCCCGAACCCCCTCCAGCTCCCCCTTGTGCGAGCATCCGCTGCGCGGATTGCCTGCTTACCCCACTTCAGGGGGAGAGCCCACCTCCTCCCCTGACAAGGGGAGGCCGGGAGGGGTGATACCCCCCTTTGAAAAAGGGGGGCAGGGGGATTTACAGCAGGTGGCGAGAGCGCGGCGCACTTCAAATCCCCCTCAGCCCCCCTTTTGCAAAGGGGGAAGCGAAATGCTCGGCGCGCAAGTCGGTGTGCGTTGGTGCCTGGCGGGGGATTTTTTTCGATCTGAGTGATCGCGTTTTATGTTAATGGTTTGGAAATCGCGATGTAATTTGGCATCGCCAGATGAAGCCGTCACGGCGGATCGATAGGAGGCTGAACTGTCCAAGCACGACTCGAATGAACCGATTCAGCCAGGATTCGGCATTGCCTTTGATTTGCTGCGCAAACAGCGGTTTGCAGAGGCGTCGGAGATGCTGGAGAGTTTGCTGCCGCAAGCAACAAAACAACCAGAGATATGGCACTGGCTGGGGTTTGTCCGCTGTAAACAAGGCAAGACCGGCGAAGCGCTGCTGTTGATGGAACGGGCACTCGAGGCGCAACCGGACAACACGACCTTCCTGGTCAATCTCGGCGCTCTGCTGACCTCGCTGGGCAAACCAAGTGCTGCGCTGAGCCATTTGCAGCGCGCTCTGGCGGTGCAACCCAGCTTGCCGAGCGCGCACAACAATCTGGCCAATGCCTTGCGCAGCCTGGGACAGATTGATGCCGCCGGCCGGCATTACGAGGCCGCATTGGCCTTGAAGCCCGACCTGCCCGAGGCGCACAACAACTTGGCCAACATCCGCAAGGAACAGGGAAACGTTGACGAAGCCTTGCGCCATTATCGACAGGCGCTGGCGCTGCGCCCGGATTTTCGCGAAGCCTTCAGTAATCTGTTGGCGCTGACCCGGCTGACGGATACCCTGTCGCAAGACAATATATTCGCCTTGCACCGGCAATTTGCGAAACGTTTTGAAACGCCTCTCGTATCTGAATGGGTAGCGCCATTCAGTAGCGCTGCCCCTTCCGCCAAACTGCGCATTGGTTATGTCTCTCCCGATTGCCATCCGGCCGCAAGCTTTTTCCTGAAGCCGGTCTGGGCGCAGCATGATCGCGAGCGGTTTGAGATTTTCGCCTATTTCGATGCGGCGCCGGAAGCGGCATTTCCATCCGATATCCTGGCCGGAATACATTGCCGGGTGCTGGCCGGATTGCCGGACGCAGAGGTTGCTTCGCTGATCCGTAAAGATCGCATCGACCTATTGATCGATATTGCCGGGCACGCCGGCAGGAGCCGCATCCTCGTCTTTGCGCGGAAGCCGGCGCCGGTGCAGATTACCTGGCTGGATTATCTGGGAACCACCGGCTTGCGGGCGATGGACTTCCGCCTGAGCGACCTCTGGGCGGATCCGGCGGGCGCCGAACGCTACCATAGCGAAGTGCTGCTGCACATGCCCGACGGCTTTTGCCAATGGTGCTATCCGGAACCCGCCGAGGCTCCTCCGGTTGGCGACTTGCCAGCCACGCGCAATGGTTTTATCACCCTGGGATCGTTCAATAATCCGATCAAGATCACCCCGGCAACGCTCAATTTGTGGAGCCGCGTGCTCGAAGCGATGCCGAATGCGCGATTACGCTGCATCGGCGTCAGTTCCGATGAGGTGCGTGAAGCCCTGCTCCACCATTTTTGCAGCCACGGACAGGAAGATCGCGTGGAAATGCTGCCTAAATTATCTTATCTGGAATTTTTGGCGGCATGCCACGATGTCGACGTGGCGCTCGACACTTTGCTGTTCAGCGGCGCAACGACAACCTGCGATGTCCTGTGGATGGGAGTGCCGGTTGTGACCTTGCCCGGCAGTATGGATACTTCTTCATCGGCCTCGCGCAGCACGGCAAGCATTCTGTCCTGCCTCGGTTTGCAACGCTTGATAGCCGATTCGCCCGATGCCTATATCGATATTGCGCACACTTTGACCAACGATCTTCCGGCCTTGGCCGATTTGCGCAAATCGCTGCGCGATAAAATGCGCTCCTCCCCGCTGATGGATGCAAAGGGTTTTACCCGTGCGCTGGAAAGCGTTTTGCGAGTAGCGTTTTCAAGGGTGCGCGGCAACACCTTGGCCCAAACGCCAAACAGCACCGTGGGGCATCCGGCATCGGGAAACCTGCCGTGAACCCGTCGGCGCGCGAACTGCACCATGCCGGTGTTGATGCCTGTCGGCAGGGTCAATTCGAAACGGGGATCGGCTACTTCAAGGAAGCGATTCGCTTGGCGCCACAGGTTGTGTAGTCCCACCCGCGAGGCAAGACGTGAGCAGTAAACAGCATGCATCCCAAAACCAAACCCCCTCCAGATCCCCCTTGTCAGGGGGAGAGCAATGCTCCTCCCCTGACAAGGGGAGGCCGGGATGGGTTTGAGCGCTACCGATAGAATTACCACCACTTTCGAATCGCACCCGTGATAAATTGCCCAAGCAAGATAACCAGTCATTTGTGGTAACATTTCAGCCATTTTAATGGGGTTCAAGCAATTGACCAAACGCCTGGGGGAAATCTTGATCGAGCGCGGCAAGCTGGATGCTGCCAGCCTGGAACGTGCGCTGCGTGTTCAGGAAGCCGATCATGGTGAGCGCATCGGCACCATTCTGATCAGAACGGGAATGGCGGCGGAGCGGGATGTCATGGAGGCGTTATCGGCCCAGTTCGACTTGCCCTTGGCAAGCGCCGCCGATTATCCGGAATTCCCGTTGCTCGAAGAACAGATATCGGTCAGATTTCTCAAACAATCGAGAGTGCTGCCGCTGCGCGAGGATGAAGGCCGACTGGTGCTGGCCATGGCGGAGCCGCAAGATGAATTTGTCATCAAGGCCTTCGGCCTGCTGACCCATCGCGCCATCGCGGTTCGCCTGGCCGCACCGTCGGAGCTGGAGTCTGCCTTCGAGCGCCTGTACGGCAGCGGTAAGTCGTCCATGGATCAGATCGTCGATGAAGCCGTCACCCGCGAGGAAGAAGTCGGCAGCGAGGATTTGCAACAACTCAAGGACATGGCTTCCGAGGCGCCCATCATCCGCCTGGTCAGCCTGATCATCGGCCACGCGCTGGAAGCGCGCGCTTCCGACATTCATATCGAGCCGTTCGAGAATCGCCTGATCGTGCGCTACCGCGTGGACGGTGTGATGCATGAGGTGGAATCCCCGCCGCGCCGTTTTTCCGCCGCCGTGATCTCGCGCATCAAGATCATGGCCAGCCTGGATATCGCCGAGCGCCGCCTGCCCCAGGACGGGCGTATCAAACTGCGCATCCAGGGCAAAGAAATCGATCTGCGCGTATCGACCGTGCCCACCATGCACGGCGAGAGCGTGGTGATGCGGATACTCGACAAGAGCGGCACGGCGCTGGATTTCGCGACGCTGGGCTTCGATGCGGATGTGCTGCAACGCTTTCTGGACGTGCTGATGCAGCCTCATGGCATTCTGCTGGTCACCGGACCCACCGGCTCGGGAAAGACCACCACACTGTATACCGCGCTGGACAGGCTCAATAATCCCGACCTCAAGATACTCACCGTGGAAGACCCGGTGGAATACCAGATGGAAGGCATCAACCAGATTCAGGTCAAACCGCAAATCGGCCTGACCTTCGCCAACGCCCTGCGCTCCATCGTTCGCCAGGATCCGGATGTCATCATGATCGGCGAAATCCGCGATCTGGAGACGGCGCAAATCGCCGTGCAATCCGCGCTGACCGGCCACATGGTGCTGTCCACCCTGCACACCAACGATGCCGCGAGCACCATCAACCGCCTGCTCGACATGGGCATGGACGACTATCTGCTGACCTCCACCGTGAACGGCATCCTGGCGCAGCGCCTGGTGCGCACCCTGTGCCTGCACTGCCGCGAGGCGCATGCGGCGCTGCCCGAGGTGGTGGAAGAAATGCAGCTCGGGCGCTTTACCCATGATAGTCCCATCATGCTTTACCGCCCGGTGGGTTGCGAGCAATGCGGCGGCACCGGCTACAAGGGTCGACTCAGTATCGTGGAACTGCTGGTGATGTCCGATGCCATCCGCAGCCTGGTGATGCGCCACGTCACGGCGGGCGAAATCCGCCAGCAGGCGATTGTGGAAGGTATGCAAACCCTGTACGAAAACGGCCTGCGCAAGGCGGTGACGGGCGTCACCACCATCGAGGAAGTCCTGCGCGTGACGCGGGAGGAATAGGCTTGCCACTATATCGCTACAAGGCGGTTGCGCCGACCGGAGATGCGCAGGAAGGCGAGATGGAAGGCATCGCCCAGTCGGTCGTGGTGGAACGCCTCCAGGGCATGGGGCTAATCCCGATCCGGGTCGAGGAAGCGGCCCCAAGCAACGGCGACGGCAGCGCCGGGAAAAGCCTGTTCCGCAAAAAAGGAATCTCCCAGGCGGACATCGCCATTTTCACCCAGGAAATCGCCACCCTGCTGCGCGCCGGCCTGCCGCTGGATCGCTCGCTGGGCATCCTGATCGGCATGTCCGCCAATCCGCAGGTGCTGCAACTGTTGACCCAGGTGCGCGAGGATGTGCGCGGCGGCGCCGCGTTGTCGGCGGCGATGGAGGCGCAGACCGGCGTGTTTTCGCGCTTTTACCTGAACATGATCCGCGCCGGCGAGGCGGGCGGCGCGCTGGACGTGGTGCTGCAGCGTCTCAGCGAATTCATGGAACGCTCGAAGGAACTCAGGGAAACCGTCAAGTCGGCCCTCATTTATCCGACGATTCTGGTCGGCGTGGCGGTGCTTTCGGTTGCGGTTCTGCTGGTCTGGGTGGTGCCGCAATTCACCCAGATGTTCGAGGAATCCGGCAAGGCGTTGCCGCTGCCCACCCAGATTGTCATTGCCGCCGGCGATACGGTGCAGCATTACTGGTGGGCCATTATTCTGGGTGGGATTGGAATTTATTCCTGGTTTTCGCGTCAACTGCAGCAACCGGAAACACGCTACAAGTGGGATAAGCGTTTTCTCGCGCTGCCGCTGGTGGGTGATCTGGTGGCGAAGCTGGAAGTGGCGCGCTTTGCCCGCACCCTCGGCACCTTGATCGGTAACGGTGTGACCCTGCTAACCGCACTTTCCATCACCCGGGAAACCTTGAACAACGCGGTGATGGCAGAGGGGCTGGACACCGTTTCCACCCAGCTCAAGGAGGGGCAGGGCCTGGGCAAACCGCTCATGGAAACCGGCCTGTTCCCCAAACTGGCAGTGCATATGGTGATGGTGGGCGAAGAAACCGGCAAGCTGCAGGAAATGCTGATCCGCATCGCCGACGTTTATGACCGCGAGGTGCAGAACGCCGTCAAACGCATGCTGGCACTCATGGAACCGGCGCTGATCCTGGGCTTGGGGCTGGTGATCGGCGGCATCATCATGTCGGTGCTGGTGGCGATACTGAGCGTGAACGATCTGGCGATGTAATTTTATTGGTGATTGCTCAGGTGTGGCTGTTTTTCTCCTTCCCCCTTGCAGGTGGAAGGCTGGGATGGGGGTAGAAAGGTGGGGTATAAAAGACACTTTGCGATGATTCCACCCTTCCACCCCCATCCTAACCTTCCCCCTTCCAGGGAGAAGGGACTGGCGTTGTGGCTATTTTCAAGCATACGACGTTGGCCTGAGCAGTTACAATTTTTGAAATTTTTGGAGAAGGTTAGATGATGAAACGCAAATATTCGGGCAAGCCACAACAAGGCTTTACTCTGATCGAACTGCTGGTGGTGCTGGTAATTCTGGGGCTGCTGGCGAGCATCGCGGGACCCAAGGTGATGAATTACCTCGGCGGCGCGAAATCCGATTCCGCCAAATTGCAGGTCGAAGAATTCGGCGCCAGCCTCGACCTGTTCAAACTCGAAACCGGACGTTATCCAACTTCGCAGGAAGGCCTGCAGGCCCTGGTGCAGGCACCTTCTGGATTAACCGGCTGGAACGGCCCCTATCTGAAGAAAAAAGCCGTGCCCAAGGATCCCTGGGGCAACGAGTACCGCTATGTTTCGCCGGGCCAGCATGGCCCCTATGACCTGAGTTCTCTCGGCGCGGATAACCGGGACGGCGGTGACGGCGAAAACAAGGATCTGACCAGCTGGTAATGCCTCCGGCCTATACACAGCGGGGCTTTACCCTGATAGAAATGCTGGTGGTGATGACCATCATGGTGCTCGCCTATGCCATGACGGCGCCGATGATCTCCGCCGGTGTATCCGGCGCGGAACTCAAGGCCGCCGCGCGTCAGGTTGCCGCCGGGCTACGCAAGGCGCGCAGCGAAGCGGTCGCGCACAAAAATGAAGTTGCCTTGACCGTGGATGTCGAGCAACGCCGGTTCGATCTGAGCGGCGACACGCGAGTTTACCGTTTACCGGAAAAAATTGAAGTCAGCCTGTTCACGGCTCAGTCCGAGCTGAAGGATGCCAAAACCGGCGCTATCCGTTTTTACCCCGACGGCAGCTCTACCGGCGGCCGGGTGACGCTTTCCCTGGGCGAGCGCAAATACCTGGTGGATGTGGACTGGATGACCGGGCGGGTCAAGATACTGGACTGATGATGAAACGCGCATCCGCAGGTTTTTCCTTGCTTGAATTACTGGTGGCTTTTGTGATTCTGGCGCTGACCCTGAGCGTCATGATGCGGATTTTTTCCGGCGGCCTGCGCAACGTCGGCTTGGCGGATGACTATAGCCGCGCGACATTGCTGGCAGAATCCCGGCTGGCCGAACTGGGTGTGCAGCCTGTCGAGGGTGAGGCGCAAGGCGAATTCGATCAGAAATTCCGCTGGCACAGCACCATACGCCCATGGGCCGATGATGCCGATGCGCAGGGCCCAGAAGCACAACCAATGGGAGCGCAACTCATGGAAGCGCAACCCCTGCCGGTCAGGCTGATGGAAATCGAAGTCAGGGTTGCGTGGGGGGAGCCGGGCGGCAAGTCGCGGGAAGTCGGCCTGAGCACGCTGCAACTGGCGTCCGCACCCGCGCCATGAGCATGGGAGCCGCACGTCAAAATGGCTTCACCCTGCTGGAGTTGCTGATCGGCATGGTGTTGCTTGGCATGATGCTCACGCTGCTGTTTGGCGGTTTGCGCCTCGGGTCGAGAAGCTGGGACAGCGGCGAGCAGCGTGCCGATGAGACAGCCCAGTTGCGCGCCATTCAGGGTTTTATACGGCGCGAACTCGGCCAGGCACTACCCCTGCGCTGGAAGAAAGAGGTCGATACCCGGCTGGCCTTTGAAGGGACATCTGACACCCTGAAATTTGTGGCACCCCTGCCGGCACAGGTCAGCGTGGGCGGGCTTTATTTGCTCGGGCTGGAACTGGAAAATGCTGATGAGGGACAACGCCTGATCATGAAGCGCGCGCTGACCGAGGCTGCGACCCAGGATTTTTCCGGCCTTGAGCAGGGTGAGAAATCGGTGCTGGTCGACCATGTCGAAAATATGACTATTTCCTACTTTGGTTCGGCAACGGCGCAAGGCGCACCGGATTGGCAGGACAAATGGGATGACCCGCAACGCCTGCCCTTGCTGGTGCGCATTCAGGTAGAATCAAGCGTTGGGCGCGGCTGGCCCGATCTGGTGATACCCGTGATAATGGAAAAAGGGTGTACTTGGGATTCCTTTCACAAGCGCTGCGTGAACTGACGGACATGGCAAATGCCGCACTTGATGATGAAATCCACTATGCCCGTTTCCCCCATCCCAACCTTCCCCCGCCAGCGAGGGAAGGGGCAAACGAATCGCTGCGCGAGTTTCGCGGTAAAGATGCGGCCGAAAAATGAGCGGGGCATCGCCCTGGTGATCGTGCTGTGGTCGGTGCTGCTGCTGACCGTGATCGCGGGAAATTTCGTTTTTGCCATGCGCACCGAAACCCTGGTGGCGCGCAATGCGGTATCGGCGGCACAGGCGGAAGCCGTGGCCAACGGCGCGGTGCACCGGGCGCTGTATGAAACCTACAAGCCGGCGGCGAATGCCGACACCTGGAAGACGGACGGAAGAGAGCGGCAATGGGAACGAAATGGCGCAAAAATTAGAGTCGTGATGATGGATGAATCCGGTAAAATTGATATCAATGCAGGCTCAGATGATCTGCTCAGAGGTTTGCTCCTGTCCGTCGGCGTGGATGCTGAAAAGTCCGAACAACTGCTCGATGCCATCCTCGACTGGCGCGACGCGGATACGCTACCGCGCCCAAAGGGCGCGGAAAGCGAGGCCTACCGGGCGAGTGGCCTGAAATATGAACCTGCCAACGCCCCCTTCGATGCGGTGGAACAATTGCAACAAGTGCTGGGAATGTCCCATGATATTTATTTACGCGTCGCCCCCCTCCTCACTGTCCACTCCAGGCAGCCCGGCATCAACACGCTGGTTGCGCCGAGAGCCGTGCTGATGGCCATTCCCGGCGCGGACCCCGCCCAAGTGGACGCTTACCTTGAACAGCGCAAGCAAAGCTTGGCCGATGGCCAGATACCGTCGCCTTTTCCAGCCGGAGCTGCCTTTACCTCTGCCGCGATAAATTCCGTAATCAACGTCCGCGCCGAGGCGCGCATGGCGGACGGAGCCGTCTTCGTGCGCGAGGCGGTGGTACGCCGGAGCGGAGAAGCGAAACGCCCGGTCGCGTTTCTGGCATGGAAAGAAGGGCGTCCCGCGCCTGCCGCCGAGGTCCGATAAATCAAATGGCCGGGATCAATTACCGAGAAAATTTGCGGCATTTTGGGCAACGGCTCGGGTTGAACGATTTTTTCGACTGGTGGCTTGGCGAATTGTCCGCCCTGCTCAGACAGCTCCTGCCCGGCACATCCCAACCTGCACTGGCGCGCCAGGTGCTGGTTAAAATCAGCGGCTCTCTGGTCATTTTCTTCCGCGTGGTACACGGGAAAGCGGCCGAAGTGGGGCGGCTGGACATGGCCTCACTGGAAGCCACCGGGCAAAAACACGCCTTTCAATCCGAATTTAATCGGGTCGCCCCGCAGAAAAGTGAGATCGCGCTATATCTGGCGCAGGAGCAGGTGCTATGCAAAAAATTATCTTTGCCGCTGGCTGCCGAGGAAAACCTGCGCCAGGTGATCGCTTTTGAAATGGATCGCCATACCCCCTTCAATCCCGGCCAGGTGTATTTCGACTACCGGATTGTGCGGCGCGACAAGCAGCTTGACATAGCGCTGGCCGTTGCGCCACGCGACACGATCAATGAGCCGTTGCGCCAGCTTGCTGCCTGGGGGGCGCAGACGGTTGCGGTGCGGGTAGCCGGCGATGCGGGGAATGACACCCCGTGGAATCTGCTCCCCGGCGAACTGCTGCCAAACAGCGGGGGTGCGCGCCTGCCGCGCCTCAATAGCGCACTGGCGGTCGGCTTGGCGGCTCTGCTCTGCGCCGCGCTGGCATTGCCCATCTGGCAAAAACGGGAGACCGTCCTAGCGCTGCAGCCCCAGGTGAGCAAGGCTCACGAGCAGGCGGAAGCGGCGGAGAATTTGCGCCGCCAGCTCGAGGCGCTGCTGGCCGAATACAACTACCTGCTCGACAAAAAACGCGAGTCCCCGCCGGTTGTGGCTGTGCTGGAAGATGTCACGCGCCTCCTGCCGGATGATACCTGGGTGCAGCAGTTCGATCTGAAGGGCAAGGAAATGCGCATTCACGGGGAGACTGCATCGTCCTCCAAACTGGCCGGTTTGTTCGAGCAGGCGAAAACCCTGCATGATGCCAGTTTCCGCGCGCCGCTGACCAAAGGCCAGGGGGCGAACAGCGAACGCTTCCAGCTTGCGGCCGAAACCCGCCCCTTGCCGCGCACCGAAACCGAATCACACCCCACCACACCTGCATCTCCCGTAGCGCAACCGCAACAACTGCCACAGCCAGTTGCACCGCCAGCGCCGAATCAGGCGGCAGCTCCAGATAGCGCCGGCGCTGCGGCGGCGGCGCAGAAAAAAAACAAGGATGGCAAGCTGCCTGCCCTGCTCGAAGCGATTAAACCCAAAGCGATAAAACCCGACCCGCAGCCCGCTGCCGCAAAAACCGGGATCGAACCAGGCGCTGCCCCGGCTGCCCGCGCGGAGAAGCGACCATGAAAATGCGCACCTTGCCCCCGCAGCAAAGCAGAACACTGGCGCTCTCCCTGTTGCTGGGATCAATTGTGCTGCTCGGCGCCCTCATTGCCGTGCCGGTGTTTTTAATGAGCCGCCATTATGACCGTGCCATCGAGCAACAGCTCGACTTGTTGACGCGCTATTCGCGGATAGGTGCCACCGCGCCCAGCCTGGCACAACAACTCGAGACGCTGAAAGCCAAGGGCACGCGCGGTTTTTTCCTGAAAAGCCCGGTTCCCGCTTTGGCCGCATCCGAAATGCAGGAAATTGTCAAAGGCATAGCCGAAAGCAACGGCGGAAAAGTCTCCTCCATGCAGATTGCCGAACCCAAGGACGAAGGCAATTATCGCAAGGTGACGGTCAATATTCAGATGAGCGCCAGAGTCAGCGCCGCACAGAAAATTTTTTACATCCTTGAAACCCAGCGCCCTTATTTAATGCTGGACAACATCAGCATCCGTGCCACAGCCTGGCAGCCGCAGCGTGATGTGAATGCGCCGGAGCCAGAATTCCTCGTGCAATTTGATGCGGCCGGTTACGCCGTGCTGGGAGCCAAATAATGGCAGGCGCGAAGATGAATCCGGGCATCTGGATGGCGATCATCTGGGGGCTACCTTATCTTGCCCTGGCTGGCGTGATCGGACTGGAACTGGACTGGGGGCGGCATATCCTCCCGCACCCGCCCGCGCCCAAACCCATACTGGCGGCGCGCGCGGACTACCCGATCCAACCCGAATTCACCCTGCCCGCGCTGGAACAGGGCTTTGCCGAAACCACGGCGCGCCCGGTGTTTACCCCCGCCCGCCGCCCGCCGCCGCTTCCCGCGCAGGCGCAATCCGCGATGCAAAAAGGCCAGTTTATCCTGCTGGGAGCACTGATCATCCAGGGTAAAAGTATCGCCCTGCTGCGCGAGGTCGCCACCGGAAAATCCACGCGAGTGGAGCAAGGCAAGGAAATCAAGGGCATTACGGTGGCCAATATTTATCCCGAAAAAGTGCTTCTGACACAGGGCGGCGAAACAGAGGAATTGGTGCTCAAGATTCAGCCGTCGGCCAAGCAGCCCGCTGCCCCGAAAGTCATGCCGGTTCAACCGCAGGCACAGGCAGCGCCCCAGGCCGCTCCGGGCGCACCGCAAAACAGCGCGCCATCTGCCGCCAGCCCCGGCGGCAATGACCCGCAATCGTTAATCAATCGCCGCCGTGCCGCGCGCGGGCTGCCGCCAGTTTGAACATGACGCAAAACCTGAACATATCAACATGCTCGGAACGGACATTTGTTTATGCGGCAACTTTACGCCGCTATGCCAACCACTTGCGTAACGTGAAACTCGCGCAGCGATTCGTTCGCCTCCTCGCCCGCTTGCGGGAGAGGATTGAGGTGAGGGAAACGGGCATGGCGAGTTTCATTATCAGGGGTGGCCGCTGCCATGCCCGTTAACGTGAAACTCGCGCAGCGATTCGTTTGCTCCTTCCCTCGCTTGCGGGGTAACCAGCGACTTGGCTGCGGCCTTTGGCAGCTTAGTCGAATGGCTAGTTGTTTCATCCAGAAGGTTGGGAAGGGGGAAACGGGCATGGCGAGTTTCATTATCGGGTGTGGCTACTCGCCATGCCCGTTAGGCAGGGTGACGTGATGGAAACTATCGAAAAATGGGAGTCAAGAATATGAATATCAATCACTGGCTGTTGCCGCTGGCAGTTGTAGCCTTGCTCGGCGGATGCGCCACCCACGGCGAGGTGAAGAATGGAAAAATCGCCACGCCAGCCAAGTCTCATGCTCTCGGCAACGGTATTGAAAACACTGCTGCCCATAAAAAAGATGGTTTGGCGGAAAAACCCAAAACTGCCGATACCGAGGAAAATTTCAAGCTGTATCCGGGAACCGGAGTTTTCGTCAAGCCCGCGTCAACGCTGGCTGCTGGCGCAGCAGGCGGCGAAGAGGTCATGCTCAACTTTGACGGGGCAGACCTGCGCGAAGTGGTCAAGATCGTGCTGGTGGATATCATGAACGAGAGCTACGTCATCGACCCCAGGGTGCAGGGTACCGTCAACATCCACTCCAGCCATCCGATCAAGCGCAGCGCGCTGCTGCCCACGCTGGAAGCGGTGCTGCGCATGAATGGCGCGTCAATGGTGCGCGAATCGGACGGCGTGTTCCACGTCACCCCCCTCGCCACGGTAGCAAAGGGCGCATTGACGCCGCAGGTGAGCGACACGAGCAAGCCGTTGCCATCCGGCTACAGCGTGCAGATTTTTCCCCTGAAATTTATTTCCGCACGCGAAATGGTCAAAATCCTCGAACCGTTCACTCCCGATGGCGGCATCGTGCGCGTGGACGATGCGCGCAACATGCTGTTCCTTGGCGGCAACACCCGGGAACTGCGCCATCTCATGGAAACCATCGACATTTTCGACGTGGACTGGATTGCCGGGATGTCCGTCGGACTGTTTACGCTCAAAAGCGTCGATGTCAAAACCGCCTTCTCCGAGGTCGAGAAAATTATGGGCGACAAGACTCTGGGCCCGCTGGCGGGTGTGCTGCGTATCATCCCGATCGAACGCCTGAATGCCCTGCTGGTGATCACACCGCAGCCAAAGTATCTCGAACAGGCACGCGTCTGGGTGGAACGCCTGGATCGCTCCGGCGCAGGCGACGGCGGAGTGCAGCTTTACGTTTATCAGGTACAGAATGGCGACGCCGTCAAAATGGCAGCCTTGCTCGGGCAAGCATTCAGCAAACAAACTTCCCAGAGCGCTGCGCCGCCCTCGCTGGCTCCCGGATTAAAGCCGGCTGAAATCAAATCCCCCGGACAGGCCGAGGGAGGGGTGCAAACGGGAAGCTCTGCAGGCGTATCCGTGTCGGTCGGCGGAGCGACGCGCATTATCGCGGACAAGGAAAACAACGCCCTGCTGATCCTGTCGACCCCATCGGAATATGAACTCATCACCAGTGCGATCCGCAAGCTAGACGTGGTGCCGCGCCAGGTGCTGATCGAGGTGACCATCGCCGAAGTGACCCTGAGCGACGAGTTTTCCTTCGGCCTGGAATGGTATTTCAGCAACGGCCCCAACCGCAAAGGCTTCCTCGATACCGGCGCTGCGGGCATCTCCCAGTTGAGTCCCGGCTTTTCCTATGCCTGGCTGGACCCCGCAGGTTCCATCAAGACCGTGCTGAACGCCATGGCCGCCAACTCCAAGCTGAACATCATCGCCTCGCCCCATATCATGGTATCGGACAACCATACCGCCAAAATTCAGGTTGGCGACCGGGTGCCCACGGTGAGCCAGACCCAGGCGCTGGCGACCGCAATCGCCACGACGGGAACAACCGGCGTGATCAGTTCCGTGCAGTATCTCGACACTGGCATCATGCTGTCCGTGACACCGCATATCAATGCCGGCGGCCTGGTCACCATGGAGATCAGCCAGGAAGTCAGCAACGCCTCCAAAACGGTGACCTCCGGCATCGACTCGCCCACCATCAGCAAGCGCTCGGCGCAAAGCACGGTCACGGTGCAGGCGGGCGAAACCATGGTGCTGGGTGGACTGATCAGCGACAAAAAATCCGATGCCAGCAGCGGGCTGCCGTACCTTTCCGAAATTCCCGTGCTGGGCGCGCTGTTTGGTGCGCAGAATAAAAAAGATGACCGCACCGAACTGGTCATGCTGATTACCCCCAAGCTGGTGGCAAACTCACAGCAAGCGCGCGAAATTACCAGCGAGTTCCGCAAAAAAATGGGCAACGTGACGCTGGATTCTGCGAAAAATACCGACGCACGCGATAATAGCGGCACGGGAGAAATAGAACGCGAAGGGCAATAACGCCGGCCAAGCCAGGCGCAACAGCCCGTGCGGCAGAGGAGGAGAATATGCGTAAATTCGGATACTTTCTGGCACTGCTGATCGGCATCACAGTCACGCTTCCCTCTCAGGCGCCCACCCTTTCTCAAGCGACCTGCGCGGCGTATCTTGCCAATAACACCAACCCCGCCGGCATCCCCTCTGTTTCAGGACCCGGTGTTGCCGTTTCTATGGCAGCCAATCTCCCGTGGCCCAATTCGCATTTCTACACCGCTGACGCGGAAGAATGCTCATACCTGAAACAACTCGAGGCTACCATTCCAGCAACCGAGAAACGATGGAATTTCGAAAGCATGGATTTTTCCACAACCGCGCCGACCAACAGCCTATGCCCCGATGGAACGACACCCATCTACCACGCCTACAATAACGGATTCGCACGCAGTATCGACAGCAACCACCGCATCACCAGCAACACAACCGCCCTGCAAGAGTTCGCAGCACGCGGCTGGATCGATGAGGGCGTGGTCATGTGCGCGCCACAGTGAAATTACAGGTTTTTCAATAGTGCTTGTTTTTTGCATCACTCATTTATTTATGCCCGGACCAGTTATTCCATTTCTCCTTCAATAGGAAAATAATCCGTAGGTCGGGCTTCGCACGACATCTTTATCCGGCGGGTAGAACCCGCCCTACGATATTGCTCTATTGATAGGGAATTGAAATTAAACGCAAAGGAGAGGAAGCATGAAATTACAGAAAATCTGGCTACCATGCGTGGCCGGGATGTGGGTGGGTATCACACCTATGGCTTATGCGTTGGATTCCATCACAGTCTACGAGTTTTACCATGCCGGGCTGGATCATTATTTCCGCACTGCCGATACAGGCGAGGCTGCGGCCATCGACAATGGTGCTGCGGGGCAGGGCTGGAGCCGCACCGGCGATGACTTCCTCGCCTATTCCGCCACCGCCACATCCGGCAACGCCGTTCCGGTTTGCCGCTTTTATGGTTCGATGTCGCCCGGCCCGAATTCGCATTTCTACACCGCCAGCCAGGAAGAGTGTGACAGCCTCAAGGCGCTTCAGCTAATCACCCCTGACAGCGAGAAACGCTGGAATTATGAAGGGCTGGCTTTTGCCATCGCACTGCCGGCGACCGGCGTCTGTCCGTCAGGCTACACCTCCATTTACCGTCTCTACAACAATGGGTTTTCCAGGGGCGAAGATTCGAATCATCGCTATACCAGCCTGACTGGCGAATACCAGAGGCTGCAATCGGCGGGCTGGGACGGCGAAGGTGTTGTGATGTGTTCACCTTCATCGTCATCGCTCTCACCGCCCGTGAATGTCGCCGTGACCAACGCTGGCAGCCAAACGGTCGGCAGCAGCACGTTTTCTTCATCGACCCAGTTGGTCGTGTCGTGGGCGGCGCCAACGGATTACACGGTGGATCATTATGCGATCAGCGCGTCCGAGACGGTCGGCAATACCAGCCTCAGCTACAGTGCGGCGGCAAGCGGCACCTCTGCCACCTTGACCGGACTGAAGTCTGGCACGAGCTACAGCGTGGTGGTCTCCGCCTGCAAGGATGCCGCGTGTGCCGAAGCGGGCAGCGCGGCGGCGGTGTCCGGCACAACCTCCGAAGAGTATTGGCAGATTCAGGGAACAGGAAATACATGGAACACGGCCATGGAAGTCATTTCCGACAGCAACACGAAGGCCTGGGCTTTCGTATATGGTCCCGGTGCCGGTGGAGGCTTGGATGGAACGGCAAAGCTTTTTTATGACCCTGATTTTTCTGATCCGGCACAGAAAGGAGTGAAGATCGGATATACAACTTCAGCCGCCACTATCAATCCCTCCTCCGTGAGCTCGTTCGCCCCAGCCACCGGTTACGGATTAAGATATAAAGGTTCGAATAACTACGAGCTTGCAACGTCACAGCCTGTGCCGCTTTCTTCGGCAATGGGCAGTAAAATTCGCCTGTTTTTTGAATTTTCCTACATAGGCCCGGGGAACAAAGTCGGTATTTACTACCTAGACAGCCAGGATGGCTACACAGGTTTAGATTACAACAGAGGCAGCGCCACTGTCTGCTCCACCGATGCCGAATTCGCTGTGGGTGGCGATTGTGCGCCCACACTTGCCGTTGGAAGCAGTTCGCAGGAATTTACAGGGATTGACTCCGCCAGGCAGTTTAAAATCGGTTACCCGATCCTCAACGATTGGAGTTGGGATGGAGATGCAGGCACTTTTATGTTGTTTTCAATGAACACGGCAGCGGGAGCTTGCGCGTCGGATATAAGCGGTGTCGGACACGCGCAGTGGAATGGAAGCGCGTGGACCATTTCCAACACAGCGGGTTGCCCGAAATATTGGAAAAACATGCAGGCGCCCGTGCCAATCCACCTGGGCGGCGTCAGATATAAAATGTATTACGGCAACACCAATCCGGATGATGCAACATGCACCGCCTCCTCTCCCGTACCGGGCACCAAGAAAGTTCTTTACGCCGATGGCGCCATTTCAGGAAACGCCACAACCGTGGAATACGAGGATTGGGAGACAATGGCAAGTCAAAGGGACATTACCTTCCTTTGGCCCGATGGCACTGAAGTGGACAGTTGCAGCGAGAAGAAAATGGATGATTTCGTAGTATATATGCCGACCCTGTCAACGGACTTCCAAGTCATGTACATGGTTAACGAAAATCTGTGGGTCGCTATGGCTGTGCTTCTAAATCCGTAGCATTGCGAGCGAAAATGATCTGGGGCGAGCCTTGCGTCTGGCTGTTAAGAATAGTGTCCCGCCAATTTTGTGAGCGTATTATTTCGACCTGAGCCGTTGATTAAGTCAAATTACATAGACAGAATAAAGTCAACCAGAACCTTGCGGTTCACTTCGGTGAGCAATGACTCGGGGTAGCCGGGCATTTCCCGGTTGATCCATGCTCCGCTACCGCCATTGGCGATTTTGTTCATCAGGTGCGCTTCGGCATCCGGATTGTTTCTGTATCGCTCGGCTACATTCTCCCATGACGGGCCCAGCAGATTCTTGCCGGTTTGGTGGCACATGAAGCAGCCGGTTCTGTCCGCCAATTGCCACTCGGTAGCCTTGGCGGCATATTCCTTGGGCACTTTCGGCTGGCAGCCGCTCAGCGCAATCAACAGCGATGCCAGCAAGATGTTTCGAGTACTCATGATGTTCCCTGTCCAGGCTTTCTGATTTTCCAAGCTTTCTTGTTTTAAAGTAACTACAGCGGTTCGGCGCGGTATTCAACGACAAGAGTGTGTCGGGTTCCCGCCGCGACATGCACCGCATTGTCGATAGCATTGGCCGATTCCACGCACAGCATTTCGCGCCAGCCATCCGGTTGTCCCAGATCGCCCATCCTGTCGGCTTTTGCCGTCCACGGTGTCCACACGATAGTTGAAAGGCTGCCGGATTTGGCAACATGAATGCGCCGCTTCAGCGCGTCGTCCTCAATCGTGCATTCTGCGGCGGTATTGATGTATACGCGGTCGGTCTCTCCCGCAAACCGAATTATGCCATCTTGCTTTTTGAGCGTCGAGCCGCCCGCCTTGTCCCAGTAAGCGCAATCCGCCAGGCCGGTCACCTGTGCCGCACCGATGTCGCCGATACGAAAATAGGTATGCAGCGCTTCGCCGATTACAAAATCGGCTGCCCCGGTATTTTCGGTGCATAGCTCCATACGCAACGTCTCGCCGACGCTCACGGTCAGCTCAAGCCGCGCATCGTGCGGCCAGTGCGCGCGTGTTTTTTTGCTCTCGACCAGGCGCAGCGTCAGTCGCGTCGCACCGCTCGGTTCAATACTGGATTCAATTACTTTCCAAGGTGTGGTGCGCGCATAGCCGTGCGCTGGAAAGCCCGGCTCGGCAGCATGTGCGCCGAACCATGGCCAGCATACCGGCACGCCGCCGCGTATCGACTTGCCCGCCGCCAATTGCGCGTCGCGCGACAGCCACACCACCGGCACGGCCTGGCTTTTGGGTTGCCAAGCCATCAGGTGCGCACCCTGCAAACACAGCGTTGCGCTCGCCTGCGGGTTGTCGATTTCCGCGACGACCAAGCCGCTATCATCCTCATGGAAAGCCAGTTGCCCGGCGATGCCGAATTGCGCGTTCAATTGCTGTGCGCTGGTCATGTCGGCTTTCTCTCGATTTGCGTCACGTCGCGCACCGCGCCTTTGTCGGCGGAAGTTGTCATGGCGGCGTAGGCGCGCAGTGCCGCAGACACTTGGCGATCCCGGCTGACCGGTTGCCAGGCCTTGCCGCCTTTCGCCTCCATCGCGGCGCGGCGTCGCGCCAGTTCTGCATCGGGAATCGCCAGCGCGATGCTGCGTTGCGGAATGTCGATCTCGATGGTGTCGCCTTCCTCCACCAGCCCGATTGCGCCGCCTGCTGCGGCTTCCGGCGAGACGTGGCCGATACTCAAGCCGGAGGTGCCGCCGGAAAAACGCCCGTCGGTGAGCAGCGCGCAGGCCGCGCCCAGCCCCTTGGACTTCAGGTAGCTGGTCGGATAGAGCATCTCCTGCATGCCCGGCCCGCCCTTCGGCCCTTCATAGCGGATCACCACCACGTCGCCCGCCACGACCTTGTCGTCGAGAATCGCCGCCACCGCATCGTCCTGGCTTTCGAATACGCGCGCGCGTCCGGTAAATTTCAGGATGCTGTCGTCCACCCCGGCGGTCTTGACGATGCAGCCGTCTGCGGCGATGTTGCCGTGCAATACCGCCAGGCCACCGTCCTGCGAATAAGCATGCGCCTGATCGCGGATGCAGCCGTCGCTGCGGTCGGTATCCAGTTCCGGATAGTGCATGGATTGCGAGAAGGCGAGGGTGGTGACGACCCCGCCGGGCGCCGCACGGAAAAGCTTTTTCACTTCTTCGTCGCCGGTCTGCACGATGTCCCACTGTTTGAGCGCATCGCGCAGGGTCGGGCTGTATACCGTTCCGGCATCGGCGTGCAACAGCCCGGCGCGATCCAGTTCGCCGAGAATCGCTGGAATGCCGCCGGCGCGATGCACATCTTCCATATGGTATTCGGAGGACGGCGCGACCTTGCACAGGGTCGGCACATGGCGTGACAGGCGATCCATATCCTTCATGGTGAAATTCACGCCCGCCTCCTGCGCGATTGCCAGCAGGTGCAGCACGGTGTTGGTCGAACCGCCCATCGAGATGTCCAGCGTCATGGCGTTTTCGAATGCGTCGAAGGTGGCGATGGAGCGCGGCAACACGCCTGCGTCATCCTGCTCGTAATAGCGTTTGCACAGCTCGACGACCAGGCGTCCAGCGCGCAAAAATAATTGTTTGCGTTCGGCGTGGGTCGCCACCAATGTGCCGTTGCCGGGCAACGACAACCCGAGCGCCTCGGTCAGGCAGTTCATCGAATTGGCGGTGAACATGCCGGAGCAGGAGCCGCAGGTCGGGCAGGCAGAACGCTCGATGGCATCCACTTCCGCATCGCTGCAATGGCTGTCGGCGGCGGCGACCATCGCATCCACCAAGTCCAGCCCACTGGTCTTGCCCTGCCAATCGACCTTGCCCGCTTCCATCGGCCCGCCGGAGACGAACACCACCGGAATGTTCAGGCGCATCGCCGCCATCAGCATGCCCGGCGTGATCTTGTCGCAATTGGAGATGCACACCAGCGCGTCGGCGCAATGCGCGTTGACCATGTATTCCACGCTGTCGGCGATCAGTTCGCGCGAGGGCAGCGAATACAGCATCCCGGCATGTCCCATGGCAATGCCGTCGTCCACCGCGATGGTGTTGAACTCCTTGGCGATGCCGCCCGCCTTCTCGATCTCGCGCGCCACCAGTTGCCCCATGTCCTTCAGGTGGACATGGCCGGGAACGAACTGGGTGAACGAGTTGGCGATGGCGATGATCGGCTTGCCGAAATCGCTATCGGTCATGCCGGTGGCGCGCCACAAAGAGCGCGCGCCGGCCATGTTGCGGCCATGCGTGGAGGTGCGGGAACGGTAAGCGGGCATGTTGTCTCTCTGAAAAATAAAAGCACACGTATAATCGGGGCATCGATTTTACCCGATTCGCCCATGCTCGTTCATCCGCAATTCAATCCCGTCGCCCTGCAACTCGGCCCGCTGGCCATCCACTGGTACGGGCTGATGTACCTCGCCGGCTTCATGGCCTTCCTCTGGCTGGGGCGCAAGCGCATCGCCGTGCTGAACCACCCGCAGATCGACAGGAAGCTGCTCGACGACCTGTTATTTTACGGCGTGCTCGGCGTGATCCTCGGCGGGCGGCTGGGTTATGTGCTGTTTTACAAAGCTTCCTATTATTTCGCCCATCCGCTGGAAATTCTGGCCGTGTGGCAGGGCGGCATGTCGTTCCACGGCGGCTTTCTCGGCGTGCTGGTGGCGATGGCGTGGCTGGCTCGTAGACAGAAATTGCGCTGGCTGCAAGTAACCGACTTCATCGCGCCGTTGGTGCCGCCCGGGCTGGCTTTCGGGCGGCTCGGCAATTTCATTAACGGCGAGCTCTGGGGAAGGCCGACCGATGTGCCGTGGGCGATGGTTTTTCCGCAAGCGGACAGCCTGCCGCGCCATCCTTCGCAGCTTTATCAGTTTGCGCTGGAAGGCGTGCTGTTGTTCGCATTGCTCTGGCTGTATGCGCGCAAGCCGCGCCCCGTGGGCGCAGTATCCGGGCTGTTTCTGATCGGCTACGGCAGTTTCCGCTTTCTCGCCGAATTCGCCCGCGAACCGGACGATTTCCTCGGCCTGCTGTCGTTCGGCATGAGTATGGGGCAATGGCTGAGCCTGCCGATGGTGATCGCCGGTGCACTGCTGATGGTTTTCAGCACCCGGCGTCCCGCTTGACACTCGCGCCCCTCTCGCACACTATTCCCGCTATCAAATATCACTGAAACCTCACCTTGGACGAAATTTCTTTAGGCTGGCTGTTCGGTATCCTGCTGTTGTTATTGGTTTGCAGCGCGTTCTTTTCCGGCTCGGAAACCAGCATGATGGCGATCAACCGCTATCGCCTGAACAACCTGGTTCGCAAGGGCAACCGCAGCGCCAGGCTGGTCAACCGCCTGCTGTCCCGTGTGGACAAGTTGCTCGGTTCCATCCTGTTCGGCAACACGCTGGTCAATGTCGCCGCCGCAGCGCTGGCCAACATTATTATCCTGCGCCTGTTCGGGCAAAACGACTGGGCGATCCTGCTGGGCACGCTGGCGCTCACCTTCGCGATCCTGGTGTTCAGCGAAATCCTGCCGAAAATACTGGCTGCCAGCCACCCGGAGCGCATCGCGCTGCCGGCGAGTTATGTGCTCGCGCCGCTGATCACCCTGTTCCACCCGGTAGTCTCGGTGGCGACATCCCTGGTGAAAGGCATGCTGTGGCTGCTGCGCATCAGGATAGAAACCGATCAGAGCAAGCAGAAGATGTCGCTGGAAGAATTGCGCGGGCTGGTGCTGGAGGCAGGAGACTTCCTGCCGCGCAAGCACCAGAAAATGTTGCTCAACCTGGTCGATCTGGAGCGCATCACCGTGAACGATGTGATGGTTCCGCGCAACCAGATCGAGGCGCTGGACATCAACGCCAGCGCGGATGAGCTGCGCCAGCAAATCATCACCTGCCACCACACCTTGCTGCCGGTTTATGAAGGCAAGCCTGGCAATATCATCGGCATCCTGCACATCAAGCGTGTGCCGGCCTTGTTTCAGGAAGCGGGGCTGGACGTGACGCAACTGCGCGAAATACTCCATGAACCTTATTTCATCCCCTCCGACACGCCGCTGCTCAAGCAATTGCAACAATTCCAGGAACGCCACGCGCGCCTGGGGCTGGTGGTGGATGAATACGGCGAACTCCTCGGCCTGGTGACGCTGGAAAATATCCTCGAGGAAATCGTCGGCGAATTTACCACCCAATCCCCCGCACAAACCGGAAAGTTCCTGCGCCAGGAGGATGGCAGCATCCTGCTGGAAGGCGCCAGCAGCCTGCGTGAGCTGAACCGCAAGCTGGGATGGCATCTGCCGCTGGACAGTGCTAAAACGCTGAATGGGTTGATTCTGGAGCATCTGGAAGATATGCCGGAAGCCGGCGTCAGCCTGAAAATTGCCGGCTATCCGATCGAAATTATCCAGACGCAGGATCGTATTGTTAAAGTGGCGCGTATTTTTCCGGCGCAACCGGATAGGCAGGATGGATCGCGAATTGCCCCTCCTGCTTTACAATAGACGCAAAGCTCGGCATGATGCCCATCAACATTAGATAGTGACCCAAGGGAGACGCTATGGCTACTGCACCTAAGGCCGCAAAGATAAAAGAATATTCCTATCTCTGGGAAGGTAAGGACAAGACCGGCAAGCGGGTCAAAGGCGAGATGCGCGCACCCGGCGAGGCCAACGTATCCGCTGTCCTGCGCCGCCAGGGCATCAATGTCTCCAAGGTCAAACGGCTGCGCGCCAGCACCCAGAAAGTCACCGAAAAAGATATTTCGCTGTTCACCCGCCAGCTTGCCACCATGATGAAATCGGGCGTGCCCATGCTGCAGGCTTTTGATATCGTCGGCAAGGGTCACAGCAATCCGTCCGTGGCAAAACTGCTGTTCGACATCAAGACTGACATAGAAACTGGCAGCAGCCTGCAACAGGCATTCAAGAAATATCCGCTGTATTTCGACGACCTGTATTGCAACCTGATTGGTGCGGGCGAGGCGGCCGGTATTCTGGACACCTTGCTGGATAGGCTGGCAACTTACAAGGAGAAAATTCAGGCGATCAAAAGCAAGATCAAATCGGCGCTGTTCTACCCGGTTTCCATCATCGTGGTGGCGTTTGTCATCACCGCCGTGATCATGATTTTCGTGATTCCGGCGTTCAAAGAGTTGTTTACCAATTTTGGCGCGGATTTACCCGCACCGACCTTGGTCATCATGGGTATTTCCGATTTCTTCGTGACCTACTGGTATCTGATCTTTGGCGGGATAGGCGGCGGTTTTTACACGTTTTTCTATTTCTGGAAACGTAGTACAAAGATGCAGGCTG
The DNA here is from genome assembly GCA_030700315.1 of Gallionella sp. Lineage (GTDB taxonomy): Bacteria > Pseudomonadota > Gammaproteobacteria > Burkholderiales > Gallionellaceae > Gallionella. The sequence continues at coordinate 67,706 of JAUYJO010000096.1, forward strand.
TCATGGACCGGTTGTTACTGAAGGCGCCCATTTTTGGTGAACTGGTGCGCAAGGCCAGCATCGCGCGCTGGAGCCGCACGCTTGCCACCATGTTCGCAGCGGGTGTGCCGCTGGTCGAGGCTTTTGACTCGGTGGCGGGAGCGGCGGGCAATGCGGTGTATTACGACGCCACAAAGTATATTCAACGCGAAGTCACCACCGGCAGCAGCCTGACCGTCGCGATGCAGAATACCGAAGTATTTCCGAGCATGGTGCTGCAAATGGTGGCGATCGGTGAAGAAGCCGGTTCGCTGGATTCCATGCTGAGCAAGGTGGCCGATTTCTACGAGGCCGAAGTCGACGATGCTGTGGATGCGCTGTCCAGCCTGATGGAACCGATCATCATGGTGGTGCTCGGCACACTGATCGGTGGCATGGTGGTCGCGATGTATTTGCCGATCTTCAAGATGGGCTCGGTGGTTTAATGCATCAGAGGACAGAGGACGGAGGACAGAGGACAGATTGGTTGTGTGCCGCTGTGCGGCACACTATATCAAGCACGCGGCGCAGCCGCGACAAAACCTCTGTCCTCTGTCCTCCGTCCTCTGTCCTCTGATGATGAGCTTTCTCGAACTCCTGCAAACGTTTCCCGCCGCTTTCATCGGCGTGTGCCTGATTCTCGGCCTGATGGTCGGCAGCTTCTTGAACGTAGTCATCCACCGCTTGCCGAAAATGATGGAGCTTGGCTGGCGGCAGCAATGCGCCGAACTGCGCGGCGAGGAACCGGCTGCTGCCCCTACCTATAATCTCGTTGTTCCGCGTTCCGCCTGCCCGCATTGCAACCATGCCATCAGCGCGTGGGATAACATTCCCGTCGTCAGTTATCTGCTGTTGCGCGGCAAGTGCAAGGGCTGCGGCGCGGCCATCTCGCCGCGCTATCCGATCATTGAGGCAACCAGCGGCCTGTTGTGCGCCTACGCGGCCTGGCACTTCGGCTTTGGCTGGGCGGCAGGCGGCGCGTTGCTGCTTATCTGGGGATTACTGGCGCTCACGGCAATTGATTTCGACACGCAACTGCTGCCGGACGACATCACCCTGCCGCTGCTCTGGGCAGGCTTGCTGTTCAACCTGTCCGGCACCTTTACCGATTTGCATGGCGCGGTGCTGGGCGCGGTGTTCGGCTATCTCGCGCTATGGAGCGTGTACTGGCTGTTCAAGCTCGCCACCGGCAAGGAGGGCATGGGTTACGGCGATTTCAAACTGCTCGCCGCGCTGGGCGCCTGGCTTGGCTGGCAAATGCTGCCGCTCATCATCCTGTCGTCTTCGCTGGTGGGCGCGGTGGTCGGCATTACGCTGATTGTTGCGACCAAACAAGGCCGCAATATCCCCATTCCCTTTGGCCCTTATCTGGCGGGCGGCGGGCTGATCGCGCTGTTCTGGGGGCAAACATTGACACAGGGTTACCTGCAGTTGCTCGCAGCTCCATGATCCTTCGACAGGCTCAGGACAGGCGGCTGATCGTTGGGCTCACCGGCGGGATCGGCAGCGGCAAGAGCACCGTCGCCGCGCTGTTTGCGCAGCATGGCGCGGGCATCATCGACACGGACGCTATCGCCCATTTTCTGACGCGGGCCGGCGGCGAGGCCATTGCGGCGATCCGCGCCGCCTTTGGCAGCGATTACCTCACGGATGACGGCGCGCTGGATCGCGCTAAAATGCGCGGGTTGATTTTTTCAGATGCCACGGCCAAACAGCAGTTGGAGCAAATTTTGCACCCGCTGATATTCGAACAGGCAGAGGCGCAGTTGCGGCAGTTGCAGGACAAACCTTACATCCTCGCCGTCGTGCCGTTGCTGCCCGAAAGCCGCACCTTCAGGCCATGGGTGCGGCGCGTGCTGGTGGTGGATTGCGATGAAAATATCCAGGTTGCGCGGGTCATCGGGCGCAGCCGTCTGGGCGAGGCGGAGGTGCGTGCCATCATCGCCCTGCAAACTTCGCGTGCCGGGCGTCTGGAGTTGGCCGACGATGTCATCCGCAACGAGGCCGGGCTGGATAGTCTGGCCCGGCAGGTGGACATCTTGCACGAACGCTATTTAAATACTGCAAACAACAATTGACGATACAAGGAAATTCCGTATATCTTTCGCAATTGAAATTATCCGCCCATGCCGCCGTGATCGACTACGAGTTTCCTATTAACGAAAAAGTGCGCACTTTGTTGCGCCTGGAAGACTTGTTCGCGCGCACGCAGCACTTTATCGGATACACGCACGGCTTGGATCACCATGCCGCGCTGCTTACCCTGTTTGAAATTCTTGAAGTAGCCAGCCGCGCCGATCTGAAATCCGAATTGTTGCAAGAACTGGAACGCCAGAAACGCGCCCTTTCTCAGTTGCATAACAATCCGGCAATTTCCCAGGATGCACTGGACGTCATACTCGCCGAGATTGACGTGGTGTCTGAAAATATTCTTGCCATGGCCGGCAAAACCGGGCAGCACTTGCGTGAAAACGAATGGCTGATGGGCATCAAGCAGCGTGCCGTCATGCCCGGCGGCACCTGCGAATTCGACCTGCCTTCCTATCACTACTGGCAGGAGCAGGATGCCGGCGCGCGGCGCGAACACCTGCAAACCTGGCTGGAGCCCTTTATGCCGCTGCGCGCTGGCCTGGAAATCGTCCTGCGCCTGTTGCGCGAAAGCGGCAAGGAGTATCACTTCATCGCGCATCATGGCACTTTTCAGCAAATGCAGGGCGGGCGCACCGCGCAGTTGCTGCGTGTCAGCATGAGCAGTGAACTGGCGTGCATACCCGAGGTGGGCGCCAATAAATATGCCATCAACATCCGTTTTATTATCGCCGACTATGCGCCAAAAACCACCCTGTTTGATCAGGATGTGCCGTTTGATCTGACCTTCTGCAGCCTGCCTTCATAACGGGCATGACAGTAGCCACACCTGATAATGAAACTGTCATGCCCTGAACCCTCGCTACGCTCTCCCTCTCCTCAATCCTCTCCCGCAAGCGGGGAGAGCGAAGCGAGGGGGGCGGAGCCAGGCGAACGAATCGCTACGCGAGTTTCACGTTAATCAACATGCCAGCCCAAGCACCGCCCATTGTCACCTGCCCGCATTGCGGCAAAGAACATCAATGGGATAGCGGCAACCGCTTCCGCCCATTTTGCAGCGAACGCTGCAAGCTCATCGATTTGGGTAAATGGGCGAATGAAGAATATCGCGTGGCATCGCCTGACAGCGAAACAGAATTCAGCGCACCCCCTCACCAGGCCTGACGCAGCATGGCGATGCCATGCGCGCCATGCCGCTGCGCGATTGGCAAATCTGCAGCCGTCAAACCGCCCAGCGCATAAACCGGGAGCGTCGTACTGGCCGCATATTCCGCAAATTTTTCCCAGCCGAGATGCGCCGCGCCGGGGTGGCTCCGCGTCGGCAGCACCGGGCTGAGCAGCGCGCAATCGAACCCCAGCTCACCGGCGCGTTGTAGTTCTGACGCGTTATGGCAGGAGACGGAACACCATGCGCAAGCCGGCCTGCTCCGGCAATCGTGCAATTGCGCGCCGGTAAAATGCACGCCGTCCGCATTCACGCGCCGCGCTAATTCTGCATCGCCGTTCAACAGCACCTTGGCATCATAACGGTGCGCCAACTGCACCGCCTGCGCAGCAAAATGTGCCAGAGCTTCGCCCGATAAGTTTTTTTCGCGCACTTGCAGCAGTCGCAAGCCGTTCTGCAACGCGCGCTCCAGCCGCAGCATGAACCCTTCGCAGCCCAGTTCGGCAGCGTTGCTGATCGCATACCAATCGGGCAGTTCCAGTGCGCGCAGGATCGGCGTATTGGCGGGCAACAGCGGGGCAACGGACAGCCCCGGAGCAACTGACAGCAGCGGCAAGCGCTGCCAGCTCAGTTGCTGGCCTTCGTGGCCGTGCGGCTCGCCTTGCCAGGCGAACACGCGGAAGAAATGCAGTCTGACTGTGGCGTGCGGGTAAGTGAATACCCGCGCCAGCCAAGGGTGGGCGGTAATGCCGGTAATGCCCAGCTCCTCATGCAGCTCGCGGCACAGCGCATCCAACGGCGTCTCGCCCGCTTCGATCTTGCCGCCGGGGAATTCCCAATAGCCCTCGTATACCTTGCCTGGCGGGCGCTGCGCCAGCAGAAATGCGCCGTTTTCGCGCAACAATACCGCTGCGGCAACCTCGATAATTTTTGCCGAGGTCATTATTGCGTCAAGCGGAGACAATTCAATAATCTGAAAATCGACATGCGCGTTAACATGAAGCTCGCGCAGCGATTCGTTTGCCCCTTCCCTCGCTTGCGGGGGAAGGTTAGGATGGGGGAAACGGGCATGGCGAGTTTCATGATCAGGGGTGGCTGCTCGCCATGCGCGTTAGGGATGCAGAAATTGTAAAAGTACCTTTTATGAACCGGGGGTGGTTTTCGTAGGTCGGGATTCATCCCGACAGAGCGCCGCATAACCCAACCCCGTCGGGATGAATCCCGACCTACCTCATCGTGAGGTTCATGACTAAACGGCACGTTTGTGATTTCTGCCTCCCTTGGTTGTTTCATCAGGGCAGCCATTACCAATGTTTGGCCACCGGGTTGTTGCAGGTCACCTGAAACAAGTGGCGGTCATCCAGCCGGACGGCGCTCATCGGGCCGCCCCACAGGCAGCCGGTGTCGAGCGCCATGACGTTTTCTCTGAGCACCAGACCGAGCGCCGACCAGTGACCAAAAATCACGGTTGAATCGGCGCTGGCACGATTGGGGACGTCGAACCACGGCAGGTAGCCGGGCGGGATGTTGTGTATTTCGCTCTTGAACTTGAATTCCATTTCGCCCGCCAGCGTGCAGATGCGCATGCGCGTGAAGGTGTTGATGATGACGCGCAGGCGCTTGTAGCCGGTGAGGTCGTCGCTCCAGCCGCGCGGGGTATTGCCGTACATGCGTTTGAGGAAGGTGACGTAGTCGTTGCCGCGCAGCGCGGTTTCGGCTTCGTGCGCCAGGCTTGCGGCACGCGCCACGCTCCATTGCGGCAGCAGTCCGGCATGTACCAGCACGTAGTTGTCTTCGACGTGCAGCAAGGGGCGGTTGCGCAGCCAGTGCAACAGTTCGTCGCGATCCGGCGCGTTGAGAATCTCGTCCAGCGTGTCGGTGCGGTGCAGCTCTGCGATGCCATTTGCGACGGCGAGCAAGTGCAGGTCGTGGTTGCCGAGCACGGTGATCGCGCTATTTCCCAGAGATTGCACCAGCCGCAGCACCGCCAGCGAATCCGGCCCGCGGTTCACCAGGTCGCCGACCAGCCACAGCTGATCCTGAGCCGGATCGAAGCGCACCTGCTCCAGCAACTGTTGAAGTTCGGCATAGCAGCCCTGCACATCGCCTACCGCATAAATCGCCATGGTGTTTTTTCGCCGTGTTGGTTTGTCAAGTGCGTTTCAAGTACACCGCCATGTCGTGACCTTTGTTTAACAGGACGGCGAAGATGTTCAAGAGCTCACCCGCCAATTTTGCACTGCGATAAATCGGGTTGGCGCAGTCGCCTTTTTCGCAAAAGTGCACCCCGCGAGTGCGCACCGCCGCCATGCTCCAACTGTCCGTGTTTCCTGTGCCGATCAACAGGATGCGCCGACACTTCTTATCGCTCATTTCAAATCAGCCTCAAAAATATTGCGGTAGATTGTCTCATATTCGCGCGCCACATCGTCCCAGCCGCGCGCGAATTGCGGCGGTGCATCGCTGCGGCACAGTTGTTTTTCGATTTCATCCGCCCACCGATCGGCGGGTGCATCAAGCGGTACGATCGCACCGGCATCCGGTGTGATCTGCGCGGCGGCACCGCACACATCGGAAACGACAACCGGTACGCGCGCGGACATCGCTTCGCTGATGACCATGCCATACGGCTCGGCTCTGGCCGGATGCAACAGCACATCAAACTCGGCGAAACAGGATAGCTCGCGCCAACCCAATAAACGGTAACCGCCTTGCCAGCCGGCAAACAAATGCCTGATTTCTTCGGGCTGCGGCCCGACTATCCACAACTCGAGACCGGGGCGGGTGCGGCGCAGCCGCGCGACGATTTCGACCGCAAGCGGCAACCCCTTGCGCCGCCATTCTTTGCCGACAAAACCGATGATTCCGCCGCCTGCCGGTATAGCGTGCCAGGCACGCACCGTGCCGGGCTGTACGCCGGGAACAATGGGGCCTGACAGTTTTCCGGCAAATTGCGGATAATAATGTGCCAACTGCTTGCTGATCGTCTGTGAGTTGGGGACGATGCAGGATGGCTGGGCCAATTCGCGCCGCTCCAGATACAGTTGCATCAGCACGCGTATCGACAGCAGGCGCCAGAATGGTTTTTCAAACACATGTGCAAAGGGCGGGCCATGAAAGGTCGTGACGTGATGCACGTTGACGCGCTCGTGGCTATGAATCAGCCAGCCGGGATGCGGATGCGCCTTGAGCCAGCGGGTCACTCGCCCACCGAAGCGCAACAGCGACAGCCAGCGCGGGCGCTGGGTGATTTTGCCCAATTCATATACCGCAATATTTTCAGGTTTGCCGGCAAGGCAGACCTCGCACAACACCTCGACTTCATGCCCCAGGCCGCGCAGCTCGTGCGTCAGCTCCCAGACATAACGTTCCATGCCGCCAACCGGGCCGTAGCGGCGCACCACATACAGAACTTTCAAGAAATATTCCTCACGCTAAGGGCATGGCCAAGTATGGCGCTCCAGATAAATTGCAACAACATTCGTGCACTATAGAGTATCACCGCAACATGGTAAAATCCGCGTCTTTCCCGCTTTCAACAATTCAGGAATTAACGCCATGTTCTCCAGAAAAAACACTATCGCTACTGCCGACCCGGAGCTGTGGGCCGCGATTCAAAACGAAAACCGCCGCCAGGAAGATCATATCGAATTGATCGCCTCGGAAAATTACGCCAGCCCTGCCGTGATGGAGGCGCAGGGCTGTCAGATGACCAACAAGTATGCCGAAGGTTATCCGGGCAAGCGCTATTACGGCGGTTGCGAATTTGTGGATGTCGCCGAGCAGTTGGCGATTGATCGCGTGAAGGCGCTGTTCGGCGCTGAATACGCCAATGTGCAGCCGAATTCCGGTTCGCAGGCAAATCAGGGGGTGTACATGTCGGTGCTGAAACCCGGCGACACCATCCTCGGGCTGTCGCTGGCGCATGGCGGGCACTTGACGCACGGCGCGTCGGTCAACGCCAGCGGCAAGTTGTACAACGCCATCCAGTACGGCCTGGACGCAAACGAGGAGATCGATTACGACCAGGTGCAGGCACTGGCGACGGCTCACAAGCCGAAGATGATCGTGGCGGGCGCATCGGCCTATGCGCTGGTAATCGACTGGAAACGTTTCCGCGCAATTGCCGACAGCGTCGGCGCATATCTGTTCGCGGACATGGCGCATTACGCCGGATTGGTTGCGGCGGGCGTGTACCCGAGCCCCGTCGGCATCGCGGATTTCGTCACCACCACCACCCACAAGACGCTGCGCGGCCCGCGTGGCGGCGTGATTCTCGCCAAGGCGGAATATGAGAAGGTGCTGAACTCGGCGATTTTTCCCGGCATTCAGGGCGGCCCGCTGATGCATGTGATAGCCGCCAAGGCGGTGGCGTTCAAGGAAGCGGCCAGCAAGGAATTCAAGGTCTACCAGAAGCAGGTGGTGGACAATGCGCGCGTGATGGCGATGGTGTTGCACGAACGCGGCTTGCGCATCGTGTCCGGGCGCACCGATTGCCATTTGTTCCTGCTGGATTTGCAGGCCAAGAACATCACCGGCAAGGATGCCGAAGCCGCGCTGGGGCGCGCGCACATCACGGTGAACAAGAACGCCATCCCCAACGACCCGCAAAAACCTTTCGTGACCAGCGGCATCCGCATCGGCAGCCCGGCGATCACCACACGTGGCTTCAAGGAATTGGAGGCGGAGAAATTGGCGCACCTGATCGCCGACGTGTTGGACGCGCCGAACGACGATGCGGTGATCGCGCGCGTGGTGGGCGAAGTGAAACTGTTGTGCGACAAGTTTCCGGTGTACGGCGACTAAAGCGAGAAGAGAGAAGGGTTTAAGGGGGAAGGGTAAAAGCGGCGACAGCCCCGCCTTCACCCTTAAGCGCCAAAGGCGCGCACCCTTCACCCTTCACCATTATCCCTTCCCTATGAAATGCCCATTCTGTAAAGGCGACAACACCCAGGTGGTGGATACCCGCGAAAGCGAGGAGGGCGACAGCATCCGCCGCCGCCGCCGCTGCCAGACGTGCGACAAGCGCTTCACCACTTACGAGACGGTGGAGCTGCGCATGCCGCAGGTGGTCAAGCAGAACGGCATGCGCAGCGAATTTGATGCGGCCAAGCTGCGCACCAGCTTCAGCCGTGCGCTGCACAAACGCCCGGTATCCACGGAGTTGGTGGATGCTGCGATCGATCACGTAACGCAGAAGGTTTTTGCCTTGGGCGAGCGCGAAGTTGGCTCGCGCCTGATCGGCGAGATGGTGATGAAAGAATTGCTGAAACTCGACAAGGTCGCCTACATCCGCTTCGCTTCGGTATATAAAAGTTTTCAGGATGTCGGCGATTTTGCCGAAGCGGTCGAGGCGGTAAGCCAGTCGCCGGCGCGCAAGGGTGCGGAAATCGACGGGAAGCGGGCGGTTTAGATGTTTTCTGCGCAAGACAGCATAGGGATGGCGCAGGCGCTGCGCTTGGCGGAGCAGGGCTTGTACGGCACCAGCCCGAATCCGCGCGTCGGCTGCGTGCTGGTGCGTGATGGCGAGGTCGTCGGCACGGGCTGGCATCAACGCGCCGGCGAACCTCATGCCGAAGTGCATGCGCTGCGTGCAGCGGGTGAAGCGGCGCGCGGCGCGACGGCGTATGTCACGCTGGAGCCGTGCAGCCATCATGGCCGCACGCCGCCCTGCGCCGAGTCGCTGATCGAAGCGCGCGTGGCGCGCGTGGTGGTGGCGGTGCAAGACCCGAATCCCGAGGTGGCGGGGGCAGGCATCGCCCGGTTACGCGCGGCAGGCATCGCGGTGGAATGCGGGTTGATGGAAACGGAAGCGCGCGAATTGAACATCGGCTTCTTCGCGCGCATGACGCGCGGTATGCCGTGGCTGCGTAACAAAATCGCGATGAGCCTGGATGGGCGCACTGCGTTGGGCAACGGCAAGAGCCAGTGGATCACCGGCGACGCGGCGCGACAGGATGTGCAGCATTGGCGCGCGCGCTCCTGCGCGGTGCTGACCGGCATAGGCACCGTGCTGGCGGACGATGCGCGGCTCAACGTGCGAGGGATTGCTCATCCCATGGCAATGGGGAGCCGGGAGGGGCTGCGCCAGCCGTTGCGCGTGGTACTCGACAGCCGCTTGCGCATTCCGCTGGAGGCGCGCGTGTTGTATGACGGTGGCGATACGCTGGTTTATACCGCGCTGCCGGATGCGCGGAAGGCGGCTCTGTTGCAGAATTTGGGTGCGACGGTGGCCGTGGTGCCGGACAGCAAGGGGCAGGTGGATTTGCCGAACGTCCTGCGCGACCTCGCGCAACGCGGATGCAACGAGGTATTGGTGGAAGCGGGCAGCACTCTGAATGGCGCATGGTTGCGCGCCGGGTTGGTGGATGAATTGCTGCTGTATCTCGCGCCGCAGTTGCTCGGCGACATGGCGCGCGGCATGGCGCAATTGGGCGAGCTGACCAGCCTGGAACAGCGTGTTGGTCTCAAGTGGCAGGATGTGCGCCAGGTCGGAAACGACTTGCGCATCACAGCACGAGTGAAGAAATAAGGCCATTATCGCCACTCAAGCGGGAATAACGGAATATCGAAGGAGTTGGAAATGTTCAGTGGAATCATTGCCGATGTCGGCCTCATCACACGTGCGGAAGACCGCGATGGCGGACTGCGTTTGAGCGTAGCAACCGAAGCTCTGGGTATGGATGACGTGGGGATCGGCGACAGCATCGCGGTGAACGGCGTATGCCTCACCGTGGTGCAAAAAGACGGTGCGGTTTTTACCGTGGACGTGTCGCGCGAGACGCTGGATTGCACTGTCGGGTTGGAGCGGCAGGACGGCCATGTCAATCTTGAGAAGGCCTTGCGTCTGTCGGATCGTCTGGGCGGGCATCTGGTCAGCGGGCATGTGGACGGCGTGGGCAAGGTCGTCGCGTTCAACGACATCGGCGAGAGCTGGAGGCTGGTGGTGCGCGCGCCGCACGCGCTGGCGAAATACATCGCGAACAAGGGGTCCATCACCATCAACGGCGTGAGCCTTACCGTAAACCATGTCGCCGGCTCCGAGTTTGATGTGAACCTGATCCCGCATACGCTGGAGGTGACCACGCTGAATGAGTTGCAGGCGGGAGTGAAAATAAACCTGGAAATCGACCTGATTGCAAGGTATGTTGAGCGAATGTTGACGGCGGAGAATGGTTAGGGATGCAGAAATTGTAAAAGTACCTTTTATGAGCCGGGGGCGGGTTTCGTAGGTCGGGATTCATCCCGACAGAGCGCCGCATAACCCAACCCCGTCGGGATGAATCCCGACCTACATCATCGTGAGGCTCATGACCAAACGGTACGTTTGTAATTTCTGTATCCCTTAGCAAGAAGCAACATCAAACCCACCAACCTTCACATTTCAAAGTGGAGAAATAACTCCCCCTTTGAAAAAAGGGGGAGGAGCGAAGCGGATGGGGATTCGCATTTTGTATCATTTATTCAGCTTGGCTAATGCCATGCACACAAGGCTCTGCAATACCGAGGCATCTCCTCGACAAAAAATTGATGCGCATATCGAACTGTAAGTCGACACCGGATTGCTGATGCCCAACCTGTCCATCATCCTCATTGCCAGGAACGAGGCGGCGAATATTCGCGCCTGCCTCGAATCGGTCGCGTGGGCGAACGAAATCATCGTGGTGGATTCCGGCAGCACGGATCAAACCGTCGCCATCGCGCGCGAATTCACGCCGCATGTTTACGAGCATGACTGGCCGGGATTCGGCGCGCAGAAAAATCGCGCGCTGGGATATACGACACATGAATGGGTGTTCTCTATCGACGCCGACGAGCGCGTCACGCCCGAATTGCGCGCCGCCGTCGAAGCCGTGTTGCGCAGGGAGGATGACGCTTGCGTGGCCTATCGCATCTCGCGTCAGTCCAGCTATTGCGGGCGTTTCATGCGCCATTCCGGCTGGTATCCTGACCCTATCGTGCGTCTGTTCAGGCGCGATGCGGCGCATTTTTCCGACGATCTGGTACATGAGCGGCTGCTGGTGGAAGGGCAAATCGGCCAGCTCGATGGTGAGTTGCTGCATTACGCTTTCGACAATCTCGAGGAAGTATTGCACAAGGTGAACCACTATTCATCAGCGGGCGCCGCGATGATGCAACAGCGCGGGCGGAACGCCTCGTTAAGCGGCGCGGTGCTGCGCGGCCTGTGGAGTTTTTTTCGCACCTATGCCCTGCGCGGCGGCTTCCTCGACGGGCGCGAAGGCTTCATGCTGGCGGTATCCAACGCGGAAGGCACTTATTACCGCTACCTGAAGCTGATGCTGCTGAACAAGAAACCATGATGCGCATCGGCCTGATCGTTACCACCTATAACCGCCCCGATGCGCTGGCCGCCGTGCTGGAAGGCTGCCTGACACAAACCGACACGAATTTCGAAGTGATCGTGGCGGACGACGGATCGGCGCAGGAAACAGCCGCGCTGATAGACGGGTACGCGACGCGCGCACCGTTTTCCATGCGGCACGTGTGGCAGGAAGACCACGGCTTTCGCGCCGCCGCGATCCGCAATCGCGCACTGGCCGCCACCGCTGCCGACTACATCATCTTTATCGATGGCGACTGCGTGCCGCCGCCGGGTTTCGTCGCCAGCCACCGCAGGCTGGCGGAGCCCGGATGGTTCCTGTCCGGCAACCGTCTGATGCTCACACAGGCGTTCAGCGAACAAGTATTGCGCGACCAACTACCGATTCATTTATGGAGCATGGGTGATTGGTTGCAGGCGCGCCGGCTCGGGCAGATCAAGCGCCTGCTGCCGTTGCTGCGGCTGCCCAATCTGTGCTGGCTGCGCAAACGGCTGCCGCAGCGCTGGCAAGGGGCGAAAACCTGCAACCTGTCGGCATGGCGGGAGGACTTGCTGCGGGTAAACGGCCTGGATGAAAACTATACCGGCTGGGGATTGGAAGATTCCGACCTGGTGATACGCCTGCTGCGTGCCGGGATTTTCAACAAGTCGGCACGTTTTGCCGCGCCGGTATTCCACCTCTGGCATCGCGAAAACGACCGCTCGCAACTGGCGGAAAACCGGCAGCGTTTGCAGGAAGCATTACAGGCTACCCACATTCGCGCGTCCAAAGGCGTAGATCAATATTGAAGAACCAACCGAATTATTTTGCCTGGTTCTGCGTGGTGAAAGTGATGCGTCCGTATCCCGCCAGCCGCGCCGCTTCCATCACGTTGATCACAGACTGGTGCGGCGCTTTGGCGTCGGCGTTGATGACGATGGTGGGGTCGGTCTGCTCGCCTGCGGCATTTTTCAGGGAGGCGGCCAGGGCTTCCACGCCGGAGTAGGGTAGCCCCTGGTTGTTGATGGCGTAGTGTTCCGAGGCATCTATCGCGATATTGATCGGCTGGGCCGCTTCTGGGGACACTTCGCCGCCGGCTTGCGGCAGGTTGATCTGCAGCTCGGAGAACTTGGCGTAGCTGGTGGTCACTACCAGAAAAATCAGGATCACCAGCAGCACGTCGATCATCGGGATCAGGTTAATTTCCGGTTCTTCGCGGGCGCGCCCGCGCTGGAAATTCATGATCTAATCCTTGCGCTGGCCGTGCATGATTTCCACCAGCTTGACCGCTTGCTGTTCCATTTCGATGGCCAGGCTGTCTACCTGGGCGCGGAAATGCCGGTAGGCAATCATGCTGGGGATGGCTACGATCAGGCCGAAAGCCGTGTTGTATAGCGCCACCGAAATGCCGTGGGCCAGCATGGCCGGGCTATTTCCCGTGGGCGTTTGTGCGCCGAAAATTTCGATCATCCCCACCAGCGTGCCGAACAACCCCAGCAACGGGCTGATGGAGGCGATCGTACCGAGGGTGGTGAGAAAGCGCGCCAGGTCGTGTGCGACCGCACGTCCGGCTTCCTCGATGGATTCTTTCATCGCCTCCGGCGGGCTTTTGATATTCTTGAGTCCGGCGGCAAAAATGCGCCCCAGCGGCGAGCTTGCTGCCAGTCTGGCCAGCATGTTGTCGCTGACGCCGCGTTGCTTCAGCTCCTTGATGACCTCATCCAGCAACGCGGGAGGAGCGACGTGGTTGCTGCGCAGACCAATCGAACGTTCGATGATCAAACCGACTGCAATGATGGATGCGAGAATCAAAAACCAGATCGGCCAGCCGGCCGCTTCTACAATTGCAAACACGCGGATTCTCCAAATGTGCTTAAATTAAACAGGCTTGAAATTTCAGGGCGCAACTGTATCTTGTCGCACCGAGTTGAGCAACATTTCTCAAGGTTTACTTCAGCTATATTTCGCTAAGCTGCCATTCGATAAAGAGTATTTCCATTTACCCACAAAATCTGTGGATAACTTTGTGGATAGTTGATCTGAATAACGCATTAAAGTGGCGTTTGATAAAGGTTTTTGTTACTTTGCCTATTTTTTGTTTTTTGATAAATATCATATAAAACAATATGTTATCGTAAGTTGTTGGTTTGGTTGTGGGGCGGATCGCCGAGAAGCGGCGAATTTACTGGTTTTGTGGATTATTTAGAGTTGTCAATATGTCTTTCGGCCTAATTTTCGAAAAAAAATCCCGCGTTTTACGCATCGCGGAACTCAACTTTGCAATCAAGCAGTTGCTGGAAAGCAACGTCCCGTTGTTATGGGTGCGAGGGGAAATTTCCAATCTGGTGAAGGCAACTTCCGGCCACTGGTATTTCGCGCTGAAGGACGACAAGGCGCAGGTGCGCTGCGTGATGTTCCGCAACAAGAACCAGTTGTTGAGTAATTTAATCGGCAATGAGCAGCAGGTCGCCAATGGTCAGCAGGTAGAAATACTGGCCGCCGTCACGCTGTACGAACAGCGCGGCGATTTTCAGCTGACCGTCGAGCAGATGCGCCCGGCGGGGCTGGGGGCGCTGTATGAACAATTCGAGCGGCTCAAGCAATTGCTGGAAAGCGAGGGGCTGTTCTCCGCCGCACGCAAACGCGCCTTGCCCTCCTTCCCCAAACGCATCGGCATCGTCACCTCGCCGCAGGCCGCCGCGTTGCGCGACGTGCTGGCCACCTTGAAGTTACGCCTGCCCAGCGTGCCGGTGCTGCTGTACCCCGCAGCGGTGCAAGGGGCGGGCAGCGCGGAAAAGATCGCTGCAGCCATCGCGGCGGCCAACCGGCGCGCGGAATGCGACGTGCTGATCGTTTGCCGTGGCGGCGGCAGCATCGAAGACCTGTGGGCCTTCAACGAGGAAGTTGTCGCGCGCGCCATCGCCGCCAGCGACATCCCCATCGTCAGCGGCGTTGGTCACGAGACCGACTTCACCATCGCCGACTTTGTCGCCGACGAGCGCGCCCCGACACCCACCGCGGCCGCGCAGCGCGTCGCCCCGGATCGCCACGCGTTGCTGGGAGGTCTGCGCGGCATGGCGCAACATCTGCAACGCGCACAGCGCAACCGCCTGCGCAACGCCATGCAGGCGGTGGATTATTTGCAGCGTCGCCTGGTGCATCCCGCGCAGCAGTTGCAACACCAGACCCGGCAATTAAACCAACTGCAACAGCGCATGCAGCGCGCTTTCATTTATCGCACTCAACAGCAACACTGGCAGTGGCAATCGCTGGCGCAGCGACTGCGCGCGGCGGGCAGCGACTTTGCGCGCCTGCGCGAGCGGCAAGCCAATTTGGCGCAACGGCTGGACAAGGCGATGCGCGCGCTGCAGGCGATGCGCTCGGGGCGGATAGAAAACCTCGCGCAGCATTTGATCTTGCTCGACCCGAAACAGGTGCTGGCGCGCGGCTACAGCCTGGTGCAGGATGCGGGCGGCAGCGTGGTGTCGGATGCGGGGCAGGCGGCGGTTGGCGCGGAACTGCGCATCACCTTTGCGCAAGGGTGGGCGCGGACCGAGGTGAAAGAGCGCAGCGGGGAATGACGCTGTGCCGGCTGCAAATAATGGTGAGCCTGTGATGGTGAGGATGTGACGAAGGAAGGCTTGAAATATCTAGAATTGCAGTATTACCAACTTGATTGAATGGTATTGAACCCGAGAAGCTGACAATATTCGCTAACATTTAACATAGAGATAATGCAGAATAGAAACAGAATTCTTGCCATAATTCGAGATCATTTGACGGGTAAGAGATTATCCCGGATTTTCCATTAGCCCTTGGGCTTTCAAAAATCAAGGGGTTGTAGGTCGGGTTTTAACCCGACATGTCGGGCTGAAGCCCGACCTACGCTCTAATGGAAAATCCGGGATTATTGGAAATTATGCCGAATGTCTTTCGCATACCCAAATTTCAACATCACCCAACCAATTACTGGAGACACCATGAGCGGTTTACCAAAATGCCCGAAATGCGATTCGGTATTCACTTACGAAGATGGCGACAATTATGTTTGCCCGGAGTGCGGATACGAGTGGCCGAAGGATGCGCCCGCCGAGGGCGGCGAGCAGCAGCGCGTGTACAAAGATGCCTTTGGCAATGTGCTGGCCGACGGCGATTCGGTCACGGTGCTCAAGGACTTGAAGGTCAAGGGTTCGTCTTCGGTCGTCAAGGTGGGAACCAAGGTGAAGAATATTCGCTTGGTGGATGGCGACCACGACATCGACTGCAAGATCGATGGTATTGGCGCGATGCAACTGAAAACCGAGTTCGTGAAAAAAGCTTGATGGGATGCTGATATGGGTGGCTGGGGTTGTCCGCACGAAGTTGAAGGCAAATGTCAGAAGGTGAATAACCTGCCCTGCGACCCGGCGATGAAAGGCTGTGTGTTGTTCGGTCGTTTTGTCTGGGGGGATCAGAGCAAGAACCGCCCCGCCGGGGGGTGGGGCGGGAATGAGCCGGAGCTGCCGCCGGATAAAAACGATGATTTGTCGGGTTAGCGCAGCGTAACCCGACAATAACATTGAAGGAAGAACGTCGGGTTACGCTGCGCTAACCCGACCTACGGGATTTTTATTGATTCATCCACATTCGAATTACACTCCGCCTCACGATGACGGCCTCGATTTCATCTATCTGGACGCATCCCTCGTCGTGGTGAACAAGCCCGCCGGGCTGCTTGCAGTGCCGGGGCTCGGTGCGGACAAACAGGATTGTCTGGCGAGCTGTGTGCGGGCCGAGTTTGCCGATGCGCTGGTGGTGCATCGCCTGGACATGGCGACTTCCGGCCTGCTGCTGTTCGCGCGCGGGACGGAGATGCAGCGCCGCTTGTCACAGCTATTCCGCGAACGCGAAATTCAAAAACGCTATGTGGCGGTAGTCGCGGGAAAATTGGAGCCGTTGTCCGGCGAGATTGACCTGCCGCTGATTGGCGACTGGCCGAATCGCCCAAGGCAAAAGGTGGACCCCTTATCTGGCAAGCGCTCGCTCACGCGCTATCGCTTGCTGGCGCATGACGCGGGCGCAGGCGCTAGCCGTGTGGAGCTGGAGCCGATCACCGGCCGCACCCACCAGTTGCGGGTACACATGGCAGCCATCGGGCATCCGATTGTGGGCGATGCGTTGTACGGGGGAGATGCCGGCAGCGGAGTGGGGCGCTTGCTGCTGCATGCCAGCGCGCTGAGCTTTGCCCATCCGCTCAACGCGGAGCCGTTGAGCCTGGCAAGCGATGCGCCGTTTTAGTGAGCCAGAAAAAGTGGCTTTTTCGGCAATTCTCCGTGCTTATTCTAATTCCCCATCAATAGAGGCATATCGTAGGGCGGGTTCTACCCGCCGGATACAAATGTCGGGCGCAGCCCGACCTACGGATTATTTTCCTATTGAAGGAAACATGGAATTACATCCTACAACCCCACCCTCAATACCAACCCCTTTAAATAAGCCCCTTCCGGAAAACTGAGCAGCACCGGATGGTCGGCGCTGGCGTGCAGGTGATGGACGATCTGCGCATCCACGCCGGCATCGAGCGCCGCGCCGGCGATGATTTTCTGGAACAGGTCTGCGCTGATGCCGCCGGAGCAGGAGTAGGTGGCGAGCAGGCCACCCGGTCTGAGCAGTTTGAAAGCGAGCAGGTTGATATCCTTGTAGCCGCGCGCGGCTTTTTCGGCGAACGCGGCAGTGGGGGCGAACTTGGGCGGGTCGAGGATGATGAAGTCGAAGCTGCGCCCCTGGTCGCGCAGTTTGCGTAGCGCCTGGAACACGTCCGCTTCCAGCCATTCGGCGCGCGCCGTATCCCGCGACACGTTACTGGCGCAGCCAGCCGATTGCGGGAGCGGGTACGAGGCGGCTTTTCCCGCACCGGATGCTTCGCAACACCGTGTCAAAGCCGCCGCATCCATACCGTTGTTGGCTAGATTCTGTGCGGCGATGCGCAACGCGTCGCCCGACGCGTCGATCGACAGCACCGATTTCGCGCCGCCGCGCAACGCATACAGCGAAAAGCCACCGGTGTAGCAGAAGCAGTTGAGTACATCCTTGTCGCGCGCCAGGGTTTCGGTCAGCGCGCGATTGTCGCGCTGGTCGAGATAGAAGCCGGTCTTCTGCCCCGCCGCCACATCCACCTTGAAGCGCAGGCCGTGTTCGATGACCTCGACGCTTTCCGGCAAGATGCCGCGCAACACGCCGTTGCGGAGCTCCAGTCCTTCCAGTGCGCGCGAGTCGGAATCGGAGCGCTCGTAGATGCAGGCGGGGTTGCACAATTGTTGCAGGATGTCGGCGAGGGTGTCGCGCCAGCATTCCGCGCCCGCGCTGCCGATCTGTATCACCAGCGTATCGCCGTATTGATCGACGATCAGTCCCGGCAGGCCGTCGGATTCGGCGTGGATCAGGCGCATACCGGTGTTCACACCCTCGCCTCCAGCCCCGCTTGCGGGTGAGGTGAGCAGAGCACGTCTCGCCGCAAGTGCATGGGCAATACGGCGGCGGAAAAACTCCGCGTCGATGCTTTCGTCTTCGCGCCACGACCAGACGCGCGCGGTAATTTGTGAACTGGCGTTGTAGGCCGCCCACGCGAGAAAATTGCCTGCGGCATCGCGCACTGCCAAAGTATCGCCACTGAGCGGCGCACCATCGACGCGTTCGACCGCGCCGGAGAATATCCACGGATGGCGGCGCAGCAGGGATTTTTCCCGCCCCGCCTTGAGGAGGATGGCGGGTTGCGCAGCCGCATTGCCAGCGGGCTGTTGCAGCGCGCTGCGCGGTAGATTCTTCTGCTCGCCCGACTGCTTGCCGTCGCGTTTGGTGCGGTTGCGAAAATCTCGGTTGCCTTGCGCGGGGCGGTGCGGCGTGGAGGGCGATTTGGGTTTCTGGCTGGTCATATTTTTTCTGGTGTTTTCTTCTTGGCGCGCGGATGCGCCGCGTCGTAAATCTTGCTTAGATACTGGAAATCGAGATGCGTGTAAACCTGTGTGGTGGAGATGCTGGCGTGGCCGAGCATTTCCTGTACCGCGCGCAGGTCGCCGGAAGATTGCAGCACATGGGTGGCAAACGAATGGCGCAGCAGGTGCGGATGAACGTTGCTGGTGATGCCCTGTTTGATGCCCCATTGTTTCATGCGCAGTTGCACCACGCGCGGCGAGATGCGGCAGCCGCGCTGCCCGACGAACAGCGCGGTCTCGCCCGGCTTGGCAAGCTGGTCGCGTACCGCCAGCCACACCTGCAACGCGGCGCCGGCAAAAGTTCCGAGCGGCACGATGCGCGTCTTGCTGCCCTTGCCGGTGACGCGCACTTCACCGGCATGAAGGTCGGCTCGCATAGGCTCAAGATCAAGACTGACCAGCTCGGCCAGGCGCAGACCGGAGGAATAGAACAACTCAAACATCGCCTTGTCGCGCATCGCTTCCGGGGTGTCGGCAGGCAGATCGACCATGCGCACCGCCTCGTCGGGCGACAGGGCTTGCGGCAGATTTTTCGGCGATTTGGGCGCGCGCAGGCCGACGCAGGGATTGTCCGCCAGGCCGTGATCGCGCATCAGGTAGGTAAAAAATCCGCGCCACGCCGACAACATGCGCGCCAGTGACCGCCCACCCAGCCCCTTGCTATGCAGTTGCGCGATGAAACGGCGGATGTGATGGATTTTGAGATGGGAAAGCGGCGTGCCTGCTGCCAGCTCGAACAGATGCCGGAGGTCGCGCGCGTAATTCTCGACGGTCAATGCGGAGTATTGTTTCTCGTTGCGCAGCCACGCCAGATAGCCGTTTAGATATTGCTGATTAGGTGCTGCGGCATCGGTCATAACGAATTGGCAATTCCAATAATTCTGTAGGGGCGCGATTCATCGCGCCCTGATTCATTCGTATATCCCAAAAGGGCGCGATGAATCGCTCCCCTACGATATGAGATGCGGGTGCAGTGCGGCACTTGCCGCTTCGGCGATGCGCTGCAGAAATACCGTGCCCATCTCCGGGTAAAAGCGCTGCTTGTCTTCGCTGGCCAGTACCAGCAGACCGATGGTTTCGCTGCCCGCGTGCAGCGGCAGATAGGCGAACGAATGCAACTGCGCAGCTTGCTCACCGAACCAGTCGGTGGTGTCGTGCGCGGCGTGATGCAGGCACACCGGATGCGCCTGGGTGTCGGCGAACGCCAGCACTTCCGCGCTGGGCGGAGCGCCCTGCCACAGGCGCAATGCCGCGTGCGGCACCGCAAAGATTTCGCGCAGCAGATGCGGGATCATTTCTTGCAAGGTGGCCAGGTCGCGTGAAGCGAACAGCGCGACGACGAACTCATGCACTTTGTGCTGCAGCGCGTCGTTTTCCTTGGCGAATTCGATCAGTTCGTGCAGCTTCCTTTCCAGTTCCTTGTTCTTCTCGCGCAGCGCCAACAGTTGCCGCTCGCCCAGCGAAATGGTGCGCCCGCCGTGCGGGTGCGGCAGACTGATCTGCGCCAGCAGGTCGGCATAGCCTTCGAAAAATTGCGGGTTGCTCTGCAAATATTGTGCGACGTCTTCTGCTCTCATCGTGACTCCCTATAAATTTATTTCACCTTCGAATACCGTGATGGCCGGCCCGGTCAGCAGCACCGGCGCGCCATCGCCGCCCCAGGCGATAGTCAGCAGCCCGCCGCGCGTGGCGACGCTCACCGGGCTGTCCAGCAGGCGGCGGCGGATGCCCGCCACCGCCGCCGCGCAGGCGCCGGTTCCGCACGACAGCGTTTCGCCCGCGCCGCGCTCGTACACGCGCAGACGGATATGGCGGCGATCCATGATCTGCATGAAGCCGGCATTGACACGCTTGGGAAAGCGCGGGTGATGCTCGATGAGCGGCCCCAGTTTTGCCACCGGCGCCCGCTCGACATCCTCTACCACTTGCACCGCGTGCGGATTACCCATCGACAGCACGCTGATTTGCAGCGTTTCATTTGCCACATCCAGCGGCACGCTTACCGCGCCACTGTCGCCGTCGAACGGAATGAGCGCCGCATCGAAAATCGGCGCGCCCATATCCACCGTGACGCGCCCGTCATCCTCAAGACGCGGTCTAATCAGGCCGCCCATGGTTTCCACCACGATCTCGCGTTTGTGCGTGAGTTTCTGGTCATACACAAAACGCACGAAGCAGCGCGCGCCGTTGCCGCATTGCTCGACCTCGCCGCCGTCCGCGTTGAAGATGCGGTAACGGAAATCTGCGTCGGTGCGCCGCGCCTTTTCCACCAGCAATATCTGGTCGCAGCCCACGCCAAAATGGCGGTCGGCGAGCAGGCGCAATTGCTCGGGCGACAGCTCTATCTTCTGGCGTACCCCGTCCAGCACCACAAAATCGTTGCCGGCGCCGTGCATTTTTGTGAATTTCAGGTTCATGTTTGCAATTCTTTATATCGGAAGCAATCGGTCGTGTGGTCGTTGACCATGCCGGTCGCCTGCATCAGGGCGTAGCAGATCGTCGTGCCGGCAAACTTGAAGCCGCGCCGCTTCAGCTCGCGGCTCATTGCGTCCGACTGCGGCGAACTGGCCGGCACGTCGGCCAGGCTGCGCCATGCATTCTGCCTGGGCTTGCCGTCGACGAACTGCCAGATGAACGCGTCGAAACTGCCCGACGCTTCCTGCACCTCCAGGAATTTTTGCGCGTTGACAACGGCTGCTTCCAGTTTTAAACGGTTGCGCACGATACCCGCATCCTGCAGCAGCGATTCTATTTTATTCGCGTCATAGCGGGCAATGCGCGCCGCGTCGAAATTATCGAAGGCGGCGCGGTAATTTTCGCGCTTGCGCAAAATGGTGATCCAGCTCAGTCCCGCCTGCGCACCTTCCAGAATCAGAAATTCGAACAGGCGGCGGTCATCGTGCAGTGGCACACCCCATTCGCAGTCGTGATAAGTTTGGTAGAGCGCATCACCGCCCGCCCAAGCGCAACGCGGCTTGATCATGATGCCCCGCCCGTGCCGGTTGCCATCATGTCGGTTGCTATCATGCTGGGCGCGCACCAAGTTTTGATGCGTCGCGCCACATGCAGCGATCCATCACCACCGTGATGCCCGCTTCCCTGGCATGCTGCGCGGCGGCCTCGTGAACTACGCCCTCCTGTAGCCACAGTTTTTTGATACCAAGCCTGATGCAGCTCTCCACGATAGCGGGCACATGCTCCGCCGCGCGGAACACGTCCACGATATCCGGCAATGCGGGCAGGCTTTCCAGATCCGGAAACGCTTTTTCGCCCAGCACCGCATCAATCATCGGCCGCACCGGAATGATGCGATAACCCAAATCCCGCAATCCGCTCGCCACGCGAAAGCTGGGGCGCGACGGTTCGGGCGACAGTCCCACCATCGCAACGTTGCGCACGTTTTGCAACAGTTCGAGAATTTGCTCCGGTTCGGGATTGCTGAAAGTCATGGCGTGCTTGGGATTGTTGTCATTGCAGGCGGCACGATAGCATTTTTCCGGCGCACTGTGGCGTGGACGATACGGCCAAAAACCGTTATGCTGCGCGCCTTCACAGAATGCGCTCGTAGCTCAGCTGGATAGAGTATTGGTTTCCGAAGCCAAGGGTCGTGGGTTCGACTCCCGCCGAGCGCACCACATAAACAATAAGTTAGCCAGAAAGCCTTTTGCCTTGCTTATCACCTGTAGTAAAAAACGTACCACTTTCCGGTACGATTTCAGGCAAAACTGCTGGCCTGCGATCAACCCATTGCGCAAGATGCTCATTGGATAGGTGCGCATACCTCTGCACCATATCCGAACCTGACCATCCACCCAACTCCTGCAATACGTGCTGCGGAGTGCCTTCTTGAATGTGCCAGCTTGCCCAAGTGTGTCTGAGGTCATGCCAGCGAAAATTCTCGATGCCTACCCGCTTTAACGCTTTGCCATGCCTTGGTGTTCACCTGATGCACAGGATTACCCCTGAAGCTGAACACATTGGCCTGATGCTTGCCGATCTGTTTGCGCAGCACTGCAACCGCTACGCTCGACAGTGGAACGGGAATCGCTTTTCTAGCCTTGGCTTGGTCTGGATGTATCCATGCCATTCTGCGGGCTAAATCCACCTGCGACCATTGCAAACCAGTGACATTGGAACGACGCAAACCTGTTTCCAGGCTGAAGCGCACCATGTCAGCCAGATGCGACGGTAATTCGGCAATCAGCCTGTCGGCCTCATTCCGCGTTAACCAGCGCACCCGCTTGGTTGGTTCCGGCAACATCCTGATCGACGGAACACGATCCAGCCATTCCCATTCATTGCAGGCTTTCATAAGTACTGCACGAACAATTTCCAACACACGATTAGCTGTGGAGTTTTCCACCCCTTCGGCTTTTTTGGCAGTCAGAATCTTGTCCAGCAAATCCCGCTTGATTGCCTGCAACTCGACACCGTTCAGATATTGATCCAGCCAGCGTAACCGCGAAATGTCGCTAGCCTGTGACACCTTATGCTGTGTCTCACGGATATGCCACGGCTCGCCATGAATGAGGTGATGCCGCCCAAGCCATGCACGAACATAAGCGGTCAGGATTATGGCCTGCCCAGCGGAAACTAATATCCCAGACGGAAAGATCATCGACGAGCAATGGCATTTTTTCTCCAAGAAGGTTCGTTTAAGGGGCGGCTATACCGGAGCTGGCTGAATACTATACACTTGCGCGCAAATTAAAAAACAAAGGGAGAAACAGCATGACGCTTAACGAGTTGCTGACAAAAGCAAACGCCCAGCTTTCACTTTCAGTATTCGACACGAAAAGTATTGCAGCCATCGAAGCAGCACTTACCGAGAAGAATGGTAAACACTATCTGAAGTGCCTTGCTCGCGGGAAAGATATACAAGCCAAGCCAGAAGAAATTGTGCGTCAGCTTTGGCTGCACCGGCTGATTCATCACTATGGCTATCCGGTTTCGCGCCTTACCGTTGAGTATCCCATTACCTTCGGGCGCGATAGCTCTAAGCGTGCCGACGTTGTGGTGATGGATGCTGACCGTCCTACAGTGCCTTTTCTCATCGTCGAAGTAAAGCAGCCCACCGCAAAGGGTGGGAAGGAACAATTGCGCTCTTACACTCACGCCACGGGTGCGCCGCTGGCCTTGTGGAGTGACGGGCTGCAAGCCGTTATCTGGCATCGAAAAAATCCCAACTACTTTGTCGAAATCCCCGATCTTCCTACTGCCGGTCAAACCATTGACGACATCGCTGGTCAGCCTTGGACGGTGCAAACCCTGATCGACGAGGAAAAAAAACGTGAAGCCAGGGGCGAGAAGGCGCGGAACCTGCGCCAGTTGATCGAGGACATGGAAAACGAAGTGCTCGCCAACGCGGGTGTGGACGTATTTGAGGAAGTTTTCAAGCTCATTTTCACCAAACTCTACGATGAACTGGCCTGCTATCGGGGTCGTTACAAATACCTGCGCTTCCGCAACACCAACACCGCCGCGCAGCTCAAGGCCAACATTCAAAGCCTGTTCGACGATGCCAAGCAAGAATGGGAAGGCGTTTTCGCCGATGACGAAAAGATCAAGCTTTCCGCCGACCACCTGCCACAACAGCGACGCGCTTGTGATGATGCTGACACAGACCGGGCAAAGCCAGGCTGCATATTGTTTGATTGGCACAACAGCGATGCTATTGTGCAAAACAAAGTCACAGACTTGCTGCGCAAGACTGTAGTCAAAACCGTACCACTTTGAAACTTTGATGGGCTTCCTCTAGCTGTTTGAGACTATTTATGAGTGTGGCGAACACTGGTAAGGTATTGATAAATAATGATACACCTTATGATTGATACTCTTCCGAAGCCAAGGGTCGTGGGTTCGACTCCCGCCGAGCGCACCAGAAGGTAGTTTTTAGCATACCTGAAACGCCCTCCAAACCCGCATGTTTAAACGCATAGCGGGTTTTTCTTTGCCTAGATATACCCCACTATACCCGTAGTATCCTGCAATAAATTGGGGTATATTTTGAGGTATATCCTAACGGTCATTGCAGTTGCAGCCACCCCTGATGATGAAAGAAACTGCGGGGTGGAAGGTGGCAGGTTGAGGTCGCGCAATTTTTTGGCGGTTTGACCCCGAAACCTAACGTGACCAGCCGAACTGACTCGTACCCCGGATTGCTTCCATAGAGAGCGCACGTTAATGGACATGCCCTGGACTTACAGACACCCCCGATGATGAAAGAAAATTGGAACGCGGCGCGCGGTTGCCAGAGGTCATTCATTTTTTTGGGAGCTTTGACTCCGCACGTTAATGTGACCCAAGCACACCACTCGCACCCCATATTGTTGCCTTTGAGCACGCACGGTAAACAGGCCACTTATCTTCGTAGATTCGTAGGCATTTTGGTTTGCTTGGCAATGAAGTTGCGCGCCGCCGCCATCATCTGCTGCACTGAAGCAAATTCTCTTTTAAATCGCCATGTTCGCGGGGAGGGGGAGGGTTTGTCCTTCAGTGCATTTCTTTCACGGTAAATATTCCGGCTTTGTTCGCGATGGTGTTCCACCACCCACGAATGTGAAAATCTCCCCGAGCGGCATCATCGGCCACTGGCTCACGCAGCCTTCTCCGCTGGCATCACCCGCAGCACTTCCGCACAGACAACCGGAATCATGCAGCGAACGGATCAATGACCACCAAACCAGCGATGCGTTTGAAGTCTCCGGTGTTGCACGTCATCAGAGGCAGGTTCTCAGCCAGCGCACTGGCGGCGATGATGGCATCGGGTAGCTTGATCGTGATGGTAGAACGGATGTCGATAACCAGCGCGACGATGGCGGAAGTGAGGGTGATTTCCATCAGTTGGGCCAGCAGTGCTTCGGTTTCGCGCCGACTGTCCGCCGTGTGGCCGTTCCAGCCCAACAATTCCATGCGGGTGACCACCGAATAGCGCGCTTGGTTGGCAATGGCGTCGTCTATGCGTGACAAAATCGGCGCTTGGGCATTGCCACTGAGCGCATGAATCAGGACATTGGTGTCAATCAGGCAGTGCATCAGCTACGGCTTTCCCAACCACGACCATCCCATTCGGCGCGCATGTCGGCTGCCATCTGACCTATTTGTGCCTCCCCCGTTTTTGGCCAGGCACCTCGCGCTGACGCGAGAGCCGCCAAGACGCGCTTTTTGCGTTGATCTTCATCCTGCGCTTCGGTGACATTGCTTCTTGTCGCGATGAATTCAACAAAGTCATACACCTCGGCCTGCTTTTCCTGCGGCAAAGTTTGTAGCCGCTGATGAATCAATTCGGCGTAGCCCATATTTTTCTCCTCTAATCAACAGCGTTCAGATTGGCATTAGACAACGCCGACCGCAATTCTTCAACCTCTTCGACAATCTCCGCCTCAATTGCCGCCAGTTCGTCCAGCAGTTCACGCGGGTCGCGATGCGCGACGGCGGTCTGACCTCATCATCCAGCGTCAAGTATCATCGGCGCGTGTGGCCATCCATCTGGCGCACCAATGTGGTTTTGCCAGCCTGCCTTGGCCCGCTCAACAAAACGACCGGTGTATCCGCCAGCGCATCCAGCACTCGCGGCTGGATGTTTCTGGGAAAAATAGCTGGATTTATATCGGCATCAGGCACGGTAATAGGCTCTGTCTAATTGGGAAAATAGTATAGTTTATTTGGGATTCAAGGCGCTTTTACTGTATTCGCGCACGCTGCCCGGCCTTGATCGCGGCAAGGCAGCGGATGGCAGCTCCCGACTCGATTTATAAGCAGATTCGTAACTATTCAGGTCGAAGCAGTACCCCCTTTGCAAAATGGGGGAAGCGAAGCGCTCGGCGCGCGGGGGCGGTTGGGCATTGGTATCTGGCAGGGAGTTTTTTTCGACCTGAGTAGTTACGAATTTTGAAAAGTAACTACTCAGGTGCTACGATACAATCAGCAATTTCGCTTTTAGTCAGTCAGCCAGAGATGGGCATGCCACTTTACCAGCGCCCGGATTTATCGCTCCGAGCGCACCCTATCGAGATGTTGTCGCCAACAAGGCCATGCGGAAATTGCCGCCGTGGCAGCGGTTAATCTGGCTTGCGCCGCCATTCCAGAGAAGCGCCAAAAATCCCTGTGAACCGATTGAAGCGGTATTTGTCTGTAACGAAATTCTAAAACTTGCTACCCGTTGCGCCGTCGGGCGTCTCCGGTTGCCTTATTCGGGAGATTCTTAATGCTGGTCCAGCTTGCCATTATCGGATTGATTGTTGCCATGCTGCCGTTGTCGGTCGTCTGGGTATCCGACGACCCGGACAAATACCGCAAGCTGGTCTGGGTCACCCTGTTCCTGACTTTTGATCTGATCATGTTCGGCGCTTTCACGCGGCTGACCGATTCCGGCCTCGGCTGCCCGGACTGGCCGGGCTGTTACGGGCAGGCTGACCCGGTGCGGGCGCATGCGGACATCAGCGCCGCCGAAGCCGCGATGCCGACCGGCCCGGTGACGGTCATAAAAGCTTGGATCGAAATGATCCACCGCTACCTGGCGATGGCTATCGGCGTGCTGATTATCGCACTGCTGGTGAGCGCCTGGCGCAAGTGGTGGAAATCGGGGCGCAAGGAAACCCGGTTCGCGCCGGTGTTTGTCACTATGCTGCTGGCTTTCATCTGCCTGCAAGGCGCTTTCGGCGCCTGGACGGTCACGATGAAACTGCAACCCATCATCGTCACGATTCATTTGTTGCTGGGCATGGGGCTGCTCGGATTGCTGGCCTGGCTCGGTGCGCGCCAGACCGATCACCCGCCGGTAATGCGGGCCGCAGCGGCGCTGCGCCTGCCCGCAATGTTGGCTCTCGCGTTGCTGACCATCCAGATCGCGCTCGGTGGCTGGGTCAGCAGCAATTATGCGGCCTTGGCCTGCCAGGACTTCCCGCTATGCCAGGGCATGTTGTTGCCGCCGATGGATTTTCAACACGGATTTGCGCTGTGGCGCGACCTGGGCATGACCGTCGGCGGCGAATATCTGCCCTTCGCGGCCTTGACCGCGATTCACTGGGTGCACCGCATTTTTGCTTTTGCGGTCATCGCGCTGGTCGCCTGGGTTGCGCTCAAAGCGCTCAAAATGGACGGCTTGCGCAAGACGGCGCGCTGGCTGGCAATCCTGATCGCTTTTCAGTTCGCGACCGGCGTGTTCACGGTTTTCCTGGATTTCCCGCTGGCGCTGGCAGTGATCCACAACGGCGGCGCGGCGCTTCTCGTGCTGCTGCTGACCATGCTGAACTACAAAATCCGGCTCGCCGGAAAGGCATAACGCTGAGGGAGACTTGCGGCCCGCATGCGTACCTGTTGCTTGAATGGGTATGGCATTAGCCGCTAAGGGATGCAGAAATTGTAAAAGTACCTTTTATGAATCGGGGGCGGGTTGCGTAGGTCGGGGTTAATACCCACAGAGCGCCGCATAACCCAACCCCGTCGGGATGAATCCCGACCTACATCATCGTGAGGTTCATGACCAAACGGTACGTTTGTAATTTCTGTATCCCTAAGGCAACGCGGATTATTCGTCTTCCTTGGGGGTAAGGTGCTACATGGAGCGCTTCTTTAGATCACCAGCGGCCCGTCGTAATCGTCGTTCTTGAGAGTGGCTGCCGTTGCACCGGAAGAAATGTTGGCGAGCTGGCGCTCATGGTCAGACTGGACTTGCAGCAGCGTGAGGACGCAGGTATCGAGGTTGTCGTATTCCTCTCGGCCTGTGCCGAATTGCTCTGCCTCGGAATAGAAGAACAGGCAGCGGTAGCGGCTCTCACCGACTTTGCACAGGACAAAGTGCGCGCCGCGTTCGTTCCAGTAAATTGTCGGGCAGAGGCTGAGATCTGCCGGATCAATACCGAGTTGCAGCTCGCTGTCGGCAAGCTGAATCGGAACAAGTTTGCCGTAACGCTCCAGCAGGATGGCATTGACACCCTTGCGCTCGGCTTCGGTGAAATCGGGAATGGCGGTCATGGCGTCCTCTATAGATTCATTATGCGTAACTACTCAGGTGCTGCCGCTTTTCTCCTTCCCCCTTGCCGGGGTAAGGCTGGGAGGGGGGTAGAAAGGTGGGGTATTAAAGACACTTTGCGATGACTCCACCCTCCCACCCCCATCCTAACCTTCCCCCTCACAGGGGGAAGGGACTGGCGTTGTGGCTATTTTCGAGCATACTACTTTGACCTGAGCAGTTACCGAATCTGAATAGTTAAAGCTTCAAACTCCCGCCATGCTCCCTCGCAAGCTCTCCCCCTTGTCAGGGGGAGAGACAAGCCTGCTCCTCCCCTGACAAGCCTGTCCTGAGCTTGTAGAAGGAGGGAGGTTGGGAGGGGTTTGATTGCAATTACGTCTGCGCCCAGGGCAGGCCTTCAAAGCGCCAGCCGTTGTGCGAATTACGATGATGGTTACCGTCGAGGTCGCCTTCGAAGCCGTGTTCAATGTTGTAGATATCGTGCATCCCGGCTTTTTCCAGTGCTTCACCGGCCTCGGCGGAACGACGCCCTGAACGGCAGATGAGCAATACCGGGCGGTTGACGCTGGCGGCCTTGCGCACATGCGCGACGAACATCGGGTTAACCTCCCATTCCGGGCCGTCCACCCATGGGATGTGGATGGAACCGCGCGGATGGCCGACGAACATGTATTCCATTTCGCTGCGCACGTCGATGAACACCGCTTCGGGGTTGGCTTGCAGGAAGTCGAAGGCTTCCTTGGGGGTAAGGTGTTGCATGGTCGTTCTCCTTAATCTTGATCTGATCTGTATGCCGGGATTATAGCGTTCAGAACAAAGGGTGTGCCAGCCTCTTCTCGATCGTCGGGCTACGCCGCCAATGTCGCCTCGATCTCGGCAAAGGTCTTGGCGACATCGAACACCTCCAGCGTCATGCCGAGCTGGCGTCCGATCTGTGTGATCGAAAAAATACCGCGAATCAATTCTTCGCCGTTTGCGCCGGTGTCGACGACGATCGCGTGCTGGCGACCGGAATTCTTGAGCGTGGCAACGATGTGGCCGACCTCGGCACGCTGCACTTCGTTAAGCGAAAGCACCTCAATTTTGCTGGCCGGTGTCATGCAGTCACGCACCGTCAGGTCGCCATGTTTTCCACCGTTCTGCTGGATAAGCTTGATCGGGCGTTCGCCCATGGTGTCCCGTGCGGTGATGAGGCCGAGTATCTCGCCGAAAAGATTGTTCACCAGCAACAGCCTCACTCCGCGCGCCACCATTTTTTGCGTGGCCTGAGACAGCGTCGCATCAATTGGTATGGTGGCGATTGCAAACTTCTGCAAGTCGGTCATTACCTCGATGGCCGGAGAGTCAGCCTGTACGGGCTTGTAGGTGCTGCTTGGCCGGTGGTAGCCGGCGCCAGTTTTGAGGGGGCGCGAAGACAGCGGTTTGTAGTTCGTGCGTATCATGTATTGCCTCTTGTCTTGGGGGTTGACCAACGATACCTGCGAAAATCCTGCCTGCGCAACGCCTACTTGCCCGCCAACTTCTCTAGTTTATCCGCACGGATCAACTGACCGTTGAGCCCTGCCTCTTTGGTCGAGCCGCCGTAGGCCACCGTCAGCAGTTGCGAGTAATACACCACCGGCATCGTGAACTGGGTGCCCTGCTTTTTGTTGATCTCGGACTGATAAATCTCGACGTTGGCCTGGCATAACTGGCAGGGCGTGACGATCATTTCCGCGCCGTGATCGTAGGCAGATTCGACGATGTCGCGTATCTGTTTCTGCGATTTATCCGGCTCCGAGAAGGCCAGCGCGCCGCCGCAGCAGGTGACTTTCTGATCGTAGCTGGTAATGGCCTCAGCGCCCATCGCCTCGACCATCCTGTCCAGATACTGCGGGTTCTCGAACGACTCTCCGGCGATGCCGAACGGGCGGTTGGTCTGACAGCCGACGTAGCCCGCGATCTTCAGCCCTTCGAGCGGCTTGACCACCGCGTCTTTCATGCCCGCGAAGCCGATGTCCTCGATCAGCACTTCGACCATGTGACGCGGCTTGACCGAACCTTTCAGGTTGAGTCCGACTTCCTTGAGCGCCTCATTGGTCTCGGCCATCAGGTCGCTATGCTGATTGAGCCGCTCCGCCGTTTCGCGCGAGGCGAGCCAGCATGCCGGGCAGCCCGACACCATGTCCTGTCCCGGCAGGTGCTGTTCGACCAGCGCGAGGTTGCGCGCGCTGATCGCCAAACGCGGCAATTCGCCGCCTTCGGCGTAGCCGATGGACGCGCCGCAGCAGTTCCAGTCCGGAATTTCGTTGAGTTGGATATCCAGCTTGTTGCACATCACGCCGAGCGAGGTCAGGTAGTTGGAAGCCGACGCGCCCTTTTGCGAGGAGCAGCCGGGGTAAAACGCGTATTGTTTTTTTGCCATTACTTTTTCTCCAAAGGAGTTGTCGGGTTGAAACCCGACCTACATCACTGCGTGAAACCTTTTTTGCGGTCTTCGATCTCGCGCGCCTTGGCGATCATCTTGCGCAGGCCACCAGTATCCTTGCACTTGTGCCCGCCGAACAGCTCCATCGGGTTGAGCCGTTTGGCTTTCACCAAGCCGAGGCCGACTCCCTGCATCGCCAGCGCATTTTTGATGCCCTGGACGAAGCCGTCCTTGAAATACATCGCCAGCGAGAATTTCAATTCGTTGACGCGCCCGGTTTTGGCGAGATTCTTCCAGAACAGGATGGCGATCTCGCGCGTGGGCTGGCCTTTCGGCGCGAGGTTCAGACGGTGCGCGTAGCTCGCCAGCCCGTGCATGATGTGGGTGATCGGAAGTTTGCGCGGGCAGCGCACGATGCAGTTGTAGCAGGACGTGCACATCCACATCGAATCGGAGGTCAGCACCTCTTCGCGCTTGCCGGCGCGAATCATCATGAACAGTTTTTGCGGGGTGTGCTGCCAGGCGTCGCCCAGCGGACATGAACCCGCACACACGCCACACTGCATGCACATCTTGACCCACTCGCCATCTTCGACATGATTTTCGACCTCCTTCAGGAAGTCGTTGTGATAGCGCGCGACGGCTTGTTGATTGTGATCGCTCATATTTGCTCCTTAGCCGAAGCTCAGCATGTAGGGCGGAAAAGCGTAGCGCCTTCCGCCGTATGAATCCCATTCGGCGGATAACGCTACGCTCATCCGCCCTACGGCCAATTGATTTTGTTCGCTCATGGCTTTTCTCCTTAACCAAATCCCTTCATCGGCGACGGCCCCATCTCCACCAACTGCGCAACATAATCGTTGATGAACTTGGCGACACGCTCGTTATCGGTGATTGCCACTTCGAAGCTTGCCACGCGCTCCGGTTCCAGGCTCATCTGGGTCAGCGTGTCGCCGATTTTGCTCATGCGGTAACCGGCCAGTTCCGAGCCCTTGACGAAATGGCACTGGTAATCGTCGCCCTTCTTGCAGCCCATCATCATCACGCCGTCGTAGCCCGAGTTCAGTGCGTCGGTGATCCAGATCGTGTTGACCGAGCCGAGGCAGCGCACCGGAATGATGCGCACAAACGCCGAGTAGACGGTGCGCGACAGGCCGGCCATATCGAGCGCCGGGTAGGCATCGTTTTCGCAGGCCAGGATCAGTACGCGCGGTTTCTCGGAAAATTCATCCGGAATTTCTACCGCCTTGATCTGGTTGCCGACGGTATCCACCGAATAATTCTCGAACGAGATCACCCGCACCGGGCACGCGCCCATGCAGGTGCCGCAACGGCGGCAGCGCTCCTGGTTGAATACCGGGAAGCGCCGCTCGTCCTCGTCGATCGCGCCGAACGGACATTCCACCGTGCAGCGTTTGCATTGGGTGCAACCTTCCAGTCGCACGATCGGATAGGAAAGGTCGCCCGAGCGCGGGTGGGCGGCACGCCCGAGGCTGGCGTTCTCGACTGCTTGGATCGCCTTGAGCGCCGCGCCGGTGGCGTCCTCGGTCGCTTGCAGCATATCCATCGGGCGGCGCACCGGGCCGGCGGCGTAGATGCCGGTGCGGCGCGTCTCATAGGGGAAGCAGATGAAATGCGAATCGGCAAAGCCGTGCTTGAACTGCGGCATGTCCGGCCCCTGCCGGTAGGACAGGTTCAGGATGGAGATTTTCTGCATGTCGGATTTGTTCTGCTTTCCTGCTTCCGAGCCGCCATCGGCTTCGGTAACGGCCTTGTCCCAGGATTCGAGATTCACCCCCGCATTCGGCACCTGCCCGGTGGCCAGCACGACCAGGTCGGCTTCCAGCGCAGTCTCTTCGTCGAGAATCAAATCTCTAAAATTTACCTTGCACCCATTCCCCGCAGCCTCAACCCCAGTGGCTTTGCCCTTGGTGAAGATGACGCCCTTGTTCTGGGCGCTGCGGTAAAAATCCTCGCCCATGCCCGGCACGCGCAAATCGGTGTACATCACCACGGTATCGGTTTCGGGATTGGCGTCCTTGAAATACATCGCCTGCTTGATGCTGGTGGCGCAGCAGTGGCCGGAACAGTAAGGCAGATGTGTGCCGGTTTCGTCGCGCTGCCCCGCGCATTGCAGGAACACCACGGATTTTATTTCCTTGCCGTCGACGCGTTTCAGAGCGCCGCCGTTGGCGGCTTGCGCCAAGGCTTCGAGGCCCGCCTGATCCACGACGTTGGCCTGCCCGCCGCCCAGCTCGGGCAACTTGGCGATGTCGTAAGTGTTGAAGCCGGTCGCCTGAATAATCGCGCCGATCATTTCTTCCGTGACCGCGCCGGATTCCTGCGCGACCTTGACGGTGAAGCGCCCCGGCGCCCCGGCTGTTTCGGCAACGGTCGAATTGAGATGCACTCTGATGCGCGGGTGCGCGCTCACTTTGGCGGCCAGCTCGGCAACACCGGTGCTCTGCGGTTCGACATAAGGCGCCTTGAACGGCACGCGCTTCCACAATTTGTTGGCCCAGCCGCCAAGCTGCTCCCGCTTCTCGACGATGACCACTTCGTAGCCGGCCTCGGCAGCTTCGAATGCGGCAGTCAAGCCGGACATGCCGCCGCCGACGACGAGGATGCGTTTCTGCAAATCGGCATTCGGCTTGCCTTGCGGCAGCTTGATTTTTTTCAGCTCGGCGCAGCCCATGCGCACATAGTCGTCGGCCATTTCCTGGCGCACTTCGTCATGCTCGCCGCCTTCGGCGACCACCCAGATCACGCCCTCGCGCAGGTTGGCGCGGGTCATCGCTACCGTCGGAAAATAGAACGCCTCGGTCTTGGCGCGGCGTGAACAGGCGGCGATGCAGACATGCGTCACACCCTCCTTCTCGATGTCATCGCGGATCATCTGCACGCCTTCGCTGTTGCACAGGAAAGCGTGTTCGCGCACCAGCGCCATCTTGCCTTCCTTCTGCGCGATCTTGCCCAGTTGCGCGATATCCAGCTTGTCGCCCAGGCCGCAGCCCGAGCAGATGTAGGCGGCGGTCTTTACTTGAATTTCATCAGCCATTATTTTGCTCCCCTTCGACAAGCTCAGGACATGCTTCGGCGGCGGCAGTTTTATGCACCACCTGGATCGCGCGCAGCGCCGCAGCCGTGGCGCTTTGCACCGAGCGGTTCACGTCGAGCGGGCTGCTTGCGGCGCCCGCGCCGAACATGCCTTCACTTCCCGCAGGGACGTTCGAGCCTTCGATAAAGCCCGACGAATCGAGCAACAGGCCATCCGGCAACTTGACGCCGTTGGTTTCCGGCTCCATGCCGACCGCCAGCACGACCAGGTCATGGGCCGTGGCGTAGCGGTGGTAGCCCTCGGTGTCCACGCCATGCAGCACCGGGTTGCCGTCCTTGTCCTCGGCGATCCTGGCAACCTTGGATTTGACGAAGCTGACCGTCGCATCCTGAAGCGCTTTCTGGTAAAAATCTTCGAGCCGGTCGATGACACGGATGTCGATGTAGTAAATCGTCGATTTTCCGGAGTCGCCATGCGCCTCGCGCACGTAATGAGTCTGCTTCAGCGAAGCCATGCAGCAGACGCGCGAACAATGGCGCAGATGGTTTTCGTCGCGCGAACCGGCGCACTGGATGAAGGCGATGTTTTTTGCTTCCTTGCCGTCGGAGGGGCGCAGCAGCTTGCCGCCGGTCGGGCCGTGCGGGTCGGCGAGCCGCTCGAATTCCAGGCTGGTGATCACGTTGGCGAAACGGCCATAGCCGTAGGGCTGGATTTTTGCCGCGTCGTAAGGCTTCCAGCCGGTCGCCCAGACGATGGCGCCGACTTTCAGCTCGACCGTTTCGGTCTGCATGTCGAGGTCTATCGCGTCGTATTTGCACGCCGCCTTGGCTTTCTCGGCATCCGCCGTGCCGATGATCGAGGGATCGAGCACATAGTGCATCGGATACGCCATCGCGTGCGGCAGGTAGGCCGCGCGCATCTTGCTCAGGCCATATTCGTAAGGGTTGGCAATCTCCGTTTCGACCGCAGCGGCGCAGGCACCGCAGGCGGTGCAGTTCGCGTTGACATAGCGCGGCATCAGCTTCAGCGTCACCGTATAGTCGCCGCGCTGCCCGGTCACGCCGCTCACCTCGGCGAGGGTCATCACGCGCACGTTGCGGTTTCCCTTCAGGCGGCGCAGGTTGATCTCCAGCCCGCAGGTCGGGTGACACATCTTGGGGAAATAGCGGTTCATCAGCGCAGTGCGCCCGCCCAGGGTGGCGTTGCGCTCGACGAGGATCACCTGTTTGCCGCATTCGGCGGCTTCCAGCGCCGCCGTCATGCCGCTGATGCCGCCGCCGACGACGAGGATGGTCTGGTTGGTTGCAATAGAAGCGTTCACTCAAACCTCCGGTATATATCTAAATACTCGCGCAGCGAGCCGTTCGCCCCCCTCCCCCGCTTGCGGGGGAGGGTTGGGGAGAGGGAAACAGGCATGACAGTTTCATTATCATGGGTGGCTACTGTCATGCCCGTTAAATTGTTGCAAGGTGCGTATTTCAAAATTCATCCGCTCCAAGTCCCCGAGTATCCAGGTCGGGACGGCATCCACGCCAGGCGCGTCGATGCCCGCGACCGAACCGGGGTTGACCAGCCAGCACTGCCCGCCGTTGACATCGGCTTGCTTCCCGATATGGGCGGCGTGACTGTGGCCGTGGCAGACCAGATCATAGTCGCCGGTACACGCAAAAGCCTGACCGTGATGCGGCATATGGGTGACGAATATCCTGCGCCCGCCGAGTTCCAGCACCGCTTCCTGCCCGTGGTAGGTGAACAGGCCGGCGGTTTTTTCCATCATGCGGTATAGCGCCGCGACATCGCCGATATTGTTGCCATGCACCGCATGGATCGGAATTTCAAGCTTGATGGAAGCGCGCAAGGTATTGACGCCGATCAGGTCGCCGCAGTGAATCACGGCCTGCGCCCCGCAAGCCTGAGCTTCCATAATCGCTGCCGTCAGCGGAGGTGCGCGGTCATGGCTGTCGGAAACGATGCAGATTTTCATGTCTTTATAATTTCTTTATCGCGGGTTTTTTTATTAGCGCGTTATCGTGGAGACTTCGCCGCATTAGACAGAATTCGCGTGCCGGGTGTCTATAATCACATCGGGTAACGCCACGTATAACCCTAATGGGTTGGCATGGTAGAATCCGAGTCGATTTAGGGCACAGGCATTCGGGCACGGGTAGTTTCAGGCAAGGAACGCTTCATAACCCAACACGCGGCATCAGGTTGCCGGATGCATTTGTCGAACGCGATAAACAAACCGATGCGATGAGCAAAATAATGGAGTGTGCGGACAAAACAGACAATACCGCGTTTTTCTGGACGCGCGACCCCGAGTTCGCGCTTTCCTGCATGAACGGCGGTGCGGATTGCGATGCGCCGCAGGAACCCCGTGCCGGCGAGCTCAATGCGTTGCTGAACAGTTATCTGGATACCGCGCTGTGCTTCACACATGCCAGGGCCGGCGTGGTGCGCGTCCTTCTGCCCGACGCGCAGACCTTGCAAGTCATCAGCGCGGTCGGGTTGACCGGGGAAGAACTGGAAGCCGAGCGCATCGTGGAACTGGCCTGCGAAGATTGCGGTAAAGATTCCTTCAGGCTCGGTCTTTGCGTTGCCGACACCGAATTCTGCGAAACGCGGCACGGTAGCCAGCCGCACCGGCAGTTTCGCTCGGTGATTTCCATCCCGCTGAAAAGCCGCAAATCGCCCGAAACCCTGCTCGGTGTTTTCACCCTGTTTTTCGATACGCCGCAATCACCCTCCGGCAATGCGGCCAACATGGCGGTCAGCTTTGCAGAGCTGCTGAGCGGCCTGATCGAGCACATCAAGGCCGGTCGCGAAATGAAACGCGCGGAGCTGTTGATGGAACGACAAACCATCGCCAACGAGATCCATGATTCGCTGGCGCAGACGCTGAACTATGCGCGCATGAACACCACGCTGCTGAGCGATGCGGTGCGCAACAGCAACGGGGCGATGGCGGCCAAATATGCGGGCGACATCGACGAGGCGCTGGAGATCAGCCAGAAGGCGGTGCGCGCGTTAATCACCGATTTTCGCAGCGAAATGGACCCGGCAGGGCTGTTGCATGCCCTGCAAACGCTGGCCGAACAGTTTCGACGGCAGCATGGTATCGTGCTGGATTGCCTGATTCGCATCGCCGATCTCGACCTGCCGCTGGAGCATGAGATACAGGTTTTCAACATCGTGCGCGAGGCGCTTTCCAACATCGCCCAGCATTCCAGCGCCAGCCATGCGCGCCTGATCGTCGATCGCCTGTGCGGCTATTACGTATTCGCGGTGGAAGACAACGGCGTCGGAACCTTCTCGCAGGTAGAAGGGCATTACGGGATCATCATCATGCGCGAACGCGCGCAGCGCATCGGCGGCGAAATCAGGCTGGAAAGCGCGAAGGGGCTGGGAACATGCGTACAATTATTTTTCCCGGAACCGGGAACAAACTGGAGAACGGTGCATGACTGACAAGCTGAAAATCGTATTGGTGGACGACCAGGGACTGTGCCGGCGCGGACTGAGCGAGTTGCTCACAAACTGCTACGATTTCAACGTGCTGGGTGCGGTAGGCACCCTTGACGAGCTGCGCCCCCTGCTGAACGAGCAACCCGATCTGCTGGTCATCGACCTGCGCATGAAACCCATGGACGGGCTGGCGATGCTGGAACAGTTGCGCAAGGAAGGTTGCACCGTCCCCGCCGTGATGCTGACCATGAGCGATTCGGAGGTGGATCTGGGGAACGCGATCCGCGCAGGCGTGCGCGGCTACCTGCTCAAGGACATGGCGCCGGAAGATGTCGTCGACGCGATCCGCCGCGTTGCCGCCGGCGAACTGGTGGTCGCGCCGACCCTGACGGTCAAGATGATCGAAATGCTGCGCGGCGACCAGCCCGGCCAGGAAACCAAAAATTCGCTCAAGCTGCTCACCGACCGCGAACGCGAAATATTGCAGTTGTTGTCGCGCGGCGAGAGCAACAAGGCGATCGCGCTGGAGTTGCATATCAGCTATGACACGGTAAAACAGCATGTCCGCCATATATTGAACAAACTCAACCTGTCTTCGCGGGTGAAGGCCGCCGTCCTGTTCGCCAAGGAACAGGGCCCGGACAGCGATGATAATAATTAGAGCCTGATTCAGCAGGCTTCATGGCCGCGAAATTTGCCGCAGAGAATATTGGAAAAAGACGATAGCGAGCCTTCGTCATTTCTGTGGCCTGAGTGGCAGCTTCAGGTAACCAGGCAATGTACTTCATCAAACCCACCGACCCGCACCCGATCACCCCCGGCAAGGCGGTGCTGCTCGGGCTGCTGTGCTTGATCTGGCTGGGCACGGGGCTGGTCGGACACGACCCGTGGAAGCCGGACGAGGCGACCAGCTTCGGGCTGATTTACTCGATACTGCAAAGCGGCGACTGGCTGGTTCCCACTCTGGCGGGTGAGCCGTTCATGGACAAACCGCCGCTGTTCTACTGGACCGCCGCGCTGTTCGCCAAACTGTTCTCCCCGCTGCTGCCGCTGCACGACGGCGCGCGCCTCGCCAGCGGTTTCTACATCGCGTTGACCCTGCTGTTCACCGGCCTCGCCGGGCGCAAGCTGTACGGCGAAAATCGCGGCTGGGCGGCGGCGATCATCCTGCTCGGCTGCGTCGGCATGCTGGTGCGTTCGCACCAGATGATCACCGATCTCGTGCTGCTCGCCGGGTGCGCGATGCTGCTGTACGGCTTCACCCTGAGCCAGGAGCGTGCGGTGCGCGCCGGCCTGCTGATGGGCACCGGCATCGGCATCGGCTTCATGGCCAAGGGCTTTATCTCGCCGGTGTTATTCGTGTTCATCGCCGCGCTGCTGCCCGCGCTGTTCCAGAATTGGCGGGTGCGCAATTATTTTTCCAGCCTGGGCATCGCCGCCTTGTGCGCGCTGCCGTGGCTCATCATCTGGCCGCTGCTGTTGTATCAACATTCCCCGCGCTTGTTCGCCGACTGGGCATGGGCGCACAACATCGGCCATTGGCTGGATTACGCCAAAAGCGGGCCGAACCGTGAATCGTTCTACTACCTGAAAAATTTGCCGTGGATCGCGTGGCCCGCCCTGCCGCTCGCGGCCTGGACGATCTGGCAATCGCGCAAGCGCCTCGCGCAACGCGACGATCTGCATCTGCCGCTAATCGCATTCGGCGTGATGTTCGTCACGCTCAGTCTCGTGCCGCACATCAAAGAAGTGTTCGCGCTGCCGATGCTGCTGCCGATCGCCCTGCTCGCGACCGCATCGCTGTCGTCGCTGAAACGCGGCGCGGCCAACGCGCTGGATTGGTTCGGCTTGACGACCTTCGCGCTGTTTGCCATCGCGATGTGGTGGGGCTGGGCGGGTCTGCTGCTCGACAACCACGCCAAGATCACGCTCTGGCTGAAGGACTACCAGCCGGGCTTCGAGCCGGAGTTCCACACCGCGCCGTTTGTCATCGCCATCCTTGCCACCGTGCTGTGGTTGGTGCTGGTGTGGCGTGTCGGCCGCTCAATGCGCCGCGCGGTGACCAACTGGGCGACCGGCATCACGCTGGTGTGGATACTCGCGATGACGCTGTGGCTGCCGTGGCTGGACAGCGGCAAGAGCTACCGCGGCATGGTCGCCTCGCTGAAGCAGGCGATGCCGCAGCATTACCGGTGCATCGGGCGCGATTACCTCGGCGACGGGCAGCGCGCCATGCTGCATTATTTCGGCGGCCTCATCACGCAACCCGACCGCAACGAACACTGTGACCTGCGCCTGATCCAGGGTGACCGGCTATCCAAGCCACTGCTCGACG
This sequence comes from Gallionella sp., assembly GCA_030700315.1. Lineage (GTDB taxonomy): Bacteria > Pseudomonadota > Gammaproteobacteria > Burkholderiales > Gallionellaceae > Gallionella. The sequence continues at coordinate 107,507 of JAUYJO010000096.1, forward strand.
AAACGCGCTGGAAGAAAATCTGGGAAGGCAGCCGCAAGGGCGACAAGGGCGAGCATTACCGGCTGTATCGGCGGGTTGGATAGATTCCGTTGGGTCGAGCTTGGTGATAGCTATCCTGCGTTTGCTGATATAAACTAGCCGGACGAAATCAATTTAAGAGGGGCTTGGAGATGAATGCAATAGTGGCAATCAGGCCAGACCTGAAGACACAACTAGGTAGCCTCGCAACTGAAATGCATCGCAGTGAATCGGAGCTGGTGAATGAGGCGCTGGAATCCTATTTGCAACGCACCCAACTTTACATCAAGAAATTAAAACAGCGTGTCGCCGAAGCGGATGCGGGTCAATTTGCAACGGAAGAAGAAATGGAGAAATTCTTCCTCACGCACAGCGAACCAGACTAATGCGCCTGCGCTACCTCGCCAGCGCCTACCATGACCTGCAGTTGATCTTCGAGTACATCGCCCGCGAAAACCCTGTTGCTGCGCGCCGTGTCATCACGGCACTGCAAAAGAAAGCACAGACTCTCACCGAACACCCGCATATCGGCAGACCGGGTCAAGTTGAAGGAACACGCGAGCAAGTGCATGGGCGCTATCCGTATATCATCGCCTACCGTATCAAGAACGACGAAATACAGATACTCGGCATTGTTCACAGCTCACGCAAATGGCCGGAGAATTTTTGAAGGCGGTATCCGCCAGACTGATTATAAAATCTGCGCCGCTTCCTCGAACGGCAGGCGCGGGCTGCGCGGGAACAGTTTGCTGCTGTCGCCGTAGCCGAGGTTGATCACGAAGTTGGATTTAACCTTGGTGCCCGCAAAAAATTCCTGGTCCACTTTCTCGTTGTCGAAGCCGGACATCGGCCCCGCGTCGAGCCCGAGCGCGCGGGCGGCAAGCAGCAGATAAGCGCCCTGCAACGAGCCGTTGCGGAACGCGGTCGCGTCGATCAGCGGCTGGTTGCCTGCGAACCATGAACGCGCATCGGCTGGCGGATACAGCTTCGGCAGCTTTTCGTAAAATTCCATATCGTAGCCGACGATGACCGTCACCGGCGCGGTGCGCGTCTTTTCCACGTTGCCCGGCGCCATCAACGGTAGCAGACGCCGCTTCGCCTCCGCGCTGCGCACGAACACGAAGCGCGCCGGACAGCAGTTGGCGCTGGTCGGCGCCCATTTCATCAGGTCGTAAATCTGGTGCAGCAGCGCGTCGCTGACCGGCTTGTCCAGCCAGACGCTGTGGGTGTGTGCTTCACGGAAAATAATGTCCAGGCTACGGTCGTCGAGTTGCATGGTGTTCTCCTTTGTTGGTTTTTTCAGGTTACAACACTACACCAATTCGGCTGCATCGGTGTTTCGTTGGCGTGGTAGCCCTCTTCGGCGAAGAAGCATGCGTCGCGGTTGTGCTCACGCTGAACGATGTGCAGGGGCAGTCCGGCGAGATGGATGCGGGGGCGGCGGGGCATGGCAGGCAGTGTAGTAAATCAATTGAACTTGGCCCCTTTGATTTCCCTGATTGGGGTGGAGCAATAACAGGATGGCAGGAAAGAAATCGACTCCGGTACTTGGGGTTACAATGAGTCCCTTCCCCCTTCCAGGGGGAAGGAGAAAAGCGGCAGCACCTGAGTAGTTACCCCGTTTGTTTATACAAAATGTCGTCGCGATTTTGAACTGAAGGAGAACGCCGTGAACACCGCCATAGAAACCAGCATTCTTGAACACCTTCATCGGTTGGACGAGCGCCGCAAGGCAGAGGTGCTCGATTTTGTGGAATACCTAGCCACTAAATCCAATGCGGTCTCCCTTGCCGTTAGTTGGCCCATTCTTGACCCGGTGCAAGACCTTGCGCGTTTCCAGGGCGCGCTGCAATTCGATGAAGATGCCGTCGCCTACCAACGCCGTATACGCGATAGCGAGTGGACATGAGATACGTCCCCGACACCAACGCACTGATTTATCTGCTTGACAATCGTCTGGTGCAGCCCTTTCCGTCAGGGCAATACGGCTACTCGGTCATCACTGAAATCGAACTGCTTTCATGGCCGAAGATGCGGCCGCAAACCGAAGGTGATTGTCGCGACTTGTTGGCCACCATGCACCGCATCGAACTCGATGCGCCCATCCGTGAAACCACCATCACTCTGCGCCGCGAACACCGTCTAAAACTGCCCGACGCGCTCATCGCCGCCTGCGCCATTCATTTCGATGCCGTCTTGCTTACTAACGACCAGCGGTTCAGCAACATTCCGGGCTTGCATTGTCAGCCACTTGAACTCAAAAGTGTGCAAAGAAATAACCCCTGACAAGGGCGCAAGGATGCACCCATCGTTCGCGTATCAGCTTGGCTGGCTACCCGCAGCAGGTGGTTCAGTGAGGAGGATTGCAAGGTGTGAAGAAAAGAAATCGACTCCGGTACCAATGGCAGTGCAAGCTCCCTTTGGGCAATAGGGTGAACACCAGGCTGGTCAGCAGCAGCATGCCGAGTAGCATGGGCAGCATATTTTCGAACGCTCGCAGGGCCTTGTTTAGGGAGGGGATGAGTGGCGCTCGCATGGTTTCAATTCCGGCGCAGGCGCCGGACGTAGAAGACTTCGCCGCCGTGGCTGATTTGTCGCAGCTTGCCGCTGTCCACCAGCTCCTGCGCCAGCGCCATGTCCAGGCCGGCGTGCGCCAGCAGGGCTTGCACAGCCGACTCGCGCATGGGGTGCACGGCAGTGACGGCAAGCAGTTGTCCGCGCGGATCGTCCAGTGGCGGAAAGGCGTCACCCTCGTAGGCGGTGAGCAGTTCCACCTGAGTCACCCGTTGTGCCAGGGTGTGCCAGGCGCGTGTCACCGTTGCCTCGTCCGGACAGGCCACTTTCGAATCGGCGGGCGGCCGGTGAGGAATGGCCAGATAGGCCAGGCGGATGCCGGCCTCGGCAATGAAGCGCGCCACCGCCTCGACTCCCGCTGCATCATCGTTGATACCCGCCACCAGCAGGGTTTCGCTGGTCAGGGTGCCGCGATAACTCGCTGCGAAGGTGCGGATGCCGTCGAGGATGTCGGGTAGCTTCAAATCCGGGTGCGGCTGGTTGATGCGCCGCCAGGTGGCCTCGTCGACGCTGTCCACTTTGACACTGACCCAGTCGGCCCGGCCCAGTACCTCGCGCACCGCCGGTCGCCAGATCAGCGAGGCATTGCTGATCACCGCGATGGGCAGGCAGTGCGTCGATGGACTCGCCCAAATGGACATCCAGCGTGGGTTCGCCGTCCGGCACGAAGGTGAGGTAATCCACTGTCTCGCCTTGGACGCGTACCGCCTCGAGGCGCAGGCTGACCTCACGAACTATCGTTTCTGGTGAGTAGAAAACGCGCGGAGTGATTTCCTGGGCGGCCGTGGGGCCAACCTGGCAATAGATGCACGAGTAGCTGCAATGCTTGGGCGGGATGTTGTTAATCCCCAGGCTGCGGCCGAGACGGCGGGAGGGGACGGGACCGAAAGTGATTTCCATGATCTGTCAGTGTCCGAAACGGAAAAAAGCGATGGTGGCTATACCCGCCAGGATCAGTAGCGTCTGGCTGATGACCGCTCTGGCGCCGGTGCGACGATGCAGCCCCGGCACCAGGTCGGCCACGGCAATGTAGATGAAGCTGGCGGCAGAAATGGCCAGCACGTAGGGAATAGCCTGGCGTACCTCTGCCAGCCAGAACCAGCCGATGACGGCTCCAGGCAGGGTGGCGAGCGAGGACAGCAGGTTGTAGGCGAATGCCCGTGCCTTGGACAAGCCGCTATGCAGCAGGATGGCGAAATCGCCCAGTTCCTGAGGGATCTCGTGGGCGATGACGGCCAGCGCCGTCGCCACGCCAAGCGCGGGGGAGGTCAGAAAGGCGGCGGCAATCACCACCCCATCGACGAAATTATGAAAGGCATCACCCACCAGGATCAGCGTCCCGCCCTGATGGCTGTGCTCCTCGCAATCTTCATCATGGCAATGGCGCCAGATGACCAGTTTCTCCAGAATGAAAAAGGCGATGAGTCCGGCCAGTACCGTTCCGGAAATGGCCAGCGCCGGTGCCTTTTCCAGTGCTTTCGGGATCATGCCCAGAAAGGCTGCACCCAGCAGGGTGCCTGTGGCATAGGACAGCAGGCAGGGCAACAGCTTTTGTCGCAGTGCGTCAGGAAAAGCCAGCAGCAGCGCGGCACCAATGATGGCGCCGACGCTGCCGAGCAGACTGAAGAGAATGACGAGGGCCATGTATTTATCCTGGGAACTTCAGTACATCATTGAGTAACGGTGGGGGAAGGCGGGTGAGAAGCGTTGCTATCCAGCCCCTTCAATCGCCAAACCAAAACCCACCTCACCCAAGACGAAAGATAGCAGATTTTAGTGCTCCATAAAGCGAGGCATAAGCAAAACGTCATAGCCAAATTGGCTTGGTCAATTCAACCTGTCAAACTGATGAATCGGTGGCAAATTAATTTGTCAGGTTAATGGACAAAGTGCTCGCAACCGACATCTCCTGCCATATATCGGTATGGGGTTGCTGTCCGTGAGCGGATTGGCGATCAATGCCATAGGGGTCAGGTTCGATTTGTTTTTCAACTTACGTAAACCGTGCAGTTAAGGTTTCAACATCCATCAACTACGAAGTTTACAGTCCAGCCTCACGCAGATTTCTCCGTGGATGCGCTCGAACGCCTCGGGTTTGAGATTGCCCAATTTAAGAATGACAGCGCCTCGATTCAGGGAGAATAGTCTCGTGGCGCGCACCCAGCTTGCTTTCGGCAAGCGACCTTGGGTGATGTCGTCGTCTTGCAGCGGAATGGCATCGTCATGCCCCGGCTGCGATGTAATTGCCACGGCCAGAAAATCGCCAAAAACATCCGGGGCGGTAAGCAGCAATACCGGGCGGCGTTTTTGGTGGGCGAGATCGGAAAATGGAAACGGAATTTGAACGAGGTCAGAGGGTTTTAACATCATTCCAGACCTCGTCTTCTTGATTGTCCCAGACGTGTTTCATCACGGTTTCTTGCGCGCGTGTCAGGTCGGTTATTTCGGCGCGATCCGCTGCCTTGCTGCTCAGGTATTCGATGTAGTGCAATGCTTCCAGCGCCAGAGGTTCCGGCAGCGGTTTGGCGACTTCATAAATTTGTTCGGCGATTGACATCAACATTCCCCCTTGGCTTTGCCTTGCAACATGTACATAGCTGTTGCCAGAATTGACAAATTATGCCATCGATCATGACACTACGCCGTTCATTTATCAGGGTCAGGTGTGTGTGACGCCTGGAATCAAAGTGCCAGAGCCCAATGGCACTAACTTAAGCGTAAAAACACCAGATGCTGCACAAATCGACATACTTCCCATCACCCCCAAAAATCGGGTGGAGCTATCGTCCCTTCCCCTTCAAGGGGAAAATTAAAGGGGCCAGGCTCGCATTAAAAGCCTACCCTACGCTCAAGCGGGGCTGCGCAAAAGCGCGTAGCCCCTCAATTTGAACATTGGGCATTGAGGGGGTGATATGGCGGAATTCGGTGAGTGGACAAAAAAAGGGGCTACCCTGAGCGATGCAACGGCTCACAAAGAATATGGCGTGAGCCGAGACTTCATCGTGAATGGTATTCAATCCGGCAAACTTGAATATCGAGAAGGGGCAATATGGGGCAACCCATATCTCAGAATCCTGAAGAGCCAGCTTGAAAGGTACATTGCTGAAGAGCTTGGCTCTAATTATCTGGAGAGTAGAAAAAACAAAACAGAATTGCGCAAGGTTAACCAAGAGATCGCCGAAGCGAAGAAAAAACTGGCAGAGCTTCTGGAGCGAAAGGCTAAAATTGAAAAATCCGAGGCAATCTGAATCAAATGCCAAAACCGGCAGTCAAGAGGGACGGCGAAATAGCGCGCTGCCCCTGATTTTACGTTGTGCATCAGCGGTTGCTTATTGCAAGGCATAGAATGATAATCACGGCTCCTAATGTATTTTGGAGTCCGCCATGAAAGTCTATTCAGCGGTAATTGAACGGTGTCCACAAACTGGCCTGTTCGTTGGTTTTGTCCCAGGTTTTCCCGGCGCTCATTCCCAAGGGGAAACGCTGGACGAGGTTAATCACAACCTGCACGATGTCATCACAATGCTTCTGGAGGATGGCGAACCTGTGCTGGAATCCGAGTTTGTCGGGGTTCAAAATGTCGCTGTCGCTTGAATCATGGGCAATATCCCCGTCCTCAAGCCCAATGAAGTCATAGCCATTCTCATCAAACTCGGCTTCACTGAAATTCGCCAACGTGGATCACACAAACAATTCCGCGATACAGCAGGGCACTGCACAACGGTTCCATTCCATAAAGGCCGTGACATCTCCCCGATCTTACTCCGTCAAATTGCCAAAGACATCGGCCTTGCACTTGATGAGTTTCTCAAGCACAGATAAAGCCAGCCGCCCCACCAAGCATTTACGATCATCGGATAATCGAAAGATTCCGCCACCTGCGGCAGCAGTCGTTCCATGTGGCGCGCTTCCTGAGCCTCGATCAATCGCTTGGACACATCCTGTGCGATCTCGATCGTCTCCTGAATTGTACGCCCTTGGGCGATCAGCCCCTGCACCTCATCGGAGGTAGCCAGATATAGCCCTTCCGGCAACTTCTCAATATGCAAATTCACAATGCGTTCCATCATTTCTCCTTCACGATAGCGGCCATGAGTAGCCCACGCAGGGCGCAATTATATTGCGCCAAATGTCTTTCACATTTCACCGAATCTTCGGTGTCCCGCAAACCACGTCCCCATTCTGCCCGCGAAGGCGCCGCGTATGAATAAAAGGTTCCGTGTTCGAGTTTTCCAAATCATTTTCCATTTTATTTCCTCAAGCGATCAATACGGCAAGTCAGGCGGCCAGCATCTTCGGGCTTTACAGTGTTCGTTGAGAATCGCAGCGCCCGGTTAGCGGGTATGCCCAGCGCTTTGGCAAAAGCATTACACAGAAATATCAGGCCGCTTCTAATTCAGAAAAGGGCAGGTGGTTTATTGCCAGATGGCGAATGTCTGCCTTGCGGCTGGCATGTTGTACGTCGATGCCGACCAACGCGCCATCCTTGGCATAATCCAGCACAACACCCTCCACGACTTCGTCGGAATCTACCGCTGGAATATCCGTCAGGTGGATGTACAGGGAGTCGGTCGCTACGTCATAACTGAGTCTCATGGCTTGAATCTCCGGTCAGGAAAGGCGTTGTACAATGTTATACCATCTGCCAGCGTAACCACCCTCAAAAACTTGCCAAGTTCGGGGACAAATATCCAATGGCGAATTCTGCCATCTTCTGGCTGTGTTTCTTTATACACTGGTGAAGTAATAGCCGCTTGGCACCATTCCAAACGAATGTACGTGCGTTTTGCCAGCACGTCATTCTTGAAATAATCAGTCATCAGCAAGCCGCTCATGCTCGGATTATAGCCGGTTCATCATCTGCCCAAGTAAACATCAGCGACCGACATGACAAGGGGCGTAGCAAGTTTTACCGCATGGTTAAAATTCACTCAAACCCGGCGGATAACGCCTGCGAACTAAATCTTCGGCGTCCCGCAAACCACATCCCCATTCTGTCCCCGCTGCCGCAACGCATGGTCGATCAACACCAGAGCCATCATCGCTTCGGCAATCGGCGTGGCGCGGATGCCGACGCAGGGGTCGTGGCGGCCTTCGGTGGA